>NZ_JBGTYN010000065.1:0-526 GCF_041730275.1 Comamonas sp. SY3 | reverse complement strand
CAGCACCCCAGGCCCAGCCCGCTGATGCGCTGACCCGAGCCGCACTTGATGTGCTGGCCGAGCGCGCCCGCCAGATCGGTAAAGAGGGCTATGTTCCAGAGGCCGATGACAGCTATGTTGACGCAGAGTTAGCCGCAGCAGCCGCCACTTATGCGTTGCTGGCAACAGGCGCCGATGGCTGGCGTGTCGATGACCACTGGCCGTGGGCACAAGACTCGCTCAAGAAGGGTGACGCGCGTCGCATGCTGGAGAAGGCCGGCGCGCTCATCTTGGCTGAAATGGAGCGCCTTGACCGCGCCGCCAAGGCTGCAGCCCAGGAAGGCGGCAATGCATGAAGACCCTGCACCTGATGACGCAGCGCGACCAGCCCTACGGCAGCGTGCGCCGGTGCTGCGAAAAGTGCGGCTTGATGCTCGTGTGGCGTGAAAAATCATTCTGGGATGAACATGCCTACATCGTTGACGAGCAGCACTACCACCGCGGACACCCCGGCTTTACCACTTGCGACGCCCAGCGCGCCCAACAG
>NZ_JBGTYN010000064.1:0-527 GCF_041730275.1 Comamonas sp. SY3 | reverse complement strand
GGTGACGGTGTTCGGCATTCTGAATCTCACCGAGGACTCCTTCTTCGATGAGAGCCGGCGGCTAGACCCCGCCGGCGCTGTCACCGCGGCGATCGAAATGCTGCGAGTCGGATCAGACGTCGTGGATGTCGGACCGGCCGCCAGCCATCCGGACGCGAGGCCTGTATCGCCGGCCGATGAGATCAGACGTATTGCGCCGCTCTTAGACGCCCTGTCCGATCAGATGCACCGTGTTTCAATCGACAGCTTCCAACCGGAAACCCAGCGCTATGCGCTCAAGCGCGGCGTGGGCTACCTGAACGATATCCAAGGATTTCCTGACCCTGCGCTCTATCCCGATATTGCTGAGGCGGACTGCAGGCTGGTGGTTATGCACTCAGCGCAGCGGGATGGCATCGCCACCCGCACCGGTCACCTTCGACCCGAAGACGCGCTCGACGAGATTGTGCGGTTCTTCGAGGCGCGGGTTTCCGCCTTGCGACGGAGCGGGGTCGCTGCCGACCGGCTCATCCTCGATCCGGGGATGG
>NZ_JBGTYN010000063.1:0-533 GCF_041730275.1 Comamonas sp. SY3 | reverse complement strand
TACCTCTATGGTCCCAAAACGCCAGTAACCAGCTTTCGGGTGGATGGGATCACACTTCGCCCCCGAGTGCTGGTGACGCTGGAGGTGACTGGCGGTGCGACAGACGATGTAGGCGTGGGTTTCTTCTCGATTGGTTCATGGGTGACTATGGGCCTGTTCACGGGGCGGCCTGGTGTTCTGTACACGGCGCGGGCAGAAGTCGTGAACTACACCACCAGGACAGAAGGGGTGGATGGGCGATACCGGCAGGTCCCGCGCGGCAGTGCCACGAATCTGACGCTTCCCGTTGCAATCAATCCCGAGGACGCAAACCGCATCTGGTCAGCGCTGGTGCAGCTCAAGGACACGCCCGTTTCAGTGTTTGCGAGCCGGCAGGAAAAGTTTCGCTATCTCAGCTCGGTCGGTTTTGTGACTTCGGATCTGTCGCCTGAGAACCAGGCCATTACCAAGGCCAACATCTTTGTGAAAGGGATTGTCTAAATGGCAACTCCAGTACCTCCTATTGACCCCCAATTGCCACCGTTCCCAGGGCC
>NZ_JBGTYN010000062.1:0-583 GCF_041730275.1 Comamonas sp. SY3 | reverse complement strand
GGCCTTGAGCTGCTGTATCTCGGCGTGCAGGCGGCGCAGTTCGGCGGCTGATTTCTTCACGTCGTTGATTGACGGTATAGCGTCTATTCGAATGCAATCCTCGAACTCGGCGGCCAGCCGCAGCGCTTCGGGCTGTGCTTCTGTCTTGTCGGTCATGGTGTTTGTTCCTTTGGCCAGTATTCAGTGCAGTAATCGCCCTCGCAGCGCCTGCAGTGAGAGCATTCGCAGGTCAGATCGGTTTCCCAGCACCAAGCTTTTCCCTTCTCGTCCTTGTACTCATGCGGCCCGTCGTGACCATCTGGCAGGTAGCAGCCACTGACATCATTCCCTGGCCAATGCATATCGTGAAAGATTCCGCAGGCGAGCTGGCTTTTGTCGGTCATGGTGCTTCCTTGGGGGCGGGCTTGTTCAAAATCAGGCGCAGTGCCTCGATCGTTCGCTTATCGAATGCGCGGGCTGAGCGAGGCATGGCAGGTCCATATCGCTTCTGCAGCCGTTCCTCTGCTGCTTCTGCAGAGTGCAACACCAGCTGCAGGTGGTTCAGGGCGGTTCTCAGTCGCATCTCACTCCTCCTTCTTGGCCT
>NZ_JBGTYN010000061.1:0-818 GCF_041730275.1 Comamonas sp. SY3 | reverse complement strand
CGCAGACCTTCTTCCATAGCGATGGGGTTGATCAGCTTGACGGTGATCGACACGTTGTCGCCAGGCATAACCATTTCCTTGTCAGCTGGCAGCTCGATGGCGCCGGTCACGTCCGTGGTACGGAAGTAGAACTGAGGACGGTAGTTGTTGAAGAATGGGGTGTGGCGGCCGCCTTCGTCCTTGCTCAGCACATACACTTCAGCGGTGAAGTGGGTGTGTGGCTTGATCGAGTTAGGCTTGCACAGCACTTGGCCACGCTCCACGTCTTCACGCTTGGTGCCGCGCAGCAGCAGGCCAACGTTGTCACCAGCTTGACCTTGGTCCAGCAGCTTGCGGAACATTTCCACGCCGGTCACGGTGGTCTTGACGGTGTCCTTGATACCGACGATTTCGATTTCTTCGCCGACCTTGATGATACCGCGCTCGATACGGCCGGTCACCACGGTACCACGACCGGAGATGGAGAACACGTCTTCCACGGGCATCAGGAAAGCACCGTCCACAGCGCGCTCTGGCGTTGGGATGTAGGTGTCCAGCGCTTCAGCCAGACGCAGGATGGCAGGCTCACCCTTGTCGGATTGGTCGCCTTCCAGAGCCAGCTTGGCCGAGCCGCGGATGATGGGGGTGTCGTCACCAGGGAAATCGTACTTGTCCAGCAGTTCGCGGACTTCCATTTCCACCAGCTCCAGCAGCTCTTCGTCATCCACCATGTCGCACTTGTTCAGGAACACGATGATGTAAGGCACGCCCACCTGGCGAGCCAGCAGGATGTGTTCACGGGTCTGGGGCATGGGGCCGTCAGCGGCCGAGCAAACCAG
>NZ_JBGTYN010000060.1:0-879 GCF_041730275.1 Comamonas sp. SY3 | reverse complement strand
TAACGTAGAAGTAACCGGCGCTGCGCGGCTTTATCGCGCTGCGTCCGAGTTGACTGCCGGGTTGGGCGGCAACGCTTCGATAGAGCGAAGGATTGCCCGCACTATTGCCTCCCTTTTGAAAAGGTCATCCATCCTGTTTGGCGTATCAATATTCAGTGCGAAGAATACGGGGCCAGTCGGCCACTCAACCCATCCTACCCACCAACCCATGCGGCCTTCCCAGCCCGTCTTTGCGCGCAGTATCCAGTTGCGACCGGCTTCCACAATCATGAGGTCCTTGACCAAGCGCTGATGTTCTACCCGAAAGGGCAACTCGTTATGATAGAGCTTCCTGAGAAATGCAATCTGTTCTTGTGCCGCGATAGCAAGATTGCCATCTATCCAGTAATCGCCATTACTTGTCGAAGGATCGGCGTTGCCATAGTCGATTTGCTTCAAATAGCGTCGAGCCTTGTCTTCACCGATCTCTTTTGCAAATAGCTCATAAATCCAGACAGTAGAATTCCGCATTGCTGATCGCAAGTCTTGGTCTTGGTTGTGAGCTGCAAAGCTTCTTTTGATGCCGTCCCATCGGAAAACTTGAAACTCATCACGTGCAGCGCCTGCGTCAAGTGCAAAAAGTGTATGTGGAATCTTGAATGTCGAGGCCGGCGAGTAGCGTTTCTCTGACCGCACCTGATCAAAAACCAATATGACACGATCTGTTTGGCGTTCGTCTGCCACAACTATCGTGCCTTTGGCTTGAAATTCGCTGAAAAACTTCCGCCAGTCAGAACGTTCGCGCATGCCTTCTTGTGCATGCGCGAACGTGCCAAAAACAAAAGTGGAGAAAAGTATTGCGAAGATTCGGATTGCCATTAAGTTTTCCTTGACGCCCAA
>NZ_JBGTYN010000059.1:0-939 GCF_041730275.1 Comamonas sp. SY3 | reverse complement strand
GTCTCTCACCTCGCGCGTTATGCCGTAATGTGAATATCTTTGCTGTAAACCCAGTTTCCCAGATTCACATTCTTGAAGAATATTCGTCATTACTGAATAAAAATTGCTCTCGCAAAGTTTCATTCGTTTTGACGCAATCAAATTGTTGCTGGTGGCACGGTGCAGTAAAACCTTTACGAATTTCTGCTTTCCACCAGCAACGCTGATTTTCGACTCTATGAATTTTTAAAGAACAGCCGTTTGATCCGGGAATCCGGAGTCAACAACAAAACAGTCTCTTGCGAAACCGCTTTGGTGTTGAGTGATAAGTGATCAGTAGTAGGTTTTGGTGGAGGATGACGGGATCGAACCGACGACCCCCTGCTTGCAAAGCAGGTGCTCTCCCAGCTGAGCTAATCCCCCTTTGATCGCCTATAACCTGCGCATTGCGGCGTTGCTACTTCCTCACATACGTAAGTATGCTTCGTCATTCGCGCCTTGCACTGCTTGGTTCTAGCCAATCAATATGCCATCCGTCGGAACCGTAAATGGTGGGTCTAGTTGGGCTCGAACCAACGACCCCTGCGTTATCAACACAGTGCTCTAACCAGCTGAGCTACAGACCCATTCCAATTCTTTGCAAGTGCTGTGTCTTAGTACAGACCCAGCCTCTTAAAAGCTTTGGCTTGTTCCAACAACCGATAAGTGTGGACGTTCAATCTTGATTGCTTTTTTGGCTCCTGCCGTGCCGATGGCACTTAACTTTGTTTGCACAAAGTTAGCATCCACCGAAACAGCGAAGCTGTTTTCCAGAAAGGAGGTGATCCAGCCGCACCTTCCGATACGGCTACCTTGTTACGACTTCACCCCAGTCACGAACCCCGCCGTGGTAAGCGCCCTCCTTACGGTTAGGCTACCTACTTCTGGCGAGACCCGCTCCCATGGTGTGACGGGCGGTGT
>NZ_JBGTYN010000057.1:0-993 GCF_041730275.1 Comamonas sp. SY3 | reverse complement strand
GGGTTGCATCTGGCGGCTGGGTCATGGCTGTGCCGCTGATCGCAGCCTATCTGGGTGGCATGTTCAAGGAGGAAAAGCAGGTCGGTAGCGGCATCACTGGCGAGCTGGGTGGCGATCTCTACGGTTATCAGTTGATGCGCGAAAGCGGCAGCCTCTTTGGTGGCCCCAAGTACCGCTACCTTGTGGCGGAGAAGGAGATCGAACAGTCCAAGGCAGAGATCGAGCGCCTTAAAAAGGAGATCGCTGACAACCCTGATGACAAGCGCAACGCCTACCGTGAGCGACAAATCCAGCAGCAATACAGCCGCTTGGAGATGCTCTCGCAGTACGACGGCGCCATCGAAGGCTCTAAGGGACCCATCAAGGTCCTGCAGGATGCCTTCACTGGTATGCGTGAGGATACGGCCTCTCGGGCAGATAGCCTGGGGCTTGATGGCGATGCGATCCGCGCAATGCGCGTGACCCTGGGTCTGGATGAGATCCATCCGGACACAGGCGGCAAGGGCCTGGAGTTGACTGGGCTTACCGAAGAGGAGGCCACTGCCAAGGTTCAACAGGCGCTGGCGCAGGCCAATGAGGAATTGGCCCGCTCGGTGCTCGGCAAGTGGGAAGAGCAGACCCGCGAAGTTACCCGAACGATTTGGGACAACGTGGAGCTGCCTACTGATGGCGACACCCAGCAGTATGGTCGTGTGGGTCGAGAAGTGACTGAGACGATCACCGAGCAGGTATTCGTGATGAGCGAGTACGTGCGAACCGGTGAAACGGCAGTGCAGGCGCTCACCCGTCTATCTGACTCTCTGTACAGCGTGAATTCGGTCTTTGACATGCTTGGGCTCACGCTCATGGATACGTCGCTGGCTGGCGCTGATATGGCCTCGGACATCATCGACGCATTTGGCGGTGCTGATAAGTTCACGGCTGCGACCGGCAACTATTACGACAAGTTCTACACCGACCAAGAGAAGGTGAAGAACCAGACGCGACTGCTCA
>NZ_JBGTYN010000056.1:0-1107 GCF_041730275.1 Comamonas sp. SY3 | reverse complement strand
TGTTCGCAGCACGAGACGCCCCAGAGGACACAAAGCAATTCCCCCAACTTGTAGTAGTCTGAGGCGTCGAGCCGCTAGTTATAAAAGCTCCAGCGCCGCCTGAGACGGTCAAGTTTACGGACGGTGCTTGTGGCGAGAAGGCTTTGGGGAAAGCGCCAAGATTAACGGCGGGACTGTAGAGAACCCCACCTCCATCGCTATTGGAAATTGCTGTATTTATGGTCAGGATTTTCGAGCAGAATTGCGTTCCGTCTGCATACCTCACATAATCACCATCGGCATTACTTCCTCTCTCCACAATTGGGTTGCCATTCATATTCAGCCCGCCCGTGAAGTTTTGGGAGGCTGTCCAGATATTGGAGGTCCCGATAGCGGGCTGCGCGGCTGTAAATGCCGTCAGACCAGAAACTCGCATCCAGTCGCCGGATATGGAGTCGTACTGCAAAACGATCTGGAAACCCAGAACATTCATCGTGAAGTTTTCAGCATCACCGCAGATGGTTTTACCGTTGCGCGAGATCACAGGCGTCAACGTGCCAGAGACATTGGCAGCCGCCACTACCATCCCGTGCCAAGGCGCCGCAGGAAGCAGCAGCACCGAAGTGCTGGAAGTCATCCGATACAAGCCACGGTCCGCCGCATTTGTCGTCCCAGCAGGGCAAGGCAGCACCGTGAAATCGTTGCGACTCACCTCGCCCCAGTAGGTGGACCCCAGAGCCGGGGCCTGTGTGGTCACGTTGGCCAGGTTCAGCTTGAGATACCACAGGCGCCCCAGGTGGGTGACTGTGGCCGACACGTTCAATGCACCTGAGAGGGTGGACCACTCCCCTTTGTAGTTCGCTGCTGCAAAGGCGCCATTTGCTGCCGTTTGCACATCGACCACGCGTGCGGCTGCCGCCTCCGCAGATCCTTCAGCTGCCAGGGCCTTCAGCCTTGCTTCCTCAGCATTGTTATAAACATTTTGGCCAATTGCCGCGATTCGATTTCCGAAGCCAGGCATGGCCGAGCCCCAATCAAATGCCATATCGTCATATGCCGATTCGGGCGTGTTCGGCCCTGGGAACGGTGGCAATTGGGGGTCAATAGGAGGTACTGGAGTTGCCATTT
>NZ_JBGTYN010000055.1:0-1131 GCF_041730275.1 Comamonas sp. SY3 | reverse complement strand
TGGGTGATTTGCAGCGGCTGGTAGTTGCTGTCGTAGGTCGTGGTGGTACTGTAGCCCCGGGCGTTGGTGTACTTTTGGCTGTAAGCGCCATCCCATTGGTTGGAGGCGGTCTTTTTACCGTTGAAGGTACGGCTGAGCTCATTGCCTTGCAGGTCGTACTGGGTGACGGTGGCGTTGCCTCGGCAGTCGGTGTAGGTGACTTCAAACACCCTTCGCTCGCGCAGGTAGTTGTTGGCGCCCGTGGATGCGCAGCCGCTTTGCCCGTCGAACTGGCCCACGCGCCCGCCGCCCCAGAGGTTGGCGAGCTTTTGCGTGGTGCCGCTGGTGCCTGTGGGGTCGATGGTGACGCCTTTTTTGCCCAGGCTCAGCATGGGCTCGGGCGCGGGGATGCTTTGGATGTACTGGGCGGTGATCTTGAGGCCCAGCGGGTCGGTGCGGCTGGTGATCTGGCCGTTGGCGTCGTACTCGTATTTCCAGGCGTGGCCCATGACGTCGGTGACCTGGGCCAGGCGCTGGCCTGCCCATTGGTAGCTGACGCTGCGCCCGGCCAGGTCTTCTATCTTTGTGATCAGGCCCCCCGCCATGGTGACGGTGTAGATGGTCTTGTCAAAGTGGTCCAGGATGCGGGCGCTGGTGGCGCTGTCGTAGGCGAAGCTGACTTTGACGCCGCTGGCGTTGGCATAGCTTTGGATGACGCCGTCTTGGCTGTAGTTGATGGTGTTGCCAAAGCGGTCGTACCACTGCCAACCGGTGTGCTGGCCTGCGGCATCTTTGAGCCGTTTGATGTAAACGGGTGCGTTGCCTTTGCTCTTGGCCATGTACAGATCGCTTTGGCCGCTGCGCTCGTAGAGCACCCCTACCCGCTCGATAACCTTGGCGTCGCTGCCCAGCGGATCGAGCTCAAAGCTGAGCGGTGCCCAGGCGGGGTTGAGCCACCAGCGCCCCTGGCTCCAGGAGCGGGCAATGTCCAAGCTGCCGCCTAGCACTTTGACGCTCAGGTCGGTGTTGCTCTCTTGGTACTCGCCATTGATCCAGTTGATGCGCGGCTCGCCGGCTTTGGCGACGGGGGTGAAGCCCAGCTCGGTGTTGGGGACGAAGGCGCCGATGCCGGAGATGCCTTGGGCGGAGGCC
>NZ_JBGTYN010000054.1:0-1135 GCF_041730275.1 Comamonas sp. SY3 | reverse complement strand
AGTCAACTCGGACGCAGCGCGATAAAGCCGCGCAGCGCCGGTTACTTCTACGTTAACCTCTGAGGAAGAATTGTGAAACTATCACTAATGGTAGCTATATCGAAGAATGGAGTTATCGGGAATGGCCCTGATATTCCATGGAGTGCCAAAGGTGAACAGCTCCTGTTTAAAGCTATTACCTATAACCAATGGCTGTTGGTTGGACGCAAGACTTTTGAATCAATGGGAGCATTACCCAACCGAAAGTATGCGGTCGTAACACGTTCAAGTTTTACATCTGACAATGAGAACGTATTGATCTTTCCATCAATTAAAGATGCTTTAACCAACCTAAAGAAAATAACGGATCATGTCATTGTTTCAGGTGGTGGGGAGATATACAAAAGCCTGATCGATCAAGTAGATACACTACATATATCTACAATAGACATCGAGCCGGAAGGTGATGTTTACTTTCCTGAAATCCCCAGCAATTTTAGGCCAGTTTTTACCCAAGACTTCGCCTCTAACATAAATTATAGTTACCAAATCTGGAAAAAGGGTTAACAAGTGGCAGCAACGGATTCGCAAACCTGTCACGCCTTTTGTACCAAAAGCCGCGCCAGGTTTGCGATCCGCTGTGCCAGGCGTTAGATGCACTAAGCACATAATTGCTCACAGCCAAACTATCAGGTCAAGTCTGCTTTTATTATTTTTAAGCGTGCATAATAAGCCCTACACAAATTGGGAGATATATCATGAAAGGCTGGCTTTTTCTTGTTATCGCAATAGTTGGCGAAGTAATCGCAACATCCGCATTAAAATCTAGCGAGGGCTTTACTAAGCTTGCCCCTTCCGCCGTTGTCATAATCGGTTATGGCATCGCATTTTATTTTCTTTCTCTGGTTCTGAAATCCATCCCTGTCGGTGTTGCTTATGCAGTCTGGTCGGGACTCGGCGTCGTCATAATTACAGCCATTGCCTGGTTGCTTCATGGGCAAAAGCTTGATGCGTGGGGCTTTGTAGGTATGGGGCTCATAATTGCTGCCTTTTTGCTCGCCCGATCCCCATCGTGGAAGTCGCTGCGGAGGCCGACGCCATGGTGACGGTGTTCGGCATTCTGAATCTCACCGAGGACTCCTTCTTCGATGAGAGC
>NZ_JBGTYN010000053.1:0-1380 GCF_041730275.1 Comamonas sp. SY3 | reverse complement strand
GGCCTCGTGATCTGCGGCAAGCAAGCCATTGACGACGACGCCAACCAGACCGGCCAGATGCTGGCCGCGCTGGGCGACCTGCCCCAGGCCACCTTCGCCTCCAAGATCGAACTCGCTGGCGACAAGGTGAGCGTGACGCGCGAAGTGGACGGGGGCCTGGAGACCCTGTCTCTGTCGCTGCCCGCCGTCATCACCACCGACCTGCGCCTGAACGAGCCGCGCTACGTCACCTTGCCCAACATCATGAAGGCCAAGAAAAAGCAGCTCGACACCGTCAAGCCAGAAGAGCTGGGTGTGGACGTGAGCCCGCGCCTGAAGACCTTGAAGGTGCAAGAACCCGCCAAGCGCGGCGCCGGTGTGAAGGTGCCCGATGTGGCCACCTTGATCGACAAGCTCAAGAACGAAGCAAAAGTAATCTAAGCCTGCCGCTCAAAAGGAAACCTACAAATGACCGCTCTCGTTATTGCAGAACACGACAACCAAACGATCAAGACCGCTACGCTCAACACCGTCACCGCAGCGCTGGCTTGCGGCGGCGATGTGCATGTGCTCGTCGCTGGCGAAGGCGCAGCAGCTGCAGCCCAAGCTGCAGCGCAGATCGCAGGCGTAGCCAAAGTCATCCTGGCCGAAGGCCCGGCGCTCAAGGATGGCCTGGCTGAAAACCTGGCCGCGCAAGTGCTGGCCATTGCCGGCAACTACAGCCACATCCTGGCGCCAGCCACCGCCTCGGGCAAGAACGTTGCCCCGCGCGTGGCCGCCAAGCTCGACGTCGCCCAGATCAGCGACATCACCAAGGTGGTGAGCGCCGACACGTTCGAGCGCCCCATCTACGCGGGCAACGCCATTGCCACCGTGCAATCGATCGATGCCACCAAGGTCATCACCGTGCGCGGCACCGGCTTTGATGCCGCCGCGGCCACCGGTGGCTCGGCGCCAGTCGAGAACGCCGCAGCGGTTGAGGGCAGCGGCAAAAGCAGCTTTGTGGGCCGCGAAGTGACCAAGAACGACCGCCCGGAGCTGACGGCCGCCAAGATCATCGTCTCCGGTGGCCGCGCGCTGGGCAGCGCCGAGAAGTTCAACGAAGTGATGACCCCGCTGGCCGACAAGCTGGGCGCGGCCATTGGCGCCAGCCGCGCAGCGGTGGATGCGGGCTACGCGCCCAACGACCTGCAAGTGGGCCAGACCGGCAAGATCGTCGCGCCCCAGCTGTATGTGGCAGCGGGCATCTCGGGCGCCATCCAGCACTTGGCGGGCATGAAGGACTCCAAGGTGATCGTGGCGATCAACAAGGACGAAGAAGCGCCGATCTTCAGCGTGGCGGACTACGGCCTGGTGGCTGACCTGTTCGACGCCGTGCCCGAGATGGCCAGCAAGCTGTAA
>NZ_JBGTYN010000052.1:0-1595 GCF_041730275.1 Comamonas sp. SY3 | reverse complement strand
GAGCGTTGTATCGCTACGGCGCACCATGTCACACCACCAATTTGCAGGACAGATCAGTGAACTTGCGATCAAGGCCTGGCAACACCGCTTCAATGTCGTAGTTCTGGCCCAGGTGGACCATACGCATTCCAGCGTTCACATCGGTTCGCCAGCGGATGCGCGCCGAGGCCTTGACCACCGAAGTGTCGGCGCCCGAGCGAATGGACTCAACGCCAGAAGGGTGCCGTACATAAGCCCAGAGGGTGGCAAAGTCCTCCCATGCCTCAGGCAAGGGCTCACCAACCTCATTAGCACCGCCAGTTCGGCGCTGGATCGTAACGCGGTCGCGTAGTTGGCCAATGGTGGTCATGGTCAGACTCCATGGGTAATGCGGTGCGGCCGCAGCAGGGAGCGAGCCCCGCCAGGCAGCTGCACCACAGACGTCCCAGCCACCACATCTTCGCGGTTGGAATAGAGGTGCCCCAAGATCAGCAGCATTGCCGCCTTGATGGCGTAGTTCACAACCATAGGGTTGGCGCCGGCTGTTTCGGCGGCCACAGCGGCATCAAGTGCAGCCTGGTCGGCAAACACTTGGCGGTTGAGGTAGTCCATGGCGGATTGCTCCGCTGCGCCCAGGTAGAGGGTTATCAGAGCATCCTCCTGACCGGCCTCAACCCGCAGGTGCGCGAGAGCTTCAGTCGGGTTCAGGAGCATGGCTTAGACCTTTGCCTTGGTCTGCTTGGGTGCAGTAGGTACGCCCTCGGCGGCGCCCAGCTCCAGTGCGGCAGCTTCCAACTCAGCCGGGATTTCGTCGCCGGGGTTGAACTCGGTCGGGTAGATGTCACCGTCCTTGACGCCCTTGAATGGTTTGCTTGCTTTCATGCTTCCTCCAGATGAGAGGAAGGGGGCCGGAGCCCCCTTCTGGTTTAGGCCGCCACCTTCAGAGCGCGCAGGCACTCGGGGTTTTGCACGCCGCCGCCAACACGCTTGGTCGTGTAGAACAGCACGTATGGCTTCTTGGTGTACGGATCACGCAGCACACGGATGCCCATGCGGTCGATGATCAGATAGCCGCGCTTGAAGTCGCCGAACAAGATGGGCAGCGCGTTTGCAGCCACATCAGGCATGTTCTCGTCTTCTGCAATGCCATAGCCATGCAGCGTGGCTGGCTGGCCGGCCTGCGCCGAGGGTTGCCACAGGTAGTTGCCCTGGCCGTCCTTCAACTTGCGCACCTTGGCGATGGTCAGGTTATTGGTCAGGAACTGGGCGCCCTGGCGGTACTTCTTGGGCAGGCCGTAGATCAAGTCCAGCACGGCGTCGGAGCTGATGTCTGCAGCTGCGCCGCTGTTGATGGCCTTGATCGCGCCAAATGGGTGTTTGGCTGCGTTGGAGCCGCCCGTGACGTACGTCAGAATGCCTGCCGGCTTGTTCACGCCGTCACCTGAGATGAAAGCAATGCCTTCTTGCTCAGCGAACTCGGCTTGCACTTCAGATGCCAGCCATGCCTCGATGTTGATCTCGGCGTCGTCCAGGAGCTGCTGGGTTGCAGCTGGGTTGGCGTAGATCTCACCATGACCAAAGCCCAACTCAGCCAACACAGGAGTGGCAGTTTCAGG
>NZ_JBGTYN010000051.1:0-1777 GCF_041730275.1 Comamonas sp. SY3 | reverse complement strand
CTGAAGTTCTGTCCATCTGGATGGAAGAGCGTGAGGCTGAAGAGAAGAAGCGGGCGAAGGCGTAGTTGACCCGGCCGGCGCCTCTGCAATAAATAATCAAGGATCACACATGAATCGCTACGACCCATTGATAACCAAGCAAATGATGCAGGCCGGTTTCTGCGAGATGACCAGCGATCCTGACGCCGTCTGGGATGAGGTTATTCGGGATGTTTTTGCTGAAATGATGAACGTTGTTTTAGCACATCCAGAATTAAATTCTCAATATCAGAAGTTGCTTGTTGAATCTGCTCGGAAACATGCTGTATGTCTTCCGGGATGATGGGGACGCCAGCAGGTAAGACCTTTCGTTTTACCTTCTTGATGCCATCGCTTGTGGTGCCGGTCAGATCCCTCAGGAAAAAGCCGTTTTCGCCTTGCATCCAAACTCCATGCGCAAGCAGATTTCGACGGCTGGCAAGCTCCCGGAAAATGTGCAAATTGGCTTCCGGGAGTTTGATTCCCTCCAGCGCGAAGAGATCAACAGCCAGCTCATACATGCCCATGGCTGGCATGGCCTTGATGGATAGTCTGCCTTGTGCAGTATTGATCTTTAGGGCGGTGTAAACCAATTCTTGAAGTCGCATTTCATAAAACGCCCAGTCGATCATCACCTGGCCCATTGGCGCAGTGAATTCAGGAGGCAGCACCTTTATAAAAGGCAGGGACATCATGACTGGTCCGGTAGCTTGTGTTGTTGCCTGTGGATGGCGAGACTTTTTTCTCTTGGTCATGTTTGGGGCGGTGGTTGTCGAGCGTCAATGATATCTATTTGCTCATCGCGGCCAAAAGCCAGCCCTAGTTCCATCTTCAGCAAACCGCCCCCGGGCGGTTACTTTATTTCCAAGGCCCGCAATAGCGGGCCTTTTCTATTGGTGGCGCAGCATGTCAACTGAAAACCAAAAATTCGGCTTCACTGTTGCTGCTGAGAACGAGGCCTCGAAGACCTTCCAGCAGATTGGCAATGACGCCGACAAGATGGCCGCCAAGGTCAACCAAGCCGGTCAGAAGGCCGCCGAGGGCGTGGGCGCCATTGGCGACGGTGCTGAGAACGCAGCGGAAAAGCTCACCCGCGCCGAGAGCCGCATCGCTTCTGCCATGCGCAAGGCCACCGAGGAAACTTTACAGGCCGCTCAGGCTGCCAAGAGCCTCTCGGGCAGCTTCGAGCTCAAGATGGATATGCGGGGCATGGATGCCTCGCGCCTGCAGCCGTACATCCAGGCGCTGCGGGATGCTGAAAGCCAGCTGTCGGTGTACAAAGCTGCTGAGGCAGAGCTTGGCCGCCAAGATGTGTTCGCTGAGAAGCACCGCCAAGCGCAGCAGCTCACAAAGTCCGCTGAATACGTGCGTTTCTGGACCGCCGAGCTCGACAAGTCAGAAGCTAAGGCTAAAGAGCTGGCAGGCGTAGCCGCGTTCACCGCGCAGCACGAGGATGCCAAGAAGCTGGTGAAGGACGCGGAGTACGTCCGTTTCTGGAATCAGGAATTGGAGCGTAGCGCTGCTGCAGAGAAGAAGGCCGCGAGCGAAAACGCATTCCTGCAATCGTTGCGCGAACAGTCGAACGCGATAGGCAAGACGCGTGCCGACCTGTTGGAGCTTCAGGCAGCGCAACTGGGTGTTGCTACCCAAGCAGCGCCTATGATCGCCAAGCTGCGCGAAGCAGAGGGCGGAGTTGGCAAGGTAGGAATGAGTGCGGCTGCGATGAGCGCTGCCTTGCGTAATGTGCCCGCACAGTTCA
>NZ_JBGTYN010000050.1:0-2758 GCF_041730275.1 Comamonas sp. SY3 | reverse complement strand
TGGAGAAAAGTATTGCGAAGATTCGGATTGCCATTAAGTTTTCCTTGACGCCCAATCGCGCTGATCACCGGCGGTTGAAAACCGTCCGGTGGATTGGCAGGTTATGCTCCCTCATTTTCATTTCCGGTTTCCTATAGGGCAACTAGGCTGTCCTTGCCGGCGCTTGGAACACAGACGATGGCATCAAATGCCTCGCTCAATTTCGTTTTTACAGAGGCGCTTTGAGACCGCATTCGCTTTGCTTCCATGGGGGCATCTGTCAATGTCAGACATGAATTCTCCGTACCACAGGCGTCGATGACATACTGTTCCATACTATCCTCACGGATTGCATCGGCAGGCGTGGTCACAACAGAGAATCCAAGAGGACTGTCGGGCGATGGGAAATGCATTTCCGGCACGGTGGGTCCAAGATGGGTGAATGCAATCGCACGGTAATTCACCCTCTCTGCGAGGTGCTGCCCCATGGGAACAGCCGTAAGCTCGCCTGAAAAGGAGACTGGGGTTTTTTGTAAATGATTGTTGTGCGCCAGCAGAATTATCTTCACATCCGGATTCGCTCGAACCATTCCATCTACTACGCCCGCCATATACGAGTCACGTACGGAAGTATCTCCCTCAAGAGAGGTACCATCGAAGAAAGTTTTCATTATACGCAAGGTTTCCAACGTATACTCTATCGACTCTATTCGATCAGAGGCTTTTCGGAACAAATCGCTGTTGACGTGTTTTTTCAGGACAGGGGCAAGCGACGCCAAGCGGAGCTTCAATCTGGTTACCCCTGAGATAGCTTTCTCCTGCCGAGCCGTTTCTAGCTCCCCCCATTTTGCCGATGAAATAACCGCCGACTGGCCATCAATGGACGCCAACAAGTGAGTCAGCATATCAACGTGCGGTTTCATGAGGTGATCGATGAGCTGGATAATTTCGGCCAATTGCGCTAGGTCGTCCCTTGGGTTCAGGGTGTTGGGTAAGTCGATTCCGACTAACTGCAGTTTTCTTCCTGATTCGCGGAGATATGATTTCAGCCAGATCAGCACTGAGCCATACACAGAAAAGGTCAGGGTATCCGAAAATCGCTCAAGTTCATGAGCACCGGCTGTTGAGTTGAGCCATTCAGATAACCGGGATGCCTGAATCGCCCCACATTCCAAACCAATCGCATTAAAATCATGCCTTTCGACCAAATAGCGGATAAGACTTGCTCTAGCCAGTGAAAACTCCGCGACAAAATGAGCGCCCTCGCCAATGCCGACAATTCGGGCGCCCTCAATTACGGAAGTAAGAATCTCAAACTCATTGAAGTCCAGATTTTGAGGCTGTAAAAGTGTTTTGGTCGTTCTCCATGTCATTTTTTTTCACCCTTTGCGTTTATTGCTGTAATCGTCATACGTTCGCTTCGCCAATAACCCGGCTCACAGAGCATAACGTTTGACATGAGGGGCGGCCAAGGGCGCCAGCCCTTGGACGTCCCCCTCGATGGAAGGGTTAGGCAACACTGCGTGTTCGCTCGAATGCCTGGCGTGTTTGAACCATGTACACGGCTGGACCAT
Organism: Comamonas sp. SY3; assembly: GCF_041730275.1. Taxonomy (NCBI): domain Bacteria; kingdom Pseudomonadati; phylum Pseudomonadota; class Betaproteobacteria; order Burkholderiales; family Comamonadaceae; genus Comamonas; species Comamonas sp. SY3. The sequence continues at coordinate 1,205 of NZ_JBGTYN010000050.1, read as the reverse complement.
CTGGGGTGGTTACGGTACCTTGCCTCTCAAACCCCGCTTTCTCGTAGCATCGGATCGCTCGCAAGTTGCTCGGCGACGGGTCCGTTTGGATCTTGGTGACCTCGGGATCATTGAACAGCAACTCAACCAGAGCTCGAACCAGCTTGGTTCCCAAGCCTTTGCCCAGTTGTGATGCATTCGCCAGTGACTGGTCTATTCCGCGTACTCCTGGATCGGTTTCTTCTTCCCACCAACCGTCCCCGCTTCCAAGAGCAACGTACGACTGGGCATACCCAATCGGCTCTCCATTCAGCATTGCAATGTATGGAGTGACGGACTCTTGCGCTAAAACGCTTGGCAAGTACTGTTCCTGTACGTCAGCAAGTGTCGGGCGTGCTTCTTCTCCGCCCCACCACTCGACGATATGAGATCGATTTAGCCACTCATAGAGCATCGCAAGGTCATGCTCAGTCATGAGGCGCAGTGTGACGGAATCGTTGCTGTTGGTCACGATGCTGTACTTTGTGATGCCTAACGTTTGACATGAGGGGCGGCCAAGGGCGCCAGCCCTTGGACGTCCCCCTCGATGGAAGGGTTAGGCATCACTGCGTGTTCGCTCGAATGCCTGGCGTGTTTGAACCATGTACACGGCTGGACCATCTGGGGTGGTTACGGTACCTTGCCTCTCAAACCCCGCTTTCTCGTAGCATCGGATCGCTCGCAAGTTGCTCGGCGACGGGTCCGTTTGGATCTTGGTGACCTCGGGATCATTGAACAGCAACTCAACCAGAGCTCGAACCAGCTTGGTTCCCAAGCCTTTGCCCAGTTGTGATGCATTCGCCAGTGACTGGTCTATTCCGCGTACTCCTGGATCGGTTTCTTCTTCCCACCATCCGTCCCCGCTTCCAAGAGCAACGTACGACTGGGCATACCCAATCGGCTCTCCATTCAGCATTGCAATGTATGGAGTGACGGACTCTTGCGCTAAAACGCTTGGCAAGTACTGTTCCTGTACGTCAGCAAGTGTCGGGCGTGCTTCTTCTCCGCCCCACCACTCGACGATATGAGATCGATTTAGCCACTCATAGAGCATCGCAAGGTCATGCTCAGTCATGAGGCGCAGTGTGACGGAATCGTTGCTGTTGGTCACGATGCTGTACTTTGTGATGCCTAACGTAGAAGTAACCGGCGCTGCGCGGCTTTATCGCGCTGCGTCCGAGTTGACT
>NZ_JBGTYN010000049.1:0-3015 GCF_041730275.1 Comamonas sp. SY3 | reverse complement strand
AGGGGCCGATCAAAGTTATAGGGTCAAGCCGCACGAGCAATTAGTATTGGTTAGCTTAACGCATTGCTGCGCTTCCACACCCAACCTATCAACGTCCTGGTCTAGAACGACTCTTCAGGGGGGTCAAGCCCCCGGCAGATCTCATCTTGGAACGAGTTTCCCGCTTAGATGCTTTCAGCGGTTATCTCTTCCACACATAGCTACTCGGCAATGCCACTGGCGTGACAACCGATACACCAGAGGTGTGTCCACTCCGGTCCTCTCGTACTAGGAGCAGGCTTCCTCAAATCTGCAGCGCCCACGGAAGATAGGGACCAAACTGTCTCACGACGTTTTAAACCCAGCTCACGTACCTCTTTAAATGGCGAACAGCCATACCCTTGGGACCGACTACAGCCCCAGGATGAGATGAGCCGACATCGAGGTGCCAAACACCGCCGTCGATATGAACTCTTGGGCGGTATCAGCCTGTTATCCCCAGAGTACCTTTTATCCGTTGAGCGATGGCCCTTCCATACAGAACCACCGGATCACTATGTCCTGCTTTCGCATCTGCTCGACTTGTCAGTCTCGCAGTTAAGCACGCTTATGCCATTGCACTATCGTCACGATGTCCGACCGTAACTAGCGTACCTTCGAACTCCTCCGTTACGCTTTGGGAGGAGACCGCCCCAGTCAAACTGCCTACCATGCACTGTCCCCGATCCAGATCATGGACCAAGGTTAGAACCTCAAACACACCAGGGTGGTATTTCAACGTTGGCTCCATGAGAACTAGCATCCTCACTTCAAAGCCTCCCACCTATCCTACACAGATCTGTTCAAAGTCCAATACAAAGCTACAGTAAAGGTTCATGGGGTCTTTCCGTCTTTCCGCGGGGAGATTGCATCATCACAAACATTTCAACTTCGCTGAGTCTCAGGAGGAGACAGTGTGGCCATCGTTACGCCATTCGTGCAGGTCGGAACTTACCCGACAAGGAATTTCGCTACCTTAGGACCGTTATAGTTACGGCCGCCGTTTACTGGGACTTCAATCAAGAGCTTGCACCCCATCATTTAATCTTCCAGCACCGGGCAGGCGTCACACCCTATACGTCCACTTTCGTGTTTGCAGAGTGCTGTGTTTTTATTAAACAGTCGCAGCCACCTATTCTTTGCAACCCCGTTTAGCTCCGTTTGTACAACTTCACTTACTTGGGGCACACCTTCTCCCGAAGTTACGGTGTCAATTTGCCGAGTTCCTTCTCCTGAGTTCTCTCAAGCGCCTTAGAATACTCATCTCGCGCACCAGTGTCGGTTTGCGGTACGGTCGTGTGTAGCTGAAGCTTAGTGGCTTTTCCTGGAAGCTGGGTATCACTCACTTCGTCTGCAAGCAGACCCGTTATCACCCCTCATCTTAGCCCGGCGGATTTGCCTACCGAGCACGACTACAGGCTTGAACCAACATATCCAACAGTTGGCTGAGCTAACCTTCTTCGTCCCCACATCGCACTACACATCGGTACGGGAATATTGACCCGTTTCCCATCAGTTACGCATCTCTGCCTCACCTTAGGGGCCGACTTACTCTACGCCGATGAACGTTGCGTAGAAAACCTTGCGCTTACGGCGAGCGGGCTTTTCACCCGCTTTAACGCTACTCATGTCAGCATTCGCACTTCTGATACCTCCAGCATCCGTTACCAGACACCTTCACAGGCTTACAGAACGCTCTCCTACCACGCACAGTAAAACTGTGCATCCGCAGCTTCGGTAACTGGCTTAGCCCCGTTACATCTTCCGCGCAGGACGACTCGATCAGTGAGCTATTACGCTTTCTTTAAATGATGGCTGCTTCTAAGCCAACATCCTGACTGTTTTAGCCTTCCCACTTCGTTTCCCACTTAGCCCGTTTTAGGGACCTTAGCTGGCGGTCTGGGTTGTTTCCCTCTTGAGTCCGGACGTTAGCACCCGGTGCTCTGTCTCCCAAGCTGTACTCTGCGGTATTCGGAGTTTGCATAGGTTTGGTAAGTCGCCATGACCCCCTAGCCTAAACAGTGCTCTACCCCCGCAGGTAATACTTGAGGCACTACCTAAATAGTTTTCGGAGAGAACCAGCTATTTCCAAGTTTGTTTAGCCTTTCACCCCTATCCACAGCTCATCCCCTAGTTTTGCAACACTAGTGGGTTCGGACCTCCAGTACCTGTTACGGCACCTTCATCCTGGCCATGGATAGATCACTTGGTTTCGGGTCTACACCCAGCGACTTGTCGCCCTATTCGGACTCGATTTCTCTGCGCCTTCCCTATTCGGTTAAGCTTGCCACTGAATGTAAGTCGCTGACCCATTATACAAAAGGTACGCCGTCACCCCTAAGGGCTCCGACTTTTTGTAAGCATGCGGTTTCAGGATCTATTTCACTCCCCTCCCGGGGTTCTTTTCGCCTTTCCCTCACGGTACTTGTTCACTATCGGTCGATGATGAGTATTTAGCCTTGGAGGATGGTCCCCCCATATTCAGACAGGGTTTCTCGTGCCCCGCCCTACTTGTCTGCAGCCTAGTACCACCAATGCGTTTTCACATACGGGGCTATCACCCACTATGGCCGGACTTTCCATTCCGTTTTGTTAACACACTGACTATCACTGCAAGGCTCTTCCGAATTCGCTCGCCACTACTATCGGAATCTCGGTTGATGTCTTTTCCTCTGGGTACTTAGATGTTTCAGTTCTCCAGGTTCGCTTCACTGCGCTATGTATTCACTCAGTGATACCTATTGCTAGGTGGGTTCCCCCATTCAGAAATCTCCGGATCAAAGTTTATTTGCCAACTCCCCGAAGCTTATCGCAGGCTATCACGTCTTTCGTCGCCTATCATCGCCAAGGCATCCACCACATGCTCTTAGTCACTTGACCCTATAACTTTGATATCTATCGCTAGATCTCAAGCCAAGAACCCAAGCAACTGCTTATGCGAGGTCTCTCACCTCGCGCGTTATGCCGTAATGTGAATATCTTTGCTGTAAACCCAGT
>NZ_JBGTYN010000048.1:0-3695 GCF_041730275.1 Comamonas sp. SY3 | reverse complement strand
GATGCTGCACTGGCCGACGCTTTGCCGACAGGCGCTACTGCGCCACAAGGCTCGGCCATCGAGGTCTTCCTGGCCTTCTTGAAGCTCGGGCTGACCTCCTTCGGTGGGCCCGTCGCTCACCTCGGGTACTTCCGCACAGAGTTCGTTGAGCGTCGGGCGTGGCTGGACGACAGGAACTACTCCGACCTAGTCGCGCTCTGTCAGTTTCTGCCGGGTCCCGCCAGCAGCCAAGTTGGCATCGCGCTGGGCCTTGGGCGCGCAGGGTGGTTGGGGGCGTTTTTCGCGTGGGTCGGTTTCACTCTTCCGTCCGCCGTCGCCCTTATCCTGTTCGCGTTGGGCGTCACCCAATGGACCGCGCTAGCTCAATCAGGTGCGGTCCACGGTCTCAAGGTCGTTGCAGTTGCCATCGTCGCACAGGCCGTATGGGGCATGGCCAAGACTCTTTGTCCGGACCGTCTGAGGGCTGGCGTCGCCATCGGCGCCGCCCTGCTCGTGCTGGCCGTTCCGTCGGCGATTGGTCAGGTCGGCGCCATCGTCGCAGGCGGCATTGCCGGACGATGGGCGGTGCAACTCGGACACCTGCCTGGAGCAGAGCATCGCGACTATGGCGTCAGCAAACGGACAGGCGCGGCGCTGCTGTTGATGTTCGGCTTCTTGCTCGTGCTGTTGCCGGTTTTGGCGGCTGCTGTTCGGTCACCAGCACTGTCGGCCATCTCGTCGTTCTACCAAGCGGGCGCACTCGTGTTCGGCGGCGGGCATGTGGTGTTGCCGCTGCTGCAGGCGAGTGTCGTCCCCGCTGGCCTGGTCACCAACGATGCCTTCCTCGCCGGATACGGTGCCGCCCAAGCCGTGCCCGGTCCCTTGTTCACCTTCGCCGCTTACCTCGGGGCAGTGATGACAGGAACATTGGGAGGTTGGGTCGGTGGTCTGGCGCTCCTCGTTGCTATCTTTGTTCCCGCGTTCCTGATGGTGGCCGGCGCGCTGCCGTTCTGGGAGCCGCTGCGCCAGCGCTACGGTGTGCAGCGCGCGATGGCGGGTGTCAATGCGGCGGTGGTTGGCGTTTTGGCAGCCGCGCTGTACGACCCGGTATGGACGAGTGCCATCCATTCTCGCGCCGATTTCGGGCTGGCCCTGGCCGCCTTCGGCTTGCTGGTTTATGGGCGTCAGTCGCCTGTGCTGGTCGTGGCGCTTGCGGCGGCTGTCGGCTGGACAATCACGCCCTGAAGCCTGCGCTTCATCGTCATGGTCCGTGAGACGAACAGCCGTACTTGGCTAAGGAGGGCAGCTTATCGGCTGCCAGCGATGCGGCAACAGCTCATGTATCAAGCTGGCCCGTTGGGTTGGCAGGCGCGTCAGCACATCTTTGATATAAGAGTACGGGTCGTGACCATTGAGCCGGGCGCTTTGAATCAGGCTCATCACAGCCGCGCCGCGTTGACCGGCCCGCAACGAACCGGCGAACAGCCAGTTGTTACGCCCTATGGCTATCGGTCGGATTTGGTTCTCGATGTGGTTGTTGTCGACGGGCAGTTGCCCGTCGTCGACAAAGCGGGTCAACGCCTGCCAACGCCGCAGGCTGTAGTCCAGCGCTTTGGCTGTTGCCGTGCCATCCGTGACCTTCTGCCGGGTTGACAGCAGCCACGCGTGCAACGTATCGAGCAGCGGTTTTGAGTGCTCTTGGCGTGCCCGTTGACGCTCGTCGGCGCTGCAGGCTTTGAGTTCTCGCTCAATCTCATAGACCTGCGCGATGTGCTCCAACGCCCGTTGCGCCACCGGGCTCTTGGTCGCCGTGTGCAAGTCAAAGAATTTGCGCCGGGCATGGGCCAGGCAACCGACCTCGGTGACACCCTGCGCCATGAGCTGTTTGTAGCCACTGAAGTCGTCACATACAAGGCTCCCGCGCCAAGTGCCCAAGAAGGCTTTGGCGTTTTCTCCGGCGCGTGATGCACAGAAGTCATACACCACCGCCTTGGTGTCGTCGAACGCACCGGCGGCGTACGCCCACAGGTAGGCGCGGTGGGTCTTGCCGTGTCCTGGTTGGAGCATCTGCACCGGTGTCTCATCGGCGTGCACCACGCGGTGCTTCAGGATGTCTGCTTTCAAGGCGTCCACCAGCGGCTGGAGTTGCACCCCACAACTGCCCACCCAGGCGCCCAGCGTCGAGCGAGGAATGGCCAATCCGGCACGGCCAAAGATGGCCTCCTGGCGGTACAGCGGCAAGTGGTCGGCGAACTTGGCCACCAGCACCTGCGCCAATAGCCCGGTAGTCGGGATGCCTTTGTCGATGACGTGCGCCGCCACGGGCGCCTGCACCAGGGTCTCGCACTGGGCGCAGGCCCATTTCCCACGCAGATGGCGCTCGACACTGAAGACACCCGGCTGGTAGTCCAGCTTCTCGGCCACATCTTCTCCTATGCGTTGCATCTGACAGCCGCAACGGCAGGTGGTCGAATCTGGCTCGTGGCGAATGTCGATGCGCGGCAAGTTTGCTGGCAAGGGTTGGCGCTTCGGCTGGTCTTTGACGCGCGCCGGTATAGGTTCTGTGTTGAGTTCAGCCATCTCGTCATGAACGGCCTGCGTGTCCTCATCCAGCGTTTCTTCCAGCAGGCTTCGTTGCTCGGCGCTGAAGCGCTCGGACTGCGCCGCAAACTTCAGCCGCTTGAGCAGCGCGTTCTCATGCGTGAGCTTGTCGATGGTGGCTTGTTTGAAGGAGACCGTTTGGCGCAGCGACTGCACCATCTCACGCAGTTCGTCTGCGTTCAGATGGGAGAGCGTGTCGGTGGCAACGTCCATGAGGCAGAGTCTGCCAAACCAAGCCCTGCCCAGCTATCGGCACATCTCCCGATTGATGGTCACCGCCACGTCACGCGTCAGATGAGGGTGATGACGCCAGCCTCACCGAGACGCTGCCACGGTAGGCCCAGCACGAGGGCGTCGAGTTGCTCACGTTGAAGAGATTGCTGCGCCGTGCCGCCCGGTGAGGGCCAATGGAAGCGGCCTTGGTGCAACCGGCGTGCGGCCAGCCAGATGCCCATGCCATCGTGTACCAACACCTTCAAACGCGTGCCGCGCTTGTTGGCAAATAGGTAGGCCGTGTGCGGGTGTGCTGCACCGAACACCGCCACCACCCGCGCCAAAGCCGTCTCAGTGCCTGCACGCATGTCCATGGGCGTGATGGCCAGCCAAACGGCGTCGATGCGAATCACTTGAGCACCGCCGCCGCCCACTGCGCAAAGTGCGCAAAATCGGCCGCTGCGTGCATGGGCCACGTGATGCTCATCGACAGAGGCCCCTTGCGCAGCTCGACCTTGAGCTCGACCGCAACGGCCTCCGACGTGACACTGGGCAGGCGCAGGGGGATGAACTCTGGCATCGAGGTTGATGGGGCTGGTGTGCAGGGCGGTTGCGGTTCGATGCGCTGGTGGCATCCGGTGCGTGCATGCTCTTTGAGCCAGCGGTGCAGCACATTGGCGTTCATGCCATGGCTGTTGGCCAGGGCCGCGATGGAAGTTCCCGGTTCCAGGCAGGCGGCAACCAGCTCCGCCTTGAAGGCTGGGGTGTAGGTCCGGTGGGTGCGCCGAGCGGTGTATCTCGCAATGTCTGAGTCTTTGAGCATGGTGTGCACGATGGGTTGCGTGCACACGATGTTGCGAGACGGAGAGAGTCACTTCAAGATGGGTTCACCGCGCGCTTAC
>NZ_JBGTYN010000047.1:0-4022 GCF_041730275.1 Comamonas sp. SY3 | reverse complement strand
TCTTGAGGTCATCCTGGGGGACGAATGACAGCTTATTGTTGTACTCCTCCCGAGCAGCAGCCAGAGCCCGAGTCAGCTTTTCCGACTTAGTCAGATGCTGGTCGAGCGTCTCCTGCCACTTGATCGAAGCCTGGGTGGCTTTGGCGGACACCTCTTGCGCTGCGGCGTTCATCTGCTCAGCCGCGGCATTATTCTCAAGCTGCCACTCTTCAGCGCGCAGTGCCTCGATCCGCTCCTGCACGCGGCGCTTAGTCTCCGCAGTCACGCGGCCGGTTGCAGCTCCACCCCCAGTCTCGCCCCAGCCCTGCTGATCGATCAGCGAGTTCAGCTCCTTGCGCACAGCACCCAGTCGATCATTGATCGTATTGGGGCGGCCCACATTCAGCATTGCATCCCATGCGTCAGCAGCAGCGCCCTTGATGGCGTTCCACGCACGCTCTAGGTATCCCAGGCTTTCCTTGATGGTCTTGCTGCGATCGCGCATAGCGCTGTCCAGCGCATCCATCGCCACCGCTGAGGCCTGGGCAGACTTGCCTTGATCGTTGAGGGCCTTGATCTGCTCGTACACATCAGCTGTGAGGAAATTCATCCCCTCATTGAGCTTGACGACAGCACTTAATGGGTCTTTCTGCAAGTCCGCAAATTGCTTTGCCGTATCACCCACTGCCTGGCCGGTGGCCTTTTCCCATTCGATAGCGGTCTGCGCATACTTTCGCAGCTGGTCCGCACCGGTCACACCAGCCTGTGTGAAGGCCACCAGCGCTGCAGTCGCCTGCGCTTGAGTACCCACAATGGCGTCAATCTGGCGCGCATATTCCGTCAGTTGTGTGGTGGTCACGCCTGCCGCATTGCCCGACAGGGTGAGTGCCTTCACAAAGGCAATCTGCTCTTGGTGACCTTGATAGTACGCAAGGCCCAGGGTCGCAGCAGCAGCCGCTGCTACAGTGAAAGGATTCACCAGGCCCAACACATAGCCGCCCAATGCCTTTGCTGCAGCGCCAGCGCCGCCAAACATGTCCTTAAGCTGGCCACCCTGCTGCAGCAACACGGTAAGCGGCGCCTGGCCGGCCTGCAAGCTCACAACAATATCGGTGAACTGGGCGGGCACGTTGCGCAGCGCGGCATTCATGGCAGCCGCACTCATTCCAACCTTCCCCACTCCGCTCTCAGCCTCACGCAGCTTTGCAATCATTGGCGCTGCTTGGGTAGCAACACCCAGTTGCGCCGCCTGCAGCTCCAGAAGATCGGCACGGGTCTTGCCGATGGCGCTCGACTGCTCGCGTAACGAGTTGAGAAAAGCGCTCTCACTGGCCGCACGCTTCTCAGCGGCCGCCATGCGGTCCAATTCCTGATTCCAGAAGCGCACATACTCTGACGACTTCGCAAGCTGCTGTGCTTGGCGGTGCTTCTCAGCAAATACGTTCTGGCGGCCCACCTCCGCCTCAGCAGCCTTGAAAACCGACAGCTCACTCTCTGCATCGCGCAGAGCCTTGATGTAAGGCTGCAGGCGCGAGGCATCCATGCCCCGCATATCCATCTTGAGCTCGAAGCTGCCCGAGAGGCTCTTGGCAGCCTGAGCGGCCTGTAAAGTTTCCTCGGTGGCCTTGCGCATGGCAGAAGCGATGCGGCTCTCGGCGCGGGTGAGCTTTTCCGCTGCATTCTCAGCACCGTCGCCAATGGCGCCCACGCCCTCGGCGGCCTTCTGACCGGCTTGGTTGACCTTGGCGGCCATCTTGTCGGCGTCATTGCCAATCTGCTGGAAGGTCTGCGAGGCCTCGTTCTCGGCAGCAACAGTGAAGCCGAATTTTTGGTTTTCAGTTGACATGCTGCGCCACCAATAGAAAAGGCCCGCCAAAAGGCGAGCCCAAAATGAAAAGACGCCTTGATGGCGTCACACCTAATCGCGAGAAGCCTAGGCCTTGGCCCGCTTCTTCTCTTCAGCCTCACGCTCTTCCATCCAGATGGACAGAACTTCAGCCTCGATCACCCGGATGCCGTCAAACAGGTCTTGGTGCTCGTCTGGCGGCAAGCCCATACGGTCGAGTCGGTAGAACAGCACGTTGTAGTCCAGTGCGTAGGCACCGACTGCGCCAGCGCGCCATTGGTTGCGAATCTGCTCCCAGAGGCTCCAAACTGGCTCAGTCTCCGGCCAGAGCAGCACAATGTCTCGCGCATAGTCCGACCGTTTCATGCCGAAGGCCGCCAGCTCTGCGTCGCTGGGCGACGCCTCGTACTTCGCCCGGGCTACGCTTCGGAGTTTCCCAGGTAGCCCTCGGTGCAAGCTGCACGGTAAGCGCCCCATAGCGCGGCGCCGGCGGCTGGCTCTTCGTTGAAAAGCTGCGCCAGGTTGTCCTGGGTCAGCTCGATATCCTCCAGATTCCAGCCCTTGAGGAATTCCAGGGCCCGGGCAGCATTGGATGCCATGCCCTTTACGGCCAGGCTCTCGAAGGTGATCTTCTCGCCGTCCGTGCCGACTTCTGGCTTGGCCTCGGCGTTCTCATCCAGGAACTTGGCAAACTCCTGGCGGGTGCGGTATTTGAACTGGCAAGAGACCTTGGCCTTCTCACCGCTCATCAGCGGGATGTCAACAAATGCGGTGATGGTTTCGGGACGCTTGCCCAGTACGATTTTTGCCATGATGTGTTCGTTTCAGTGGAGAGGAAAGTGAAGCCCGTGCCCAGCCGCCCGCCCCACTGAAAGGAGCGAAGCGGCTGGGTCGGTGCAGAGGGTTGCCGCCGATTAGTAGCGGACCGGACGGCCTTGCAGGGAGAAGGTTGCAGTCACCTGCATCACCTGGCCCTTGGTGAGAGTTGGGCTCTCGTTGAACGACACGTAGCCGTTGTAAAGCAGCACCGAGCCATCAGGCAGGGTCACCTTCAGGGCGCGGATGTCGCGGCGCTCGCCGGCCACCTTCAGGGCTTGGTAGCCAGCCAGCGTCGGATCATCACCGATGCCGAGGGTGATGGACTGGGCGCTGGTCACCGTGGGCAACTGGCGCTCATAGTCATCTTCCAGGAAAGAGCCGGTCCAGAATTGCTGGTCGCCGCCCGAGGTCTGGTAATCCAGGATCTGGGAGATCTGCGTCCAGGCTGTGATCTCGCGCAGCGTGCTGCCGGTGGGGCTGGCTGGGAAGCGGTTCAGGTCAGTGGTGTCGGTGCCCGCAATCTCCAGAGTATTGGCAGCCACGTTTGCAGCTTTCCAGATACGCTCACTGATCTTCTGCCAAGGCGTCTTGAGCTCGAAGAAGGAGTTGTTGGGCACCGCATGCGCCGTAGAGGTCAACACTGCCGGACTGGCGTTAGAGATGGTGGTTACGGCTTTGACCGCGCCGTAGCCGGTTGCGATTGCGACGGTTGCGCCGTCAGGGAGACGAATAGCCATAATTGGGCCTTTCAAGAACGAAAAAACCCGCTCGGCCATTGCTTTGCGGGTGGGATCAGCCCATGACGGGCACAAAAAACCGGCCTAAGCCGGTGTCTGGGTGGGTCGCTATCGCGTCCCGGTTATCGAGTAAGACTGCAGGTAGCCTGGTACGTCGTCAGCGTCATCGAGTGCAGTGATGGGCTCGGATAGCGGGCTCGCAGCGAACTTATCCTTGGCCGCCAGCAGTGCCGCTTGGGCAGCCTGCAGGAGCCGAAGCGCATCCAGGCCGGTGCCGTCATACGCATTGACCTGGATCTGCGCATTTCGCTTATCTCCCTGGCTGTTGTCCAAGAAGATGATCGGATCGCCGCCGAGGTGCTGCCAGGTGATGTAGCGGCCTTTGGTGCCCGATGGCGCAACGCGCATGAACACCTGGGGGCAAACAGTCTTCAAGACGGCCTGCAGATCAATTTCAAGCACTTTTCACCCCTTCTTGATGCGTGCGATAAGCGTGTCTTGTGCAGCAGCCAGAGCAGCCGGCATGGCGCTCGATGCGCTGCGCATGAACGCGGTCGCAGGATGCTGTTTAGGGCCGCCTGGCCGCAGAACGTAATAGGCATCTTTCTCTGCAAGTGATGCCCGGCGCTTTGGTTTTGGCG
>NZ_JBGTYN010000046.1:0-4455 GCF_041730275.1 Comamonas sp. SY3 | reverse complement strand
GCCTTGCGACGGAGCGGGGTCGCTGCCGACCGGCTCATCCTCGATCCGGGGATGGGATTTTTCTTGAGCCCCGCACCGGAAACATCGCTGCACGTGCTGTCGAACCTTCAAAAGCTGAAGTCGGCGTTGGGGCTTCCGCTATTGGTCTCGGTGTCGCGGAAATCCTTCTTGGGCGCCACCGTTGGCCTTCCTGTAAAGGATCTGGGTCCAGCGAGCCTTGCGGCGGAACTTCACGCGATCGGCAATGGCGCTGACTACGTCCGCACCCACGCGCCTGGAGATCTGCGAAGCGCAATCACCTTCTCGGAAACCCTCGCGAAATTTCGCAGTCGCGACGCCAGAGACCGAGGGTTAGATCATGCCTAGCATTCACCTTCCGGCCGCCCGCTAGCGGACCCTGGTCAGGTTCCGCGAAGGTGGGCGCAGACATGCTGGGCTCGTCAGGATCAAACTGCACTATGAGGCGGCGGTTCATACCGCGCCAGGGGAGCGAATGGACAGCGAGGAGCCTCCGAACGTTCGGGTCGCCTGCTCGGGTGATATCGACGAGGTTGTGCGGCTGATGCACGACGCTGCGGCGTGGATGTCCGCCAAGGGAACGCCCGCCTGGGACGTCGCGCGGATCGACCGGACATTCGCGGAGACCTTCGTCCTGAGATCCGAGCTCCTAGTCGCGAGTTGCAGCGACGGCATCGTCGGCTGTTGCACCTTGTCGGCCGAGGATCCCGAGTTCTGGCCCGACGCCCTCAAGGGGGAGGCCGCATATCTGCACAAGCTCGCGGTGCGACGGACACATGCGGGCCGGGGTGTCAGCTCCGCGCTGATCGAGGCTTGCCGCCATGCCGCGCGAACGCAGGGGTGCGCCAAGCTGCGGCTCGACTGCCACCCGAACCTGCGTGGCCTATACGAGCGGCTCGGATTCACCCACGTCGACACTTTCAATCCCGGCTGGGATCCAACCTTCATCGCAGAACGCCTAGAACTCGAAATCTAACGTCCGTTCGGGCATCGAGGTCCATGTCGGGGTGGGACGGGCCCGTGGCTTCAAGATCACTTGCAGTCCGACCGCGATGTCTTGGTTGCGCGAGAGGTTGTCGATATCCTCCACTTCCATCATCAACCCTGGATAATGCCGCCGCCGTCATCGCCGCCGACGCCCGTGCCGGGCTTTTCGGGCCTGTCAGGCTTGCTCGGCCTTCAGCCTGCCTGGGCGAGATCTCCGGCGGACGGATTAACGGCGGAGCTTCGCCGCCTTTCGTGCGTGTGAAGGCCGAAGATAGTTCTCTCAAAAACATCCGTTTATGAGAGATACCAAATGTCATTTTCAGAAGACGACTGCACCAGTTGATTGGGCGTAATGGCTGTTGTGCAGCCAGCTCCTGACAGTTCAATATCAGAAGTGATCTGCACCAATCTCGACTATGCTCAATACTCGTGTGGGCTCTGTTGCAAAAATCGTGAAGCTTGAGCATGCTTGGCGGAGATTGGACGGACGGAACGATGACGGATTTCAAGTGGCGCCATTTCCAGGGTGATGTGATCCTGTGGGCGGTGCGCTGGTATTGTCGCTATCCGATCAGCTATCGCGACCTTGAGGAAATGCTGGCGGAACGCGGCATTTCGGTCGACCATACGACGATCTATCGCTGGGTCCAGTGCTACGCCCCGGAGATGGAGAAGCGGCTGCGCTGGTTCTGGCGGCGTGGCTTTGATCCGAGCTGGCGCCTGGATGAAACCTACGTCAAGGTGCGGGGCAAGTGGACCTACCTGTACCGGGCAGTCGACAAGCGGGGCGACACGATCGATTTCTACCTGTCGCCGACCCGCAGCGCCAAGGCAGCGAAGCGGTTCCTGGGCAAGGCCCTGCGAGGCCTGAAGCACTGGGAAAAGCCTGCCACGCTCAATACCGACAAAGCGCCGAGCTATGGTGCAGCGATCACCGAATTGAAGCGCGAAGGAAAGCTGGACCGGGAGACGGCCCACCGGCAGGTGAAGTATCTCAATAACGTGATCGAGGCCGATCACGGAAAGCTCAAGATACTGATCAAGCCGGTGCGCGGTTTCAAATCGATCCCCACGGCCTATGCCACGATCAAGGGATTCGAAGTCATGCGAGCCCTGCGCAAAGGACAGGCTCGCCCCTGGTGCCTGCAGCCCGGCATCAGGGGCGAGGTGCGCCTTGTGGAGAGAGCTTTTGGCATTGGGCCCTCGGCGCTGACGGAGGCCATGGGCATGCTCAACCACCATTTCGCAGCAGCCGCCTGATCGGCGCAGAGCGACAGCCTACCTCTGACTGCCGCCAATCTTTGCAACAGAGCCACACAGCGCGACTTGGGCCGCAATGTGGAACAGGTAGTGCGGTCCCTGCACAAACCGATCCTGACCGTGACCGAAGGCTTCAAAGAGCCGCAGCGCGTGATGATCGCCTTCGACGGTAGTACCGTGACCCGGCGTGGCGTCGAAATGGTCGCAGGCAGCCCGCTGTTCCGTGGCTTGCCAATCACCCTGCTGATGTCGGGAAAGGAAAGCCAGGACGCACCCAAGCAGCTTGATTGGGCCAAGACCACCTTGGAGGCCTCTGGCTTCAATGTGACCGCCTCGCTGATCCCCGGCGATGCGGAAAACATCATCGCCAAGACGGTCAAGGAGCAGTCCATCGACATGCTCATCATGGGCGCATTCGGTCACTCGCCGCTGCGCACTTTGATGTTCGGCAGCAAGACCGCTGACCTGCTGCGTTCCTCGACCGTCCCCACGCTTCTACTGCGATAGCGAAGGAGTCGCCTCAATGGACATGGAACAGTTCCGCGCTCGACTGCTGATCGAGCAAAGGGAAACCGTTGAGGCAATCCAGCAGGCTCAACAGTCCGCCGCGCCGGTCGAGCTGGATCAATCCTGTGTCGGTAGGGTGTCGCGTATCGACGCCCTCCAACAGCAGGCTCTCGCCCAAGGATTGCGGGAGCGGCTGACCATTCGCAAGCGCAAGGTCGAAGCTGCGCTGGCCCGCCTCGACTCTGGCACCTATGGGCTGTGCTGCGCCTGTCACAGTGATTTGGAGCCGGAACTGTTGAACGCCGATCCTGCTGTTGTGTTCTGCCAGGAATGCGCGACAGCGCGTCAATGACAAAGCCGTATTGATGCCCAACGGCGGAGCCGTTTTGCCTTAACGTGCTTTATTTTCCGTTTTCTGAGGCGACCCCAGATAGCTCCTCGAATTGCACCGTTCGAGGATCCCGCGATTTCTGCGGCACTGGAGCAGGCGCTGTCAGCGGAGGGCATCATGTTCCATACTGGCGCCAATCTGACAAACGTCGTACCACACGAGAGCGGGGTGCTTGCAACTGTCGTCGCCGAAGGACGTACTCAGCAAATTTTCGCCCATAAGATTCTCATAGCGACGGGGCGCCGTCCGGCAACTGAAGGACTCAACTTGGATGCTGTCAATGTGTCCAGGGGCGATCGAGGCGAAATAATTGTGGACGAACATCTGCGAACCTCAAATCCTCGCATCTGGGCAGCGGGCGATGTCACTGGTATGGCTCAATTAGTGTATGTCGCTAGTGCGCAGGGGACCGTGGCCGCGAGCAATGCTCTGGGCAACGAGCCTCGGTCCCTAGACTACACCGCCTTGCCCCGCGTCATTTTCACGTCGCCCGAGATGGCTGCTGTCGGCATGACTCCTATGCAGGCTGAGGCGGCCCAAATTGCCTATGATGTTCGTGAAATTCCGGTTTCCTTTGTTCTACGTGCTATTGTAAGTCGTCACGACAAAGGGATAATCAAGATGATATCCGAGCGTGAGACAGGAAGGATTCTGGGTATTCATATGGTAGGCGAATCTGCTGGAGAGGTTATTGCAGCTGCAACCTATATTATCTCCGCAGGACTTACGGTTGACCAACTTGCAAAACAGTGGTCTCCGTACTTCACTATGGCGGAGTCGCTTAAAAACGTAGCAAGCAGTGCGCCAACTTTGGAAGATTCGGCTAATGGCTAAATCTTATTATTACTATGCGCTTAAATTTCAAGGGATCGTTTCAGGGTAAAGTTTCCTGATGTGAGCATGTTTGAGTTTTTTGCTATGGCGGGATCGCTCAATGGGCTTCCCGCCTTTTTTGTGGTGAATCATTAAAGAATTTGCCGATCTTGAATATATGCATAAAAACTCAGGGGGTGCCGTTCAGTCTGTTGACGAGAAAGATAGGATTCTTTTACTGAGAAATTCCCGTCAGAACTTCAATTTATCTTCTCTAAATTTGAAAGGTTGTCAGGCAATTCATGCGCGATGAGTAGACACGCTGGCCTGCTTCAGTGCCCCCGAGTACTGCGACCAGAAGGAAAGGGGTTATTCGTTTCATAGTTCGATTTCCTGCTGTGGGCTACTGCTTCGCAGCCGCCGTCACCGCCGAGGACGCGCTTAAGGCCAAGGCCATTTCCTGGGTCATGGTGGGCGGT
>NZ_JBGTYN010000045.1:0-4551 GCF_041730275.1 Comamonas sp. SY3 | reverse complement strand
CTCTTGCTCAGGAGCAGGGCGTAAAAGCCACTCAGGCATCCATCAAGTGGCAGGAAACGCTCGACCAGCATCTGACTAAGTCGGAAAAGCTGACTCGGGCTCTGGCTGCCGCTCGGGAGGAGTACAACAATAAGCTGTCATTCGTCCCCCAGGATGACCTCAAGAAGCGCAGCGAATTGGCGCAACAGCTCGCCAAGGTCGAGGCCAGCCTGCGCGACCAGTACAAGGAGAAAGGCCCGAGCAAGACTGGCGGCGTCAGCATGAGCGACACCCGTCTGTCTGGTCTTGAAGCTCAGCTAGAAGCGGCCCGCCAGTACGGCAAGCAGCTGCAGGAGCTGGGTCTCGCGGCAAAGGACCTGAATGCTGGCGAGCGCGAGTCGCTGAAGATCTCCGCCGAGATGGAGAAAGCGACCGATGCGAAGACCGTCGCCAAGCTTAAAAACGCCAAGGCGACTGCAGACGAGTTGGGCGCGCAGCTGCGAAGCAATGAGACCTCCGAAGAGTCGATGAAGGCCAAGGATGCTCTGATCAAGGGCATGTACAAAAGCGCTGAGGCGACAGAGGAGGAAGCTGCGCGCCTTGAAGCGTCTTTGAACGTCTATGGCAAGGCCCGGGTAGAGATCGAGCGCATGACGTTGGCTAAGCTGCAGCAGCAGAAAGCCGACATGGGCTTGATCGCCAATCCCGAGTACATGGCCGCGTTGGACAAACAGATTGCGGGTCAACAGGCAGTGATTGCAGGGCTGGAAAAGCTGGACTTCAAGAAGTTCAGCGAGACCATGGGCAAGTCGCTGGAAGCTGCAAAAGAAGAACTGGCCATCCAACAGGATGGCCTTTCTCTTTTGGGCATGGATGAGGCTGCCCGCCGTAAGATCCTTGCCGTGCGCAAGATCACACTGGATGTCGCCAAGCAAATCGCGGAGGTGGACAAGACCAAGTACAGCGACGACAGCGACGACAACGAGCGCGAGAAGGCCGCCCGCCGCAAGCTGATTTGGGAGAAGGCCGAGGTGGACAAGCAGGTGGCCATCGGTAATATCCAGGAGGAGTACGCGCTCAAGAATTCTGAGAAGTACAACGACATCTTCCGTCAAGGTTTTGCTGACTTCGTGAACAACGGCGCAGATGGTCTCAAGGCGTTTGGCAAGTCGCTCAAGACCACCATTCTGACCTCTGCATCTGACGCCCTTTACCAGGCGTTCGCACAGAAGTTTGTGATGAACGTCGCGGCGAACGTCACGGGCCTGATCGGTGCTGGCGCTGGATGGCTGGCAAGCTTGTTCGGAGGCGGTTCTGATGGTTCAGCCGGCGGCAATGTTGGCAACCTTATCAGCGCTGGGTCTACGGGCTACAACCTGTATACGGGAGAAGGTCTTGTTGGCCAAGGCTCGCGCTATCTAGCCAATTTGGCGGGGTGGGGGAGTGGTAGCGCGCAATGGGGTGCAGCCGGTGTTCAGGCATCTGGCGCCGTGACCACTCCGGTGACTGGCAGCTTAGGGGCGGCAGCGCCACAGGCCTCCTGGGCTTCCAGTGCTTCCCAATGGGTTGCATCTGGCGGCTGGGTCATGGCTGTGCCGCTGATCGCAGCCTATCTGGGCGGAATGTTCAAGGAAGAAAAGCAAGTCGGCAGTGGCATTACTGGCGAATTGGGTGGCGACCTCTACGGCTACCAATTGATGCGCGAAAGCGGCAGCCTTTTTGGCGGTCCGAAGTACCGCTATCTGGTGGCCGAAAAAGAGATCGAAAAGTCCAAGGCTGAAATCGAGCGCCTCAAAAAGGAGATCGCCGACAACCCGACCGATGCGCGAAACGCTTACCGTGAGCGCCAAATCCAGCAGCAGTACAGCCGCTTGGACATGCTCTCGCAGTACGACGGGGCCATTGAAGGTTCCAAGGGCCCGATCAAGATCTTGCAGGATGCCTTCAAGGGCATGCGTGAGGACACAGCCTCTCGGGCTGATAGCTTGGGCCTTGATGGCGACGCGATTCGGGCCATGAAAGTGACCCTGGGCCTGGACGAAATCCACCCAGACACCGGCGGCAAGGGGCTGAACCTGACGGGGCTTTCGCAAGAGGAGGCATCGGCAAAGGTGCAGCAAGCGCTGGCGCAGGCCAATGAGGAATTGGCGCGCTCGGTTCTTGGCAAATGGGAGGAGCAAACCCGCGAAGTGACCCGCATGCAGTGGGATAGGGTCGAGTTGCCATCCGATGGCGACACCCAGCAATACGGTATGGTGGGCCGCGAGGTGACGGAGACGATCACCGAGCAGGTATTCGTTATGAGCGAGTACGTGCGTGCAGGTGAAACGGCTGTGCAGGCGCTTACCCGCCTATCTGACTCTCTGTACAGCGTGAACTCGGTCTTCGACATGCTTGGGCTCACGCTCATGGATACGTCGCTGGCCGGTGCTGATATGGCCTCGGACATCATCGATGCCTTTGGGGGCGCTGATAAGTTCACGGCTGCGACCGGCAACTACTACGACAAGTTCTACACCGACCAAGAGAAGGTGAAGAACCAGACGCGACTGCTCAACGACCAGCTCAAAAAGCTGGGAATCGAGACCATGCCGGCCAGCCGTGAGGCGTTCAAGGAATACATCAACGGGATCGACAAGAGCACGGAAGAGGGCCAAAAGCTCTTTGCCAGCTTGCTGGGTCTCGTGGATGTGTTTGACATGATCTACACCTCTGCCGAGAACATTGCATCGCTCAAGGGCGATCTGCAGATTCAGCTGCTGCGCGCCAAGGGCAACGATGCGGAAGCAACCCGCCTGGAGCGCGCCAAGCAGATTAAGGAGCTGGAGAAGTTCAACGATCCAGAGCTGGTGAAACTGCAGGTTGAGATCTGGGACACCGAGGACAAGGCCAAGGCCGATGAGGCCGCCAAGACGCTGGCCCAGCAGAACCTGCAAGCCGCCATCTCCCGTGAAAAGGAGTATTGGAATCAGTTTGCAGCGGACGCCAAGGACGCCTTCACAAAGGCGTCCAGCTATGTGGACCTGTTCAAGGGCAGTGCCAAGTCTCTGCGTGCGAGCGTGGACGACATGGCGAACTCGCAGGCTGCGGCCGGCATGGTGTACATCGAGCAAGCGCTCGAGAACGCGCGCCGAGGCCTTGGCTTTGGAGACTACGACCAGACGCAAAGCGCGATCAATGCAGCCACTGGTGGCCTCGTCATGGACAACTACGCCACCCAGGCGGAACTTGATTATGACAAGAAGGTTCTTGCTGGCCAGTTGGACGAGTTGGGCGAGTTCGCGGAGTTGGCCAAGACCGATGCGCAGAAGCAAATCGACTTGGCAACCTCGCAGCTTAAGCGCCTGGACGATATCCAGACCTTCTGGCAGACCTTTGGTGAAGACCAGGTGGATGCGACGCTCAGCGTTACAGATGCCGTCAATGCCCTCTATAAGCTCCTGGACCCCAAGGAACAGGAGCGGATTAAGAAGGAGGAGGCTGCAAAGGCTGGGCTGGGCGGCGCAGGCACACCAACCGGGAGCGGCTCGGGTGGAGGCTCAGGCGCGGCACTCGGTGGAACGGTCTCCGGCTCGGTGGGGCGCCGAGTAATCGGCTTCACGGCAGACGGTCGAGCCATGTGGTCGGATGGCACTGTCGAAAAGTATGCCGCAGGGCAGTCCGAGTACGACGGCCATTTGATGATCGGCTCAGGCAACTTGACCGCCGAGCAGTGGGCAGCCATGCAAGCCGGCCAGAACGTCTACGGCAGCGGCTGGGACTGGGATGCGAAGCAAGGCCTGTGGGTGAAGCGCAAGTCATTTGCCGTGGGTACGAACTATGTGCCCTACGACATGACGGCGAACATCCACAAGGGCGAGCGGATCATTCCAGCGGCCGAAAACCGTGCGCTGATGGAAGCAGTTCGCGGCCAGTCTCGTGGTCCGGATACGGCTGCAGGGGCTGCGCGTGTAGAGGCCATTCTCTTGCGCGTGGAAGCTGTAGTGGTTTCGGTCAATGAGCATGCCCGCAAGCTGTCCGACAACTTGGATCGCGTGACCAATGGCGGATCGGTAATAACCGCTGAGGTTGTGAACCGTATTCGCGTTCAACAATAGAAAGGAAGGGGCATGGCGATTGTCTTAGTCCCCATCCCCATCACCGATGCAGCGTTTCGCCCGGGCTCCGTGCCTGAGGTGGACGCTACAGCTGGTGAGGTGGCATGGACATCGGGTCAGGTGGTGGCAGTGGGTGCAGAGCGCGTTTATCAGCGGCGAGTGTGGAAGTGTGCAGTGGTTCCCGCTGACGCGACCGTGCCGCCAAACATCGACCAGCGCGCCTGGGAGGATATGCGACCCAGTAATCGCTGGGCGCCTTTTGATAACGAAGTACAGACCGCAGGGGTAGGGCGCAAGGGATCGGCCAAGTATGTGTTGTTCCTCCGCTTCGTCTCAGGCATTGCCGTGCACAACCCAATTGGCAACCGGCTGACGTTAACCGTGAAGGATGCCGACACTGGGGAGGACTTGAGCCCACCTATTGACCGCTCGCTGCGCGCCTCACGGCCTTCGCTGTGGAATTACCTCTATGGTC
>NZ_JBGTYN010000044.1:0-4596 GCF_041730275.1 Comamonas sp. SY3 | reverse complement strand
GTGTGATCCCATCCACCCGAAAGCTGGTTACTGGCGTTTTGGGACCATAGAGGTAATTCCACAGCGAAGGCCGTGAGGCGCGCAGCGAGCGGTCAATGGGTGGGCTCAAGTCCTCCCCGGTGTCCGCATCCCTCACGGTCAAAGTGAGTCGGTTGCCAATAGGGTTGTGCACCGCAATCCCAGAGACAAAGCGCATAAACAGCACATATTTGGCCGACCCCTTGCGCCCTACCCCTGCGGTTTGCACTTCGTTGTCAAATGGCGCCCAGCGGTTGCTGGGCCGCATGTCCTCCCACGCGCGCTGGTCGATGTTCGGTGGCACGGTAGCGTCGGCGGGAACCACAGCGCACTTCCACACGCGCCGCTGATAAACCCGCTCGGCACCTACTGCCACCACCTGGCCTGATGTCCATGCCACCTCACCAGCTACAGCGTCCACCTCGGGCACGGAGCCCGGGCGGAACGCTGCATCTGTGATGGGAATGGGGACTAGGACAATTGCCATGTCCCTTCCTTTCTACTGTTGAAGGCGAACCCGATTCACAACCTCAGCGGTTATGACCGATCCGCCATTGGTGACACGATCCAAGTTGTCGGACAGCTTGCGGGCGTGTTCATTGACCGATACCACCACAGCCTCCACACGCAAGAGGATTGCCTCTACACGCGCAGCCCCTGCGGCAGTATCTGGACCACGAGACTGGCCGCGAACCGCCTCCATCAACGCACGGTTCTCGGCGGCAGGGATGATCCGCTCACCCTTGTGGATGTCAGCCGTCATGTCGTAGGGCACGTAGTTCGTGCCAACAGCGAATGACTTGCGCCTCACCCACAGGCCTTGCTTTTCGTCCCAGTCGTAGCGCGAGCCGAAAGCTCCTTGACCCGCCTGCATGCTGGCCCACTGCTCAGCGGTCAGGTTGCCCGTCCCAACGAGCAGATGACCATCCCACACGTACTCCCCAGGGGCGTACTGCTCGACAGTGCCATCCGACCATTTGGTGCGGCCATCGGCTGTGAAGCCGACCACCTCTCGGCGTTTGGTGCCAGAAACCGTGCCGCCCAATACCGCGCCACCACTTGGACGGGTGCTTCCAGTGCCACCCAAACCAGCCTTCTCGGCTTCTTCCTTGCGGATGCGCTCCTGCTCCTTGGGATCCAGCAGCTTGTAGAGCGCATTGACAGCGTCAGTAACGCTGAGCGTTGCATCTACCTGGTCTTCACCGAAGGTCTGCCAGAAGGTCTGGATATCGTCCAAGCGCTTGAGCTGCGAGGTAGCCAAGTCGATTTGCTTTTGCGCATCGGTCTTGGCCAGCTCTGCAAACTCGCCCAACTCGTCCAACTGGCCTGCAAGCACCTTCTTGTCGTAGTCCAGCTCCGCCTGGGTGGCGTAGTTGTCCATGACGAGGCCGCCCGTGGCCGCATTGATCGCGCTTTGCGTCTGGTCGTAGTCACCAAAGCCCAGGCCTCGGCGGGCGTTCTCAAGCGCTTGCTCAATGAACACCATGCCGGCCGCAGCCTGCGAATTGGCCATGTCATCCAGGCCAGCGCGCAGAGACTTGGCACTGCCCGCAAACAAGTCCACATAGCTCGATGCCTTGGTGAAGGCATCCTTAGCATCTGCGCCGAACTGGGTCCAATACTCCTTTTCACGGGAGATAGCGGCTTGCAAGTTCTGCTGCGCCAGCGTCTTGGCTGCTTCATCGGCCTTGGCCTTGTCCTCGGTGTCCCAGATCTCAACCTGCAGCTTCACCAGCTCTGGATCGTTGTACTTCTCCAGTTCCTTGATCTGCTTGGAGCGCTCCAGGCGGGTTGCCTCCGTATCGTTACCCTTGGCGCGCAGCAGTTGAATCTGCAGATCACCCTTGAGCGACGCGATGTTCTCGGCCGACGTGTAGATCATGTCGAACACATCCACCAGGCCCAACAGGCTGGCAAAGAGCTTTTGACCCTCTTCCGTGCTCCTGTCGATGCCGTTGATGTATTCCTTGAACGCCTCACGGCTGGCAGGCATGGTCTCGATGCCAAGCTTCTTGAGCTGGTCATTGAGCAGGCGCGTCTGGTTCTTTACCTTCTCTTGATCGGTGTAGAACTTCTCGTAGTAGTTACCGGTCGCTGCCGAAAACTTATCCGCACCTCCAAAGGCGTCGATGATGTCCGAGGCCATATCAGCGCCGGCCAGCGAGGTGTCCATCAGCGTCACACCCAACAGGTCGAAGACGGTATTCACGCTCAGGAGCGAGTCAGATAGGCGGGTGAGCGCCTGAACAGCGGTTTCGCCGGTTCGCACGTACTCGCTCATAACGAACACCTGCTCGGTAATCGTCTCCGTCACCTCCCGCCCCACGCGGCCATACTGCTGGGTGTCGCCGTCAGAGGGCAGCTCCACGTTGTCCCAAACCGTGCGGGTGACTTCGCGGGTCTGCTCCTCCCAGTTGCCCAGCACAGAACGGGCCAGCTCTTCATTGGCTTGCGCCAATGCGGCCTGGATCTTGGCAGTGGCCTCCTCTTGCGTGAGGCCCGTAAGCTCCAAGCCCTTTCCACCCGTATCTGGATGGATCTCATCGAGGCCCAGCGTCACTTTCATGGCGCGGATTGCATCACCATCAAGACCCAGGCTGTCAGCCCGAGCTGCCGTGTCCTCGCGCATGCCCATGAAGGCATCCTGCAGAACCTTGATGGGTCCCTTGGAGCCTTCAATGGCCCCGTCGTACTGCGAGAGCATGTCCAAGCGGCTGTACTGCTGCTGGATTTGGCGCTCACGGTAAGCGTTTCGGGCATCGTTCGGGTTGTCGGCGATCTCCTTTTTGAGGCGCTCGATCTCTGCCTTGGACTTCTCGATCTCCTTCTCTGCCACCAGGTAGCGGTACTTAGGACCGCCAAAGAGGCTGCCGCTTTCGCGCATCAACTGATAACCATAGAGATCGCCGCCCAGCTCGCCAGTGATGCCGCTACCAACCTGCTTTTCCTCCTTGAACATGCCACCCAGATAGGCTGCGATCAGTGGCACAGCCATGACCCAGCCGCCAGATGCAACCCATTGGGAAGCACTGGAAGCCCAGGAGGCCTGTGGCGCTGCCGCCCCTAAGCTGCCAGTCACCGGAGTGGTCACTGCGCCAGATGCCTGAACACCGGCTGCACCCCATTGCGCGCTACCACTCCCCCACCCCGCCAAATTGGCTAAATAGCGAGAGCCTTGGCCAACAAGACCTTCTCCCGTATACAGGTTGTAGCCAGTAGACCCAGCGCTGATGAGGTTGCCAACATTGCCGCCGGCAGAACCATCAGAACCGCCTCCGAACAAGCTTGCCAGCCATCCAGCGCCAGCACCGATTAGGCCCGTGACGTTCGCCGCGACGTTCATCACGAACTTCTGCGCGAATGCTTTGTAAAGGGCATCGGACGCAGAGGTCAGAATCGTGGTCTTGAGCGACTTCCCGAAGGCCTTGAGGCCGTCCGCTCCGTTGTTCACGAAGTCGGCAAAGCCCTGCCGGAAGATATCGTTGTACTTCTCGGCGTTCTTTACCGCGTACTCCTCCTGGATCCTGCCGATGGCCACCTGAGTGTCCACTTCCGCCTTCTCCCAGATCAGCTTTCGGCGGGCCGCCTTCTCGCGCTCGTTGTCGTCGCTGTTGTCGCTGTATTTGGTCTTGTCCACCTCGGCAATCTGCTTGGCCACATCCAGCGTAATCTTGCGAACGGCCAGGATCTTGCGACGGGCGGCCTCATCCATCCCCAAAAGAGAAAGGCCATCCTGTTGGATGGCCAGTTCTTCTTTTGCAGCGTCTAGTGACTTGCCCATGGTCTCGCTGAACTTCTTGAAGTCCAGCTTCTCCAGCCCTGCAATCACGGCCTGTTGGCCCGCAATCTGTTTGTCCAACGCGGCCATGTACTCAGGATTTGCGATCAGGCCCATGTCGGCCTTCTGCTGCTGCAGCTTGGCCAACGTCATGCGCTCGATCTCTACCCGGGCCTTGCCGTAGACGCTCAAAGACGCTTCGAGGCGCGCAGCTTCCTCAGCGGTTGCATCAGCGCTCTTATACATGCTGGCAATCAGCTTCTTCTTGGCTTCTTCTTGCTCCTGCTCGACTTTCGCACCGTCTTGCAGCTCTATGCGATAGCGTTCACGCGTCACGATCTGCTTGGCCAGCGCAATCTCTTTGTCCTTTTCCGCCTTTACAGTTGCGCTTGAGGCTTCGTTGCGCTGAGCCTCAAGCTTGAACAGGATGGCTTCGGCCTTGGTGAGCTTTTCTGCAGCTGCACCCCGCTTTTCATAGCGAAGAATCAACTCCTCTTCTTCGGCTAGCAGAGCCTTAAGCTGCGACATGCCGTTTTCCGAGCGAGTCATGCCTTTAGAGCCAGACTTCTCATCCTTAAATTGATCGCGGAGGCTGGCTTCGACCTTGGCCATCTCCTTGGCCATTTCTGCGCGCTTCTTTATATCCTCCTGCGGGACAAACGCCAGCCTATTGTTGTATTCCTCCCGAGCTGCAGTAAGCGCCCGGGTGAGCTTCTCTGACTTGCTCAGGTGCTGGTCCAGAGTCTCCTGCCACTTGATGGATGCCTGAGTGGCTTTTACGCCCTGCTCCTGAGCAAGAG
>NZ_JBGTYN010000043.1:0-13193 GCF_041730275.1 Comamonas sp. SY3 | reverse complement strand
TGGTCTTGCCGTGGTCCACGTGACCAATGGTGCCCACGTTCACGTGCGGCTTGGTGCGCTCGAATTTTCCTTTTGCCATTCTAGACTCCGAAAAAACCTAAACCTAATGGGATATAGCGCAACAAGAACCGTGCGCACTTAAATATGGTGCCCATGGGCAGGATCGAACTGCCGACCTCTCCCTTACCAAGGGAGTGCTCTACCACTGAGCCACATGGGCAATTTTTTCAAATTGCAACAGGATCGCTTTACTGCAGACTGGAGCGGGAGACGGGAATCGAACCCGCGTCATTAGCTTGGAAGGCTAGGGTTCTACCATTGAACTACTCCCGCATCAACCGCGCCATAAGCGCAATTGCTGCAAAGCTTTCTTCTTCAACCATTTCTGGTGGAGGGGACTGGATTCGAACCAGTGTAGGCGTAAGCCAACAGATTTACAGTCTGCCCCCTTTAGCCACTCGGGCACCCCTCCGAAGAAGAACTAGATTGTAGCATCATTTTTGGCTGTTTTTAGAAACTTCCGATTTCTCGCAAATTTCTTCAAGGGACGCAACCCGAACAAACCCGAAAACAATGCTTCACTCTATATAAAAAGCCCCGAGACCTGAATCTCGAGGCTCTTAACTGGTGCGGCTGGCAGGAATCGAACCCACGACCCCTTGGTTCGTAGCCAAGTACTCTATCCAGCTGAGCTACAGCCGCTAAGCTGCGTATTGTAGGCTGTTTTTGGGTGCCTCGAACGAATTGGCCAGGTTTTTTCAAAAAATGATGCCGGAGCCCCGGCGTCGACCACAGTAGCTGGGCGCGCACTCCCTTGTGATGGCAGCATCGCACCGGCCCGCTGACCCGCCAGGGAGCTACGCGCACATGCAGTGCACGTACTCTGCAGACACGGCCGCACGGCCGGCCGGCAAGGGAGCTGCTACAAGGCGAAGTCCCGCCGCCAGCCCACCGCGCTCACACCCGGCACCCAACGGACAACAAAAAACCCGCACTGCGTTGGTCAGGCGGGTAGTTGGCGCTCTTGCAGAGCAGGTGTGAGGTGTTGGTGCGCTGGCGGGGATCTAAAAAATCTTCTCATCCCGCATAAAATCACGACTGCACTGAGAACTCATCAAAATATACCAACAAAAATACCAACACTTTTCAAAGTGCCCTACATCTGCTGCGACCCAGTTGATGTCTTGAGCTACTCACCCATAACCGACCTTCACAGCACATCGACGCGGGCGTTTAGCCAATGACAGGTTTCATGTGAGCAACTGACGGTAGCTGTCAGGCAGCCAGAGGACTACTGACAGTACGCTATCGCTACTCATGAATAAGCCCTGTCCTCATCCGTAAGGATGAGTCTCGCTCGATGCTCATTCTTGAGCTCGATGAAACTGGGATTCGACTTGTTTCGAAGAAGAGCAGGGCAAGCGGTGATGTGCCGGTAATCGACGTCAACAGCAAAGAATTGCTGTCCGTCTTCGAAGGCCTTGATTCAGTGCGTGTGATTGTTCAATCTAAGCGCATTGTCGTATTGCCGCTGCAAGCTGACCTGGCACAGCGCGAACGTCTGGGGCGTCTGATCGACAAGCTGCGCTCCAGCGAGCCTCTCAAGCTCGGATCGGTTGCACACGGAGGAGGTGTCTTGTCCCATGCCGTACATCACGGTCTGCGTGACGCCGGCATCGCCAACCAACTGGCCTTTGCGAACGAGATCCGCAGCGAGCTGCTCGATCAAAGCGCTTTGCATGACAGTGCCTGGCATGAGGAAACAGTCGCTCTTGCTGCTCCTTTGCAGCACCTGGCTTTTAATCCTTGAACTACAGCAATCGCCAACACCGGGGTTGAGCTCCACCAGTTCTGAGCGTCCACTTCATCCTTGAAGCCGGCCGTTCCACCGCTCGGTTCTCCGCATGCCGCCTCGAATGACTGCTACTACGAACACCCACAAGCTCATATCGACTGTTGATTCAACCGATCCACGCAACACATTCGTTGAACATCTCAGCCGGTTTTTTTAACCCAAGGTCTTCCTTGGCCGCTCGTTTAATTTTCCTGCAATCGCATCCAACTCATCTTGCGAGTTGCCCGATATGTCGATGCCCTTGGGCAGATACTGCCTGAGTAGGCCGTTGGTGTTCTCGTTCATTCCACACTGCCACGGTGTACGAGTCCTTGTCCACCAACTTGAGCAGCATTACGTAGCGGTTGTGCCGCTCTACTAGCGTTGCCACCCGGCTGTAAGCATCGCCGAACAACAGATCACCTTCCCAATGTCCCGGCACTGCACGATCCTCGATGCAAGCCGGGCGCTCGCTGACGGGTACGGCATCGAGCGGGACTACCACGTGAATCGATTGAAATTCACCGATGAGACTGCTGACTTCTTAAACGCAGTGCATTGAAGATCACAGACGCCGAACTCAGGCTCATAGCAAGTGCCGCGATCATGGGCGACAGAAGCCACCCTGTGAACGGATACAGAACTCCCGCTGCAATTGGCACACCAATTCCGTTGTAGATGAAGGCAAACAGCAAGTTCTGTCGCATATTGCGCACTGTGTCAGTTGAGATTTCACGAGACTGGGCAATGCCACGCAAATCACCCTTGACCAGCGTGATCTGACCGCTGTTCATTGCTACGTCGGTCCCTGTTCCCATGGCTACACCTACATCAGCTTTTGCCAAGGCCGGCGCATCGTTGATTCCGTCACCAGCCATGGCAACCACATGGCCTTCACTTTGCAATCGCTCCACGAGAGCTAGCTTGTCGACGGGCTTGACTTCGCCATGGACTTCATCAATTCCAAGCTTGGCACCAACAGCCTTGGCTGTGGTCAGACCATCTCCGGTTGCCATGACAATTCGCAAGCCGCTTGCATGAAGCGTTTGAATGGCATCCAAAGTGCTAGCTTTGATAGGGTCTGTTACTGCCAGGATGCCTGCGAACTTCCCATCAGCCGCTAAATGCATGATGCTTGCACCCTCTCCTCGCAGGCGTTCTCCGTCCGATTGCAAGGAAGATACAGAAACGCCTTCTTGAGCCATCAGTGTGGTGTTGCCTAATGCCAAGCGCCGCCCCTCAACGGTTCCACGTACACCAATACCGCTGGCGGAATCGAAGTCCACAGGTTTAGCGAGTTGCAAGCCTTGTTCACGTGCAGCTCGGACGATGGCATCCGCAAGTGGATGCTCGCTACCCTGATCCAAGCTAGCGGCAAGCCTCAAAACTTCGTCAGCGGTGAAATCTGGAGTAGGAATCGCTTTATCGAATGCAGGCCGACCTTCTGTAAGGGTGCCCGTTTTATCTACGATGAGCGTATCCACTTCACGCATCTTTTCTATGGCGCCTGCGTCACGGAACAAAACGCCTTGCTCTGCAGCGCGCCCTGTTGCCACCATTACTGACATGGGTGTGGCCAAACCTAGCGCGCATGGGCAGGCGATGATGAGTACCGCGACGGCATTGATCAACCCAAACACCCAACTGGGCTCTGGGCCAAAAATTCCCCAGACGAAGAAGGTCACTACAGCGACTAGCACGACAACCAGAACAAACTTTCCAGCCACTACGTCGGCCATTCGCTGCATCGGTGCCTTCGACCGTTGGGCCGATGCAACCATCTGAACGATCTGGGAAAGCATGGTGGCAGCCCCCACCTTTTCTGACCTCATGACCAGAGCTCCACTCGTATTGAGTGTGGCGCCGATCAGTTTGTCGTCAACGCGCTTTGTCACAGGTATTGGCTCGCCCGTGAGCATCGATTCATCAACGGCGCTTTGCCCTTCCGTGACAATGCCATCCACGGGTACTTTCTCGCCTGGACGTACGCGCAGCAGGTCTCCGACATGCACGTGGCTAAGGGGAACATCTTCCTCACTGCCATCTTCATTGATACGCCTTGCCGTCTTAGGAGCTAGGCTAAGCAATGATTTGATAGCGGCTGAGGTCTGAGAACGAGCCTTCAGTTCGATGATCTGTCCCAACATGGTCAAAGAAATGATGACCACCGCTGCCTCGTAATAAACCGCTACACGGCCCATGGATACGAACGAGTCGGGAAACACGCCGGGTGCCAGCGTCGCTACGAGGCTGTAGACAAAGGCAGCTCCCGATCCCAAGCTGATCAACGTCCACATGTTCGGACTGCGGTGGATGATTGACTGCCAGCCTCGAACAAAAAAGGGCCAGCCCGTCCATAGCACCACGGGCAGTGAAAGTGCCAACTCGACCCACGTTTGGGTCTGCATAGTGAACCAGCCGAACTTGTGTCCGAACATGGCCAGAGTGGTAACAATCAGCGTGAGTGGCAGCGTCCACCAGAATCGCCGTTGGAAGTCTTGCAACTCACTGTTGTCCTCTTCTCCAACCGGGATCAGTGGCTCAAGAGTCATTCCACACTTGGGGCAGTTTCCGGGATGATCTTGCCGGACCTCCGGATGCATCGGGCAGGTATAGATCGTTCCGGTCGGAACCACGCCCGATTCATCAAACGATTTCTGATCTGAATGACTTGCAGCCACATGAGCATGTTCGTGCGAGCTGAGCAACTGGGCCTCAGGCACCAAATTCATTTGGCACTTTGGGCAGCGCCCCGGATGATCTTGATGGACTTCAGGATGCATTGGGCATACATAGACCGTGTCCCCTCCTGCGTGATCAGCCTGTTCGTTACTCGATATGAATTGCGCGGGGCCATGAGCAAATTTTTGCTGGCAACCGTTACTGCAGAAGCGATAGATCCGTCCTTCGTGAACTATCCGATGGGGCGACTGTAGAGAGACAGTCATGCCGCAAACTGGATCCTTCAGAAGCTCGGCCTCAGTCTTGGTGTTTTCCAACTCAACTGACTCTGAAGAAGATCGATGCTGATGATGTTGCATGCAGATGGCCCTTCGCGATGTTCGATCGATTCTTGGCTCTTACACCATGTGAATGTCAAGCCAGAATCTGCTCGAGAAATAACTCTGTCCGCCTCTTCTGAGGTCCCGCAACCTGAGTACGGTGCTTGTGGTCATCTCAATCCAAGAAATGATTCTGGGGTTGAGGTGGCCTTTGTCATGACTACCTGACACGGAGATCATCCAAGCACGAATCCTCCGAAGCGATGTACCCTTCCTCTCCGTATGTAGTTCTGCCTTGTGCAGTCCCCGTGTCAGCTGTCGGTGGGTGATCTAAAGGTTCAAATTCCTTTTGGCGAAAGAATCCCTAACCAAGCCACACTCGCCAAAACCAGAACTGCCAGTGTTGCTTCCATGAACAGGCTCTGGCGTAGCTTAGCGACTGCTTGTGCATGATTTCCAGAGGTCAACGATGCCTCCAGACTTGGACTTAGCCGGAACCGATTTGCCGAAGCCAAAGCAAGCATTCCGAGAACCAGCAACAGCTTGCCTAACAGCAACTGACCATAGAGTGTCGAAACAAGCGGATCAAGCGAAGGCCCTGCGATCAATACGTAGTTGAGTACACCACTGATCCCCAGAACGACCACGATCAGCGTCCCGACCTGGGCGAAGCGATTTGATGTTCGGCTCAATATTGCTACTGTGTTTGATGCCTTATTCGCACTCGATACGGCCAAGATCAAAAAGGCGAGTAACGCACCGACCCATGCCCCTGCAGCCCAGAGGTGCGAGATGTCCGAAGCCAGGTGGATGTATCCGCGCACTCCATCGTCCATCGCACCATGACCAGTCCAGGCCAGGGTCGCGAGTGCCACACCGCTAGATACGGACATGGCAACAAAGCGCAATGTTGGATTGAATTTCACCAATGCGATCAAGATGCAAAGCACAAGTGCAAGAATACGAATGCACCAAGCTAGGCCCATGTGGGTGCCGGTGATGAGCATCTCGAACACATGCGTTGATAACTCGGTATATGTTTGCGCACCGGACATTGCCTTGGCAAGGACTGTCATGCTGACCACGGACAGCCCAATTCCGAATGCTGCAAATGCACCGACACATATTCGATAGCTGCGCGCAATTGCCAAGGATCGCTCGTCACGGCCAAGGGCATAGACGCCAAACATGGCAACGCCAAAAGCCGCTGCCATGTCCAGATAAAGCGCAAGGCGCAATACGATGGTGAACCAATCCTCGGCCATGTGCTTACTTCACCTGGAATGTGACGTTGCCATTGATAGGGTGTGTATCTGACGACACGGCACGCCAATCCACACGATAGGCACCAGGCTGAAGCGTCTGGGCAGGAGTAATGACCATGGTTTTGCCATCGCTAGCGCCAGAGACGCTTGCGCTGACCTTCATTGCGCCGTGATTTGGCATTCCGGGCATCCCCGTCATGATCAAGTTCGCTGCTGAGAACTGAGGAACCAGCGTCTCAGAGAACTTCAACTCAATCGTTGCAGGGGCCGCGACCTGCGACTTATCCGCAGGCGAAGAGGAAACTAACGAAGGATGTGCAAATGCTGCGGAAGCGAACATTGTTGCGGCGATTGGCGCGATGAATTTTGCGACCAGGCTTGAGCGATGCATGAGGACTCCTATTTAAGTGTGATAGTGGTTTGAAAGGGATGTCGAATCTAGGACGGAGGAGTTGGCGCACCCAAGGACGCGCCAACTAGGAGTAAGACATTGGACAGGCTAGAACCAGAAACGGACACCGGCCACCCAACGTGTTTGCCGAGCACGGCCGCCTTCTGCGCGAACGAGATCTGCGGTACGCCCGAAACTTCCCGCACGTTCCACACCGATATATGGAGCGAACTGACGGCTGAACTCGTAGCGCAGTCGCAGGCCAGCAGATGCTTCGGCTAGGCCCTTGCCGATATGGCGCTCTGGATCATCCTTGCCGTAAAACTGCATTTCAGCTCTAGGCTCAAGGATCAGGCGCTGAGTCAGCAATAGTTCGTAGCTTGCATTTAGGCGAAGCGCAGTTCTGCCACCACTGCCAACATAGGCTGTGGCCTCCAGCTCGAACCAGTAAGGGGCTAAGCCCTGTACACCAAATGCTAGCCATTGACGGCTAGGCCCCACTCCGTTGTCTAAGCGCACACCGAGTTGCGTATCCCAGTAGGTTGTGACCGCCCTGCTCCATAGCAGCTCGGTGCGAGCCTCTTCGAGCTTTCCTTTGGCGACGTCACCTTCTGCCTTTAAGACAGCTTTGTTGTATGCGGTGCCATACCATGCTTGCAAGTCATAGGCCGTCGAATCTTCGCCTCTACGCGAAAAACGGCGTTCCAGGGTCTCACCTCGCAGCGAGGCAAAGGTATGCTCGTCCGCAAGCATCAAGCGTGGGACGCCAGGCACCGCGTAGTCGCCCGATCCCAAGGTCAACCCATTGGAGTACCCATGAGGGTCACGAGCATCTGGAGGTGCGGATCCCCCTTGCATCTGCATGCTGCCGTGATCCATCGCAGGGGCACTTGCGGCGCTTTCAGTCATAGCGCCATGACCGGCGTGTGGATCAGCTGCAGTTGTGGCGGGGCTTGTCGGCGCTTCCATTTGCATACCGGCTTGACCATGCGATGAATGGTCGCTTTGGGCCTGTGCCGCAATGCTCACAAGAGCAAGGACTGCAGTGGACAATGCACGAATAGGGAGTGCTTTGGACATTTTTGATCTTCCTTGTGATGTTTGTTCAAGACACTACGACTTCGCGGAACATGCCAGCATCCATGTGGAACATCAGGTGGCAATGCCAAGCCCAGCGTCCGAGAGCATCTGCCGTCACCAAGAAGCTGATGCGTTGTGCAGGCTGTACTGGCAAGGTGTGTCGACGGGCAAGGAAGCGACCATCAGGGCTCTCCAGTTCACTCCACATACCATGCAAATGCATTGGGTGAGTCATCATGGTGTCGTTGTGTAGGATGACCCGCAAACGTTCACCGTGACGGAAGTGAACAGGTGTTGATTGCCCGAACTCCAAACCATCAAGAGACCAGGAATAGCGTTCCATATTGCCGGTCAGGTGCAACTCCACCTCACGTCCTGGACCGCGCGAGTCCATTGGACCTGAAGGCGTATGCAGATCTGCCAAGGTCAGCACCCGTCTGCCGTTATTGCGCAGACCGATGCCCGGATCGTCGAGATTGGTGCGTGCCATATCGACCCGCATATCAGTGCTCGCCCCATACTCCGTTCGGGCATGGCGTGCGGTAGTGCTGGGCACAGCCAATCCTCCTGCTGACATGGCATGCTGACTATGGTCCATCGCCATACCACCGTGATTCATGCCGCCCATCGCACCATGATCCATGCCGGCCATTGCCCCCGACATACCAGCCATGCCCGTCATCCCAGACATGCCGGTCATCTCCATGTCGGCACCGGAAGTACCATGGCTCATGGCGCCCATCATGTCGCTCATACCCAGCCATTCGACGGGATCGAGTGCAGGGACAGGAGCTTGCAGACCTTCGCGCACTGCTAACGTAGCGCGTGCATAGCCTGTTCGGTCCATCGACTGAGCAAAGATCGTATAGGCGTCATCACGTGGCTCGACAATCACGTCTATGGTTTCGCCAGGGCCGAATCGGAATTCATCGACAGTCACAGGCTCTACGTCGACGCCGTCAACATGCACCACAGTGAGCTTCAGACCCGGAATACGTACGTCATAGAAGGTATTGCCCGCACCATTGACCATGCGCAATCGGACACGCTCGCCCGGACGGAAAAGAGCAGTCCAATTGCCTGCAGGTGTGACGCCATTTGCGAGGTAGGTCAAAGTCGCAGAAGAGAGGTCGGCTAAATCCGTTGGACTCATGCGCATCTCGTTCCACATCTTGCGCTTGTCTAATGCCGCCGACACTCCATCACGCGATACATCACGGAAGAAGTCGAAGATCGTGGGCTGGTTGTAGTTGTAATAGTCGCCCTGAACCTTGAGTTTTGCGAAGACGCGCATGGGGTCTTCGTCAGTCCAGTCAGAGAAGAGCACGACATGGTCACGATCTGCACGGATAGTCTCAGGTCCTGCGGGATCGATGATGATTGCTCCGTACATGCCGGTGAGCTCCTGCATGCCTGAATGTGAGTGATACCAGTAGGAACCGCTTTGCTGAACCTTGAAACGGTAAGTGAACGTCTCTCCAGGAGGAATGCCCGCAAAGCTGATGCCTGGAACTCCGTCCATCTGGTAGGGCAAGATAATGCCGTGCCAATGAATAGAAGTGGCCTCGCGAAGCTTGTTCGTGACTCGAATCGTCACCGTCTCACCCTCTCGCCAGCGCAGGGTTGGTGCAGGAAGCGATCCATTGATCGTTGTCGCCATGCCAGGCTTGCCTGTAAAGTTCACGGCGGACTCGGCGATCACCAGATCGAACTCGTTACCCTTCAGCACCGGAGCGGCCCCACGGACTGTGGAGCTCTGCTGAGCGAATGCCATGAGCGACTGCGTTGACAGGCCCGCCAGCACGCCCCCCGCTGCCAGCCCCTGAACGAAGCGCCGACGAGAGAACCCCTGAGTGGGAGTGACAATAAATGGCGAATGACGCGGCATACGGTGAAATCCTCCAGAGCTTTCAACAAAATCGTTTTCAGCGACGCTGCCTGAAACAACAATCGCTCGATATGTTCAATATACTAGGGCGCACCGAATTTCGATGAAGTGACTCACGCATTACATTCATGTAATGCTCGCGTCATGTTCTGTGCGACTGGGGGCGTCTATCCATAAAAGCGTTCGTTGCCACCGGGAGGCTCACGCTGCTCGCCACGATTGACGACTTCCCAGGAGGGAACAACAAGGCCGTGTTGAGCCTTTCTATCGCCAGGATTTCATGAACATTACATTTTTCTTATCTTCATGTCAGAGTGCATCAAACTCGGCACACTCTTGATCGTCCACTGCAGCGGAGCGAGTACATGAGGATTTTGATTGTCGAAGATGAGCCTAAAACAGGTGAATACCTGCGCCAAGGACTGACCGAGGCTGGCTACATTGCTGACCTCGTCTCAAATGGCTCAGACGGCTTACATCTGGCTCTGCAAGGTGAATACTCCTTGGTGATCTTGGATGTCATGCTGCCGGGCCTCAATGGTTGGCAGGTGCTCCAGTCTCTGCGTGATCGGGGACTACATATGCCGGTCCTGTTTCTTACTGCACGGGACCATGTCGAGGACCGTGTCAAAGGACTAGAGCTCGGCGCAGATGATTACCTGGTAAAGCCGTTTTCGTTCGCAGAGCTACTCGCCAGAGTTCGCATCATTCTTAGACGCGGACATCCGGCCAATGAAGGTACTACTCTGACTGTTGCAGATCTCGAGCTAGACCTGCTGCGTCGCCGCGTATCTCGCAACGGCAAACGTGTTGACCTCACAGCCAAAGAGTTCGGACTCTTAGAGTTGCTGATGCGCCGACATGGTGAAGTGCTGCCACGTTCATTGATCGCATCGCAGGTATGGGACATGAATTTCGACAGCGACACCAACGTCATTGAGGTGGCCATGCGCCGTCTGCGGGCCAAAATTGACGAAGGCCACTCGATCAAACTGATCCAGACCGTACGGGGAATGGGCTATGTGCTTGAAGTCCCCGAGGAGGAATAGGTGCAGCGTCTCACTCGCAAGGTAAAGCTCTCTTTAACGAGTCGCTTGGCCCTCTGCTTCACGGCTGTTGCGGCAGCCGTAGTGCTAGGTTTAGGCGGCCTATTTCTAGTCGTTACAGAAAAGCATTTCGTGGAATTGGACCGAATGACGCTTCAGGACAAGCGCCATTTAATCGAGAAAATTCTCCAGAACACCAAGTCAGTCGATGATGCTCGTTGGCGTTTAAATGAGGCACTGAACTATCACGAGGATCTTCAAGTCCAGGTGAAAGATGCCCAAGGAGAAACCGTATTTCAATCGCCCGCATCCGGCTTCGCAGTGCCGGATCGCAATTCGGCTTTTATCGACAAGGAAGGATCGTTTGGTGTGTGGCGGCATGCAGACGCAGAATTCCACATATTAAGCTTTGAGACGCTACCGGCCTACGCACCATCACCATTAAAGGTACTGATCGCTGCAGACACCAAGCATCACATCCAATTTCTCGACGGAATTCGAGCAAGCTTCGCCATCTATGTAATTGCAGCAATTTTGTTGTGCTCACTGCTATCTTGGCTCGCTGCGAGACAAGGGCTGGCACCGTTGCGTGAGATGAAATCACGGGCAGCTGTTGTGACAGGACAGAAGTTGAGTGAGCGCATGCCGGTCGAGGCTGTGCCCGTTGAAATGGCTGACCTGGCGCATGAGCTCAATCGCATGCTGGATCGGCTGCAGGACGATTTTCAGCGCCTGACAGATTTCGCGTCTGATTTGGCTCATGAACTACGTACGCCCATCAGCAACCTGTTGACGCAGACTCAGGTTGTGCTGGCATCCAAGCGTGATGCCGCGACATACCGAGACATTCTTGCCTCAAATGCCGAAGAGTTTCAGCGTCTGGCTCGTATGGTGTCAGACATGCTATTCCTAGCCAAAACCGAACGAGGCGTAAGCTTGCCGCGCAAAGAGCAATTCTCCGCAAAGCAAGAAGCATATGCATTGCTGGAGTTTTACGAGGCTGTCGCGGAAGAAAAGCAAATTCATTTGAAGCTAAAAGGCGATGGACGCGTTGATGGTGATCGGTTGATGTTCCATCGTGCTGTGAGTAATTTGCTATCTAATGCTTTGCGCTACACGCCGCAGGCAGGGACGGTCACCATCGACATTGCGGCCTCCACCTCCTGGACACTTGTCACTGTGGAAAATACAGGGCAGGACATTGATCCCAAAGTCCTGCCCAGGTTATTTGACCGCTTCTATCGCGCTGACCCCTCCAGGGCACATCCGGACTCAGACGGTAGCGGATTGGGTTTGGCGATTACCCGAGCGATTGTTGAAGCCCATGGTGGCGCCATTGCAGCAACTTCAGCCGATGGACGAACTCGCTTCACCTTGAAATTTCCCACTCCGCAGCCGACTTCCAAAGCAGATCAGAAAACAGGTTTTTCTTGAAAGAAAGAAGACACTATCCGCAGCAAGATGTCTTTGCTGAAGTTGAGCCGCAGCATTTCGTCTGCGGCTTCTCAGCGTTAGCCTCCTCGGCTGTGGCTAACGCCAATAATTCTGGAGCGTATCCAGCGGTCTGAATAGCCAACATGTAGTCGGTGTCGCTCAGATCGCCGGAGACGTGCACTGTTTTATCCTGAGGATTCACTCCGATCTTTGCGGCATCATCTATCGCCAAAATGGAGCGCTGGATCCGCGCGGCACAGACACCACATTTCATGTCATTGATGCGAAAAATAGCCATTACGTACTCCTTTAAAGCTTGTGGCTAAAGTTTCATTCTTCACATGATGTGAATGTCAAGCATCTGTCTGCACAAGCACTGGAGCACGCTGTGTACGTCAAGTACGTTGGCCTTCACTTTTCGCTTTGGCATTATTGGTGTGCAGATTTGGGGCGTTGTTGCATAAATGCCGGTCGCAGGTGAGGTAGGCTCGAGAGATGAGTGAGACGAGCTGGGGTCGGGTTAAGTACCGCACAACGAACTGGAAGGCGTACAACGCAGCGTTGAAAGCGCGGGGAGACCTGACCATATGGCTGGATAAGGACATGCAGTGGCTGGCCCAGCCCAGGGGCAAGCGTGGTCGTTGCCAGAAGTTCTCAGATGCGGCCATCCAGTTTTGCCTGACCATCAAGGGCTTGTTTGGGCATGAGCCTGGAGAGGTAAACGGGATCGGCCGTTCATGCTGGCACATGCCTGTACCGCGATCAAGTGACGGGTGGTGGATACGAAGCCGCCGGCAGGTGCCCGCGGCCATCAATGACCGGTTCCCGTGCATGCTGCCGGTCAGGCGTTGGCCTGAGAATGACTCAGATCAGCCTGAACCAGACTTCAGCCTACAAGGTTGAGTTCACAAGTGATTGTGGCCAACGCCTGGCAAAGCTCGAACGGCAGTGATCAGCTACAAAGCTGTCATCTCCACATGCATAAGGATCAGGCGTCTTTGACTCAGTCGGGCCGACTCAGCTGCGCACAATACATCTTCAAAGGCTCCCTTCCCATACGGCAGCCGTCTCAATTACCTCGACAAGTCGCGCAGCAGAAAAGCCATGTGCCCATCGCCTTGGCCAGAGCCTGAAGATTGGCTTCAAGGTTTGCAGGGCTTACACGGGCTAGCAGATCCGGAGCGTTCAGGAGGGCATCCGTAAGCGTCCGGTCATCCCATCTTGACTCGCAATAGCGTGCGGCGAAGGCGTTT
>NZ_JBGTYN010000042.1:0-16001 GCF_041730275.1 Comamonas sp. SY3 | reverse complement strand
ACTACGGCCATGCAGCGGCGACTGGCTACCGCGGCCATGCAGCGGCGACTGGCGAGCACTCGGTGGCCGCTGCGTTTGGATACCAATCCAAGGTGTTGGCCGGCGCTACCGGCGCCATCGTTCTGACGCACATCGATGACGAAGGACGAATCGTCCACATCCGCGCGTCGAAGGTCGGGGAAAACGGGGTGCGCGCCAATGTCTGGTACAGCCTGGATGCCGCCGGTGAGTTCGTCGAGGTCGAAGAATGACGCAGAACAACGACCTGGAATTCGTCAAAGACCAAGTCAATCGCTTGGCCGACGGCATGTCCGTTAACAAGGAGGCGCTCGCTCGCAACGTCAAGGCATTGTGCGTTGAGACTGCGAACTGGCGCGCCGCTCACGCACGGCAAAAACCAAGCCCCGCCAAGAGCGCCACACAAACGCCCTTCTCCGAGACATTCGGCGAGATGTTTGGAGACAAATGATGCCCGAGTTCAACGACTTGATGATTGACATCGAGACGGCCGGGCTCCCACCGAACGGTGCGCTCATGGCCATTGGGGCTGTGTTCTTCGACCTGCAGAATTGCTCTGTAGGTCCGACATTTAGCCGCACCATCCATGTTGGCAGCAGCGTGCAACACGGCGGCGTGATTGACCCTGGCACGTTCCTATTCTGGCTGCGCCAAAGCGACGAAGCACGCAAGTCTGTGGCGTACAACGGCCAGCCTGTTGACCAGGTGCTGGCCGAGTTCAGCGCCTGGATTCTGAGCACCTGTCGCCACGAGGATGTGCGGCCCTGGGGCAACTCGAACTCCTTCGACCTGTCGATTCTTGGCGGCGCGTACGCACGACTGGGCTTGAAGGCTCCGTGGCACTTCTCCAAGGAACGGGACTTCCGAACCGTTCGCAACCTGCACTCACACATCGAGTACGACCCCAGCGCCAAAGGCGAAGGGGCGCACAACGCCCTGACCGACGCGGTGTTTCAGGTGCAGCACCTCTTCAAGATCAAGCAGTCGCGAACGAAGGCCGTCCATGCGTGAATCCAAGATCGAAAAGGCCGACCGCAAGAGGCATAAGGCCGCCGGCCGGCGCCTAGTCAAGTTCGTGAGTCCAGGACTGTTGGGCATGCCCGACGACCTTCTGCTCGCGCCGATCCCCCCGGAGCACCAAGAGCTGGTCGCTCGCTACTTCCGCTTTGTCGAGTACAAGCGGCCGGACGGTAAGCCACGGGCGTCCCAGGAGCGGCGCCACGCCGAGCTGCGCGCCATGGGCTTCGTCGTTGATGTGGTCGACCATGCGTCGACAGAGCCATGACAGCACCAGCCAACACCGACGAACGCGACACTGCAATCAGGGACCTGGCCGGGCAGTTCTCCTCGCTGGCCGGCGGGCAGCCGCTCGACATCAGCGTTGCAGCCGCGGTTCTGTTTGTGGTCGCCCAGGCAGATCACGCGAACAACCCGGATTTCAACGCCTATGTCGCCCGCCAGCTGCAGCGGGTGGCTGACTTGTACAAAGAATGACCAAGCTTTTCAAACCACGCCCGTGGCAACCGAAGATGGTGCAGCACATGGTGTCGCTCGAGCGCTGCAATGTGTTCTCTGGCTGCGGAACCGGAAAGACCGCTGCGACGCTAGAGGCTATTGCGACTCTCGTGTTGTTCGGAAAAGCCCAGCGTGTGCTGGTGATTGGCCCTAAACGCGTCGCCCGTGACACCTGGCGTGACGCCGTGCAGGATTTCAACCCCTCATTTGGTTGGCTCACGGTCGCGGTAGCGATCGGGAACGAGCAAACCCGCCGCGCGGCCATCGAGGCAGGCTCTGTGATCACGACGATCAACTTCGACAACCTCGACTGGCTGGTCACGAACTTCGGCGCGGCTTGGCCCTTTGACATGGTCGTCGTGGATGAATCGACGAAGCTGCGCGGCTTGCGGGTGAGCATGCGCAAACACCCCGCCTCCGGCAAAACCTATCTCGCTGGACAGGGCGGGTCGCGCGCCAAGGCCCTGGCCCGAGTAGCCCACACGAGAGTGAAGCGCTGGGTGAATCTGACTGGTACTCCTTCGCTCGCCGGCCTCGAGGCGCTGTGGGGCCCGACCTGGTTTGTGGATGCCGGCCATCGCCTGGGCAACTCGTTTACGAGCTTCTCGCACCGGTGGTTCCGCGCCGTGCCCGGGTCCTCCCCACAGCAGCAGGTGATTGAGCCGATGCCTTTTGCGGAAGTCCAGATCCAGAACGCGATCCGGGACATCACCGTTGTGGTCGACATCAAAGACTACGTGGACGTCGGCGAGTACGTGGAGCACATCATCCCTGTTGAGCTGCCGGCCGGCGCTCGCCGTCAGTACGACGAGATGGCGCGCGACCTCGCCACGGAGATTGCTGGCCAGGTTATCGAGGCCTTCTCAGCCGGCACCAAAAGCCAGAAGCTGCTGCAGCTGGCCAGCGGCGCGGCCTACACGGATGACCAAGGCAACTGGGTGCTGGTCCACGACGAAAAGATCGACGCCCTCAAGTCCATCGAGGAAGAAGCGCTCGGTATGCCCCTACTGGTGTTCTACCACTTCAAGAGTGACGCCGCGCGGATCTTGAAAGCATTCCCGAAAGCCAAGCACCTAGATGATGATCCACGCACGATGGCGGCCTGGCGCGCGGGGAAGATCCCGATGCTGCTTGCCCACCCGCAGAGCGCCGGGCACGGCGTGGACGGACTGCAGTACGGCACCTGCAAGTGCGTGTTCTTCTCGACCAACTGGTCTGCAGAGAACGACGCCCAGGCGATCGAACGGATCGGCCCTACCCGCCAGATGCAGTCGGGCTTCAAGCGGATCGTCGACGTCTATCGCCTGGTGGCCAAGAACTCCGTGGAAGAAAGCGCGGTGCGGCGCCTACGCAGTCGCGTGTCGGTGCAAGAAGCGTTGCTCGAAGCGCTAAAGAACTACCAACCACAGCAGTAAAGATTTGCCCTTATATTTAGCATTTGCTACATTTGATACACGTTTTTAGCAAAAGGAGAGAGCTATGACACCGAAATTGAATTCCCTCGCCCCCGAACTGCGCAAGACCGCTAGCGAGCGGGTCTTAGATTGCTTGGAAAAAGTCATGAAGGTAGCAATCCTACTCTTCGCAGCCTTTGGTTTTTGGACCGCAGCGTTGCTGGTTCGGGTTGCAGTAGACCCATGCTCCTATATCAGTGCCGCGTGGCCCATTGCATGGGAGAAAACCCCATCCGCTCATTGCGAGTTCAAGCCCACCACAAATCACAAATAGGACTTGTGATGCAAACACCACGATCACGAGAGACCGTTAAGGTTGCCGATGCTGGCCTTGAAATACGTGAGTATTCCGGCGGTAGCGTGAGCTACTACAAAGTTCACGTGGACAAACCAACCTCTGGCGGCAACGCATACGCGGCCGAGTGCAACGACATTATCGAAGCACTCGAAATGAACTATGCCGAGGGTAATGCGTTCAAGGCCTTGTGGCGCCGCGCCGCTGCTCGTATGGGCAAAGCCAAGGCTGGTTACAAGGACGGGCTGTATGACGCCGAGAAAGTAGTCTTCTTCGGCCAACGCTTGGTAGCCCAGGAAAGCCAAACACACGCAGTCACGGGAGAAGCCAAATGAACAGCGTCGACATTATTGTGTGGACGATCGGCATTTTGCTGGTGGCATTGGCGGCCCTTACGGCAGTTATCACGTACCAGCTCAATTCCAATTCTGCTGTCGTCGAAGACTATCTCGAACAAACCCACAACTCACTGGTTTCAGTAAACGGTCTCTGGTCCGTGGTGGATCAGGATGGGCGCCGTTTGGGAAATATCTGCGATACCGCAGTTGGTGCCGTCGCTTCGGCAATAGCACAGGAGGGAAACTCCGTATGAAAACCGATCCACGCAAAGGCTGCGCAAATGAACATGAGCTGTGGCTGTGGGCCGCCATCCATGACCTGCTGGCCCATCCGTTCATGGTGCTGACGCTGTACAGCCGCCTGTCGCTGCGCTTCCACGACTTCACATCGCACCGCGCATGGCCACGCCCAGCGCGCCCGGCCGCCATCACCGTGGTGACGCCCACGCGCTTCGGCGATGTGCGAGTCACCCAGCAAGCTGAAGGCGTCTGGCGCGTCTACCACGGCCGCGTCAATCACGCGATCACGCTGGCCACGCTGTCGCCCGAGGACGCGCTGTACAAGGCGCTGAAG
Organism: Comamonas sp. SY3; assembly: GCF_041730275.1. Taxonomy (NCBI): domain Bacteria; kingdom Pseudomonadati; phylum Pseudomonadota; class Betaproteobacteria; order Burkholderiales; family Comamonadaceae; genus Comamonas; species Comamonas sp. SY3. The sequence goes on along the minus strand of NZ_JBGTYN010000042.1, from coordinate 11,807 downwards.
TGGTTCGACTCCCTGGGTGAAGAGTTTGGCGGCAAGTTTGCGCCAGGAGGTGCACATGGCTGATGACGCAGACTTGACCGCAGACCGCGACGAGAAGGAATACACGATGCGTATAGCAGCTAGCCGCAAGCCCAATGGGCCGGCGTTTACCGGTGGTTGCCATTACTGCCAAGAAGAATTGACCTACCCGTTGCGTTATTGCGACGCCGAATGCCGCGATGCGCACAGCCTGGAGCTGCGGCTGAAAAAGCAAGGCGGCGTTGAATGAAGATCCGGTGCGCACCTGGCAACTGGGCCATTCGGGTCAAGGCCAATCCAGACAGCTACATACCCCTGGGAGCGTGTGTTCGCGTGTTGGAGGCGGTCGACACCAACAAAATGCTGGCAGTCATGCGCGACAAGAACGGTCGCTCCACGCTGGTCGAGGGTGTAGTGTGGCGTGTGGAGTACCGCAACTCGTCCACGGGACCCGGCGGCCTGTCCCTCGGGATTCCAGACGAACACCTCATCCCGCTCAAGGACGGGCCCGCCAAGCTTCAACTGAGCCAGCAAACCGCGGACACGCTATAAACCACTAAATGGCGCGACGGCTACACAGCGGCTACATGGCTAAAAAATCAAAAGCCTGCTATCTAAAAGATAGCAGGCTTTTCATATTCTATGGTGGGTCCTGCGAGATTCGAACTCGCGACCAACGGATTAAAAGTCCGCTGCTCTACCGACTGAGCTAAAGACCCGCCGCGTTTGCTTGACAATTTCCTAAGAAGAGGTCTTGCTCACAACAGACTTAGATTATAGCGTAGGTTTTTTGTCATTTTTGGGAATGCGCCAATTTTTCCAGAATCCAGCTCGCAGCGCACATACCAAAGGTTGCGGTCACCGCTACTGACGACCCATAGCCGTGGCAGTTCAGCGAACCATCACCATCGACTGCGCAAGAAGGATCAGGGCCGGCAACGGCTTCCTGGCTGTAGATGCAGGCCACGTTCATCTTCTTGCCATCCTTGGGGGCGCCATATTCTTTGCGCAGACGGTAGCGCACCTGGGCAAGCAAAGGGTCGTGCGTCGTCTGCGACAGGTCGGCCTGCTCCACCTTCCATGCCAGGCGCTTGCCGCCCGCCGCACCGATGCAGACAAAAGGCCGCTGGTTGCGCCGCCCCCAGTTGGCCATCGCGGCTTTGGCACGCACCTGGTCGCAGGCATCGACAAAGCCGTCGACGCCGTCAAGCAGTGCAGCGCAGTTCTCGGCGGTGAGGAAATCTTCGACCACCTCGACGACACAATGGGGGTTGATCTGGCGGATACGGTCGCGCATCGCATCGACCTTGGCCATGCCAATCGTGTCGGTCAATGCATGGATCTGCCGGTTGATGTTGGACTCGGCCACATTGTCCAGGTCGATCAGCCGAAGGCGGGCAACGCCACTTCGGGCCAGCGCTTCGGCCGTCCAGGAACCTACGCCCCCGATGCCGATGACGGCGATGCAGCTTGCGCGCATTTGCGCGGCCGGCCCGACACCAAACAGGCGGTCCAAGCCGCCAAAGCGCCTATGCGTGTCAACGTCCACCTCGGCGTCCTGCCGATCGGGCGCCGATGGAGACGGTGCACTCATATCACTTCAGCTTGGAGAGGCGCTCTTTGGCCGCTGTGGCCGCATCGCTTTGCGGGTAAGCGGCGATCAGGTCTTCCAAGGTCTTGCGGGCAGCCTTGGTGTCCTTGAGCTCGATCTGGCAATTGGCAATCGACAGTGCCGAATCAGGCGCGCGCATATGCTCGGGCGCCTGGGCCAGGATCAGCTTGAAATTATCGATGGCAGGCTTGTAGTCGCGGGTAGCGTAATACGCATTGCCCAGCCAAAAGCGTGCCGAGGGCACGTAGCCACTCTTGGGATAACGCTGGATGAAGCTGCTGAACACGCTGGCAGCATCGGCAAACTTGCCGGTGCGAAACACGCCCAGGGCGGCTTCAAAATCTCGCTTTTCAGCAGGGTCGGCTTTGAACTCCTGCCCATCTACGGTGACCGAAACGGGTTCAAACTGCTGGAGCCGGGCTTCAACACCCTTGGCCAAATCAGTCTGACCGCGCTTCAGATCGGCAACCTCACGTCGCAGAGTTTCGTTTTCGCCACGCAGCTTGTTCATCTCGCCACGCATGGATTCAATCTGCGATTGAAAGTCCAGCAGGCTGCGACGCACTTGCGAGGTGTCCTCACCATTTTGGTTGTTGCCTTGCGTCAGCTGATCAACGCGCTGACGCAGCTCAAGGATGGCGCGGCGTGCGTCGCCATCTTCGAACAAAGCGGCCTGGGAGGTACTTGCACAGGCCATCAATGCGGCCAGTGCAATCCAACGGGGAGTACTGCGAGTGAGGTTCATGGAGCCTTATTAACGGTAGTTCAGTTCAACGCGGCGGTTTTGGGCGTGCGCATCTTCCGAGTTACCTTCAGCAGCCAGCTTTTCCTTGCCGAAAGACACGGCTTCGAGTTGGCTGTCGCTCACGCCCAGCACGGTCAGCGAACGGCGCACGGCCTCAGCACGCTTTTGGCCCAGGGCCAGGTTGTACTCACGGCCACCGCGGTTGTCGGTGTTGCCTTCCAGCATAACCTTGCGCGACGGGTTGGCCTTCAGGAAGCGTGCGTGTGCGTCCAGCATCGATTGTGCATCTGGCTTGACCGAGTAGCTATCGAAGTCAAAGTAAACAATGCGTGCAACGCCGACGGGGCCTTGGCCGTTGGCTGCGCTGCTGTTCAGGTCAACGCCTGGCACCGTGCTTTGGCCTGCACCACCGGTGCCAGCGCCTTGACCGGCGGTAACGCCACCCTTGTCTTCGACAGGTGCGTTATCCAGAGGAGGTGCAGAGCTGCAACCAGCCAACACGGCAGCGGCCACCAGGGCCAACGAAGCTTTCTTCAATGACAACATGTATAACTCTCCGAAACGATTTTCTCGTACAAAAATAATTGACTCGCCAAAACCAATCTTAGGGCTGGTATGGGCCCCAATCGGGCTCCCGTATGTCTCCGCTCTGCCCTGCCAGTCGTGCTTTGATCTTGCCGTCCAGCGTCGTGGTCATGAGGGCTTCACGACCGCCTTCGCGGGTTGCATAGACGATGAGTCGGCTGTTCGGAGCAAAACTGGGGCTTTCATCACTCGAGGTGTCGGTGACCGACGACACGGTGCTGGAAGCCAGATCCATAACCTGCAATTTATATCCACCACCGGCGCGGGTGATGTAAGCAAGTGTCTTGCCATCAGGACTGATGGAAGGAGAAATGTTGTAGGACCCGCTAAACGTGACACGCTCGGCGTTGCCACCTTGGGCGCCTACGCGGTAGATCTGCGGCGCACCGCCACGGTCGCTGACGAAGTAGATATAGCGGCCGTCCTTCGAATAGGTAGGCTCGGTGTCAATGCCGCTGCTTTGCATCAGACGGCGAGGCTCACCACCGCTCGAAGGGATGGTATAGAGCTGCGAGCCGCCATCGCGGCTCAGGGTGACCGCCAAGGTGCTGCCATCCGGCGACCAGGCCGGTGCGCTGTTGGAGCCCCGGAAGTTGGCGATCAGGCGGCGGCGGCCGGACGAGACCTCGTGCACATAGACCACGGGCTTGCGCGACTCGAAGGACACATAGGCCAGCTGCGTGCCGGCGGGCGACCAGGTGGGCGAGATGATGGGTTCTGGGCTGGCCAGCGCCGACTGTGCATTCTCACCGTCAGAGTCTGCCACCCACAGCGTGTAGCGGGGGCCGGCCTTGGTCACGTAGGCGATGCGGGTCGAGAACACGCCTTTTTCGCCGGTGATCTTTTCGTAGATGTAGTCCGAAATCTTGTGCGCCACCAAGCGCAGATCGGCTTGCGGCACGCTGTAGCTCTGACCGCCCATGTCGGCGCCCTTGACAGCATCCCACAGACGAAAACGCACATCAAAGCCATTGGCGCCCCGGGTCACGCTACCGACCGACAGGTACTCGGCGCCTGCGGCCGACCACTTGGCGACATCGGGACGCGAGCTCTCATCGAGTTGTTCGCCTGAAGCATCGACTGGCTTGAACAGACCGCTGCGGATCAGATCGGCCTGCACGATGGCAGAGATCTTTTGCGGCGACGCATCTTCGCCCCGGAACTTGGGCAAGGCGATGGGGATTTGCTTGATGCCAACGCCACTGATCTCAACCCGGAACTGCGCCAGGGCGGGAACTGCAGGGGCTGCGAGTGCAGCACCTAGAACGTGACGACGATGGAATAGCGGCTTGGCCGCCTCCGAGAGAAGAGATGGGAAGCGAGTTTTAGTCATTACCGACCATCATAAATGCGCTATGCATGACAAGCCCTGAAGGCTGCAGGATGTTACACACCCCACAAATTCTTTATTATCGTTCAACGTCGACAGCCGTGCATTTTAGAATCACCTCTACATGTCCACAACTGAAAAACCATCTTCTGCACGTGCATCTGACGCGCCAGCGGGCGCTGAAGGCCACAATCCGGCCGCTAGCGTTGCGCAGATGCCACTGCGCGCACGCCTGTCGCGCCTGGCGCCCTACTTTGGCTACCAACGCTGGACCTGGGTACTGGCGATCCTGGCCACGATCGTGGTAGCAGGCACCGAGCCGGCTATTCCCGCACTGCTCAAGCCTTTGCTGGACCAGGGCTTCACCGGTGGCACCTTGCCGCTGTGGGCAGTGCCGGTCACCATCGTCGGCGTCTTTTTCATCCGAGGTCTTGCGCAGTTCATCAACCAATACGCACTCGCACGCATTGCCAATGACGGCATGATGCGCCTGCGCGAGAACCTCTTCGGCCGGGTGCTGGATGCACATCTGGGCCTTTTTACCAAGCAATCGGCCAGTGCGCTGTCCAACACCGTGGTGTACGAGGTGCAAAACGGCTCCACGCTCATCGTGCAGGCCTTGCTGATGCTCTCGCGCGATGGCTTCACGGTCATTGCGCTGTTGATGTATTTGCTCTACCTGAACTGGCAGCTGACCTTGATCGTCGCCGTGCTGCTGCCCAGCGTGTCGTGGATCATGAAGAAGCTCTCCAAGCGCCTCTACCACATCACCAAGGCCAGCCAGCAGGCCACCGATGAGCTGGCCTATGTGGTCGAAGAAAACGTGCTGGCACACCGCATGGTGCGCATCCACGCCGCCCAGGCCAGCCAGTCGGGCCGCTTCCAGATTCTGAGCCGCAAGCTGCGCCAGCTGGCCATCAAGGCCACCATCGCATCGGCAGCGATGACGCCTCTCACCCAGCTGCTGGCCGCCGTCGCACTGTCTGCGGTGATTTGCATTGCGCTGTGGCAAAGCCGCACCACCGGCATCAATGCCAAGGATGTGACCGTCGGCGGCTTTGTGGCCTTTATCTCCGCGATGCTGATGCTGATTGCGCCTATCCGCCGCCTGGCCGATGTGGCCAACCCGTTGACCCGGGGCGTAGCTGCGTTGGAACGCGGACTGGGCTTGCTCGAAGAAATCCCGCCCGAACAAGGCGGTGGCTACAAGACGGAACAAGCACGTGGTGCCATTGCGCTGCAGGATGTGAGCGTGGGGTTTGGCGAAGACAAGGCCCCGGCGCTGCGCCACCTGAGCCTGACCATCCACCCGGGCGAAGTGGTGGCGCTGGTCGGCCCGTCGGGCGCCGGCAAAACCACGCTGGTCAACCTGCTGCCGCGCTTTGTGGAGCCCAGCGAGGGCCAGATCAGCATTGATGGCGTGGCGCTGGGCGACTGGGACCTGCACAGCCTGCGCAGCCAGTTTGCGATGGTGAGCCAGGACGTGGTGATGTTCAACGACACCATCGCCGCCAATGTGGCGCTGGGCCAGGACGTCGATGAAAAACGCCTGCTCGAATGCCTGGCTGCCGCCAATCTGCAGGACTTTGTCGAACGCCAGCCGCAGGGTATCTACAGCCTGGTCGGCCACAATGCCAACCAGTTGTCGGGCGGCCAGCGCCAGCGCCTGGCCATTGCCCGCGCGCTGTACAAGAATGCGCCGATCCTGATCCTGGACGAAGCCACGTCGGCCCTCGACACCGAGTCCGAACGTCTCGTGCAAGAAGCCCTCTCGCGCCTGATGCAGGGCCGCACCACCCTGGTCATCGCCCACCGCTTGTCCACGATCGAACATGCCGACCGTGTGGTGGTGATGGAGCGCGGCCAGGTCGTGGAGCAAGGCACGCACCAGCAACTGATCGACTTGGGCGGCCTGTACGCACGCCTGCAGTCGCGCCCCCACTGAACCAACGGGGCCTCAGCAGGAGGCCCCAACATCTGCTTACCGCGCAGAACCACAGCGGCGGGTGACAGCCTTGCGCTATCGCCGCTAGCATGCAAATAGACGACCATCCCGGTCGCTATTTGGAGGGGGCTGCATGCGTAGTTATTTCTTACCCAGTTGGCGCCAGCTCTGGCTGGCCGCCGTGCTCTGCTGCTGGGCAGTACTGACCCATGCCAGCAACAAGCCAGCCTTGTGGCTTGCGCAAAAATACCCCGGTGGCTTGGATCTGCAGCAGTACTGGGTGAGTGAGAAATACGACGGAGTGCGCGGCTACTGGGATGGCCAAGCCCTGTGGACCCGCCAAGGCACAGCCATTGCCGCCCCGGCCTGGTACACCGCTGGCTGGCCAGCCACGCCGATGGAGGGTGAGCTATGGGCCGGGCGCGGCCAGTTTGCACGCGCCCAGTCCATCACCAGCAAAGCCACGCCGGCGGATGCCGACTGGCAAGCCCTGCACTTCATGGTGTTTGATGCGCCTGCCACGCCCGGCAGTTTTACCGAGCGCCTGCAGGCCATTGCGCAGTTTGTAGACGCTGTGCAGCAGCCCTGGGTAAAGGCCACGCCGCAATGGCGGGAGAGCGACGAAGCCCGCCTGATGGCGCAGATGCAGCGCATCGTGCGCGAAGGTGGCGAAGGGCTGATGCTGCACAAGGCCAGCGCCGTCTACCGCAGCGGACGCAGCGGCGATGTGCTCAAGCTCAAACCGCATGAGGATGCCGAAGCCCAGGTGGTGGGCCATGCACCGGGACGCGGCAAATACGAAGGGATGACTGGCGCCTTGCTGGTCCGCACTGCCGATGGTATTGACTTCAAACTGGGCAGCGGTTTGAGCGATGCGCAGCGCCGCGATCCGCCCGCCATCGGCAGTTGGGTCACCTACCGCTACCGTGGCCTGCACGACAGCGGCAAGCCGCGCTTTGCCAGCTTTTGGCGCGTGCGTGAAGAAGGCATGCCGCCCTCCCCGGCAAGCGACCTGGGAAGCACGCCATGAGCGACGAACGCGCATAAAAAAGCAGCGCATTGCGCTGCTTTGGAGGTGAGGCGAGCGTAAAGCAAGGGACTCAAAATCCCCCGCAGTTACGCCCCTACCCGATCAGACCTTGGGCGTGCGTGGCTTGGCCACACGGCGCGGCTTGGGCGCGGCTTGCGGCGTCTTGGCCACGGGCGACACCACACCCTCGCTGGCATCACCCAAGGGCTTTTCAGCGTTGAGCGACTTCTTCATCGCAGCGGTGCTGCGCTTTTTGGCCGACGATGCGGGCGCCTTGCCTTCCAGCATGGGGCTGCGCTTCTTCGACGATGCCACTGGGGCAGAAACCACCTGGGTCTGCATTGCCTGGTCGCTGGCGTCCATCGCGACGCAGTCGGCGTAGTAACGCACTTCGCCACTTTCTTCGTCCACCAGTTCGACCAGGCCGTGGATATCGGTCTCAAAACCTGGGCAGAGCTTGGAGAACTCACGTGCAAAGATGAGGTAGTCCACGATCTTCTTGTTGAAGACTTCGCCAGGAATCAGCAACGGAATGCCGGGTGGGTAAGGTGTGACCAGACCCACGGTAACGCGGCCTTCCAGGTGGTCGATCTCCACACGCTCGGTCTTGCGGCGCGCGATGTGCGCAAACGCGTCCGATGGCTTCATCGCAGGCGTCAGGTCCGACAGGTACATCTCCGTGGTCAGACGGGCGATGTCGTACTTGGCATAGAGCTGGTGCACGTGCTGGCACAGGTCCTTCAGGCCCATGCGCTCATAGCGCTTGTGCTGCTGGCAGAACTCGGGAAGGATGCGCCACATCGGCTGGTTCTTCTCGTAGTCGTCCTTGAACTGCTGCAGCGCGGTCAGCATCGTGTTCCAGCGGCCCTTGGTGATACCGATGGTGAACATGATGAAGAACGAGTACAGACCGGTCTTCTCGACCACCACGCCGTGCTCGGCCAGGTACTTGGTGACGATGGACGCGGGGATGCCGGTCTCGTCGAAGTCGCCGTCCAGGTCCAGCCCGGGCGTCACGATGGTGGACTTGATCGGGTCCAGCATGTTGAAGCCATCGGCCAGATCGCCAAAGCCGTGCCAGTTGTCGAACTCCTTGCCGTTCTTGCCCTTGGTCTTGCGCGATGCATCCGGGCCACGAATGATCCAGTCCTGGGCCGAACCCACGCCTTCATCGGCCAGGGCTTCGGGGCCCCAGACCTGGAACCACCAGTCGTCCTCGCCAAATTCCTCGTCCACCTTGCGCATCGCACGGCGGAAGTCCAGCGCCTCCAGGATGGACTCCTCCACCAGCGCGGTGCCGCCGGGCGGCTCCATCATCGCGGCGGCCACATCGCAGCTGGCGATGATGCTGTACTGCGGGCTGGTCGAGGTGTGCATCAGGTACGCCTCGTTGAACAGGTTGAAGTCCAGCTTTTGGGTCTGGCTGTCCTGCACCAGCACGTGCGATGCCTGGCTGATACCGGCCAGCAACTTGTGGATGGACTGGGTGGCATACACCACCGAGTGTTTCGGGCGTGCGCGCTTCTTGCCCATGGCGTGGTAGCTGCCATAAAAAGGGTGGAAGGCCGCATGCGGCAACCAGGCTTCGTCAAAGTGCAGGTTGTCGACATAGCCATCGAGCTTTTGCTTGATGGTCTCGGTGTTGTAGAGCACGCCGTCGTAGGTCGATTGCGTCAGGGTCAGCACACGGGGCTTGACCGTTTTTGGATCGACCCCCTTGAGCAGCGGGTTCGCAGCAATCTTGGCCTCGATGGTCTTGGGCGAGAACTCGCTCTCATGGATCGGGCCGATGATGCCGAAGTGGTTGCGCGTGGGCTTCAGGAACACCGGAATCGCACCCGTCATGATGATGGAGTGCAGGATGGATTTGTGGCAGTTGCGGTCCACCACCACCACATCGCCCGGCGCCACCGTGTGGTGCCAGACCATCTTGTTCGAGGTGGAGGTACCGTTGGTCACAAAGAAGCAGTGGTCGGCATTGAAGATGCGCGCCGCATTGCGCTCGCTCTCACCAATCGCGCCGTTGTGGTCCAGCAGCTGGCCCAGCTCTTCCACAGCATTGCAGACGTCGGAGCGCAGCATGTTCTCGCCATAGAACTGGTGGTACATCTGGCCAATCGGGCTCTTCAAGAAAGCCACACCGCCGCCGTGACCGGGGCAGTGCCAGCTGTAGGAGCCGTCTTCGGCGTAATCCAGCAGCGCCTTGAAGAACGGTGGCTGAATGCCTTCGAGGTAGTTCTTGGCTTCGCGCAGGATGTGCTTGGCCACGAACTCGGGCGTGTCCTCGAACATGTGGATGAAGCCGTGCAGCTCACGCAGGATGTCGTTGGGCAGGTGGCGGCTGGTCTTGGTTTCGCCGTAGATGTAGATCGGCACATCCGGATTCTTGCGGCGCACTTCGGTAATGAAGTCACGCAGGTTGTGCACGATCTGGTCATCACCGCCGCCCAGTTGGAACTCCTCGTCATCGATCGACAGGATGAAGGCACTGGCGCGGCTTTGCTGCTGCGCAAACTGGCTCAGGTCACCATAGCTGGTCACGCCCAGCACCTCAAAGCCCTCCTCCTCGATGGCATGCGCCAGATCGCGGATGCTCAGGCCGGAAGTGTTTTCCGAGCGAAAGTCCTCGTCAATGATGACGATGGGAAAGCGAAACTTCATGGGCGTTCCCGCAGCCGCGGGCCTCAGTAAAACAATCGAAACAGCCGCGAAGTGTACGGAATTTGCACGCCCTTTTTATGTATCCTGCATCAATTGCCGCAAAATTGGTCGGCATATCGCACAATCGGCCTACAAACCTATTCCAACGAGGGGGACTTATGGAGATTTCAACCGTGTGGTGGCTGCTGACCGGCCTGGCCGTTGTCGCCGAGCTGCTCACCGGCACCCTGTATTTGCTGATGGTCGCGATCGGCATGGCCGCCGCTGCCATCGCTGCGCACCTGGGTGCCAGCGAAGTGGCGCAGATCCTCATCGCCGCCATCGTGGGCGCGGCCACCGTGCTGGCCTGCTATATGCGGCAAAAGCGCCGTGGTTCGCTGCTGTCGGGCGAGCGCGATCAGGACATGCACCTGGACATTGGCGAACAGGTCCATATCGACCATTGGGATGCCGACCGCACCGCCCAGGTGCGCTACCGGGGCGCGCCCTGGTCGGCCAGCTTGCTGGGCCAGCACCCAGCGCTGCCCGGCGCCTACCGCGTGGTGCGGCTGGACGGCAACCGCTTGCTGGTGGAACCTGCCGACCCGGCCGCACACTAAGAACCGCGTGCAATCACTGGGGCATACAAACATAGATAACAGGCACTGCCGAACCCATGCCCCGCCCCACCCGCTTGGCCGTCACACCTGCATGGTGTAATGGCCAGGCCCTTTGAGCCAGGGGCCCGCCCCCAGCCAATCACCGCTAAAACCGGCGCATGCCCAACGCCTGCGCCCACACGAGGAGAGCCCATGGAAGTCGCCATCATCATATTTGTCATCGCCATCATCTTCATCGCGATGTCCGTCAAGATCGTGCCCCAGCAGCACGCCTGGATCAAAGAGCGCCTGGGCCGCTACGCCGGCACCCTGGCCCCCGGCCCGCGCTTCATCATCCCCTTCGTCGACAAAGTGGCCTACAAGCACAGCTTGAAGGAAATCCCGCTGGATGTGCCCAGCCAGATCTGTATTACCCGCGACAATACGCAGCTGCAGGTGGACGGCATCCTGTACTTCCAGGTGACCGACCCGATGCGCGCCAGCTACGGCTCGTCCAACTACATCATGGCCGTCACCCAGCTGGCACAGACCTCGCTGCGCAGCGTGATCGGCAAGCTGGAGCTGGACAAGACCTTTGAAGAGCGCGACATGATCAACGCCCAGATCGTCTCGGCCATCGACGAGGCCGCGCTGAACTGGGGCGTGAAGGTGCTGCGCTATGAAATCAAGGATCTGACGCCACCGGCAGAAATCCTGCGCTCCATGCAAGCCCAGATCACCGCCGAGCGTGAGAAGCGCGCGCTGATCGCCGCATCCGAAGGCCGCCGCCAGGAGCAGATCAACATCGCCACCGGCGAACGCGAAGCCTTCATCGCCCGCTCCGAAGGTGAGAAGCAAGCCGCCATCAACAAGGCACAGGGTGAGGCCGCATCGATCACCGCCGTGGCCGATGCAACCGCGCAAGCGCTGGAGCGCATCGCCTCCGCCATCCGCCAGCCAGGCGGCGAGCAAGCCGTGCAGCTGAAGGTGGCCGAGCAAGCCGTCGATGCCTACGGCAAGCTGGCCAGCGACGCGACCACCACCTTGGTCGTCCCCAGCAACATGACCGAGGTCTCCAGCCTGATCACCTCGGCCATGCGCATGATCCAGACCGGCAAGGGCCAGTAAAGAACCTGGCCAGCGTGCATGCAGCGCCAACCCTTCCGGAGGCGCTGCATTTTTTCCAAACAACCACCCTCTTTGCCGGAAGCCGCCAAATTTCAGGCTAGAATACACGCTTCACCGACTGGAGAGGTGGATGAGTGGTTTAAGTCGCACGCCTGGAAAGCGTGTGTGGGTTAAT
>NZ_JBGTYN010000041.1:0-16188 GCF_041730275.1 Comamonas sp. SY3 | reverse complement strand
AGATCTCACCATGACCAAAGCCCAACTCAGCCAACACAGGAGTGGCAGTTTCAGGGCGGGCGTCAGTTTCGCCCACCCAACCAGAGCCCGTGCCGCCCATGTTGAACAGCTTCTTCCAGCCGGCTTTGCTGGTGGGTTGAACCTGGGCCAGTTGACGCATGGGCGATTCCTCACGCAGCTTGTCCGTGATGGTGCGGTCCCATTCGACGGGCGTCAGGTAGCCACCTTCGTCTGCAGTGCCCTTGTTCAGAGCGGCTTGCACATCACCCTTGCGCATGTGGGCGTTGAAGGAGTCGGTGTACTCCTTGTCACGCAGCGCCTTAGTGCCAGCACCCATTTGCGCAGAGGCAATCTTGGTATGCGCGTCTTCGACTTCCTTTTGCAGGCGGTCGATGTCGGCGTTGATCTTTTCCTGCTTGGCCTGGAAGTCAGCGGTGCTGTTGCCAGCTTTCAGGGCGTTCAGCTCCTGCGTGTGGGTGCTCTTGAACTCTTCAAAGGAGCGACCCAGGTCTTCAATGGTCTTGTTGATGTCGGTCATATTTAGCCTTTCATGGCGTTGAGTAGGTTTTGCAGCGAGGCCGCTGCCACTGGTTTTGCTGCCGAGTCACTCAGGCCGCCATTGCCAGCCGAATCGCTCAGGCCGGACTTAAATTCAGATAGGACACGCTGTGCTTCGCTACGAGGCATGCCGCTTGCGCGCAACGCAGCTTCGATGCGGCGCACCGCCGAGGCTTGTGTGTCGGAGCCCTGTTTGATCGCTGAATCCTCCAGCAAGGCGTCCGCCCAGCCGTCAGCGACAGCAACAGAGCCGCCGATCCAGCTTTCCTTGTCCATCAGTGATGTGATGCGCTTGAGGTCCACACCAGTGCGCTCCTGGTAAACATCGGCCATGGCCGCGTCAAAGGGCGCCATCTGCTCGCTCAGTGCGGCGAAGTCGTGACGGTTGCCGGCGGCGAGACACCAGCAGTTGTGGATCATCAGGAACGATGGCCGACCAATGCGGATCTCATCGCCAGCCATGGCGATCACCGAGGCGGCGCTTGCGGCCATGCCCAGAATGTTCACCGTGACACGGCCCGGATGCATGCGCAGCTGGTTGTAGATCGCCACCCCCTCGAACATGTCACCACCTGGGCTATTCACGTTCACGACCACATCACGCTCACCGATAGCGCGTAGGGCTCCAGCGATCCGGTTTGAGGTAACACCCTCACCGGTCCACCAGTCCTCGCCGATCACATCCAAAATGCTGATCGTGTTGTCTGGAGAGTCGCCAGCAGCCGCCTGGATGCCTGGCGTCCAACGGGACATCGCACTAGGCGACACAAACGACTGGATGCGACCGCGCGCCCCAGCGTTCAGCTCAGGTAGTTTTCTTAGGCTCATTGCTTTCTTTCTTTCCAGACGGCTGTCCGAGCTGAGTTGCATGTGGCAGGTCAGTTGCTGGGTAGTCCAGCAGCTCCCGCACTTCGTCTGCGCTGTGCCATGGCTGATGCCCGCCAGCGCCCAAGGCCTTGGCGAAGTAGTCGGCTTGGTCTTTGAGGGTGCCGCGCAGCAAAGCGCGCACGTTGAACTTGAAGTACAGGGTTTCCCGCTCTCGGTCGGTCAAAAGCGATCGGGCCAGGGCTTCTTCCCAGGCCTGCATGCGGCTGGCCAGCGTGTATTGCACGAAGAAGATGCCCAGTTGCTCAATGCCAGAGCCCCAACTGGTGTCGTCCATCATCAAGAGGGGCCGGGGCACGCCATAAAGGCGGGCGACTTCCTCAATCTGGTGGTTCCGGTTCTCAATCTGCTGCGCATCTGCTGCGGTAGATCCGAACTTGTTGGCCTTGGCACCCTCCTCCAGCAACATCCATTTGTTGATGTTCTCGGCCCCTGAGTGGTCTTCATCCAGAGAGCGCTTCATACGCTCATAAGCCGAGTCGGACAACTCACCCGCTACTTCAATGGCGCCACCAGCCATGACCCCCGTTCGGAATACGTTGGCTGCAGCACGCTGCGCGCCGGCCGCAAGGTCAAAGACCTCAGATGCCAACTTTCGGCGGGATAGCCCCTCGATACCATCGAGCGACAGGTCGCGGATGTGCAGGATTTCGTCCTGGTCCAACGTCAACTGGCCACCGTTCTCGGTTGTGCATTGGTACTGCATCCGCCAACCCGGCCCAAGCTTGCTAGTGACCCGTCCCTTCTCGAAAGGGATAAGGTGAATGGGGCGGCCTCCAGATCGGATGACACGCGCATAAGCGTTGCCCTCCGTCTCCAGCAAAAGCTCCATCTGACTCTTGAACTCCATGGGAGTCTGGTAGGGGTTGGGCTTGATGCGCACCAGCTTGTGCCCCGCGTGGTCAGTCGCCTTTTGCTTGTCACTCCCCACGCGGTAGAGGCTCAAGGGCAGCATGCCCAGGCCGTTGCACAGGAGGGTAAGGCAACGCAGTGCCGCGGTGTTGCGCAGCATGTTGCCTTGGGCACCTGTTTGGCCCAGGCGAATGAACTCCAGAAACGCCGGGTCATCCAGTCCGGTAAAGGTGAACCCCTGAGCACTGGACTGCGGGCGCGACTGTGCCTCCGGCTTGCGCCGGAACATATCGAATATTTTCATTGAGTCGTACCCTATAAGTACCTGATGCCGCGCCGCTCGTAGACCGATTTGCGCTTTGCCTCAGGGTTCGTCGCCATCAGCGTGATCGCGTTCAGCGAGGCCATCAGCGGGTCAATTTTGGCCGTGCCGCTGGCCTGCTTGGTGATCAGCACAGCGTTTCCGGAAGGAACTACCTTGGCATTGCCCACCGACCAGGCCATCATTGGCGAGTCGGCGTGTGTCAACTGGCCATCCTTCAAGGCCAACTCGGCCACCGCGATCGCGCCGGTCAGCTTCCAGCCCTGAGAGATGCCAATGATGAGATCCTCCGGGATGCCTGCATCAATCAGCGCTTTGAACACGACCTTGTGGGTGCGCTCCGGATCCAGGCCAATCTTGGCCAACAGGCCAGCGTCGTAGACCTTTTTGCACAGGGCGGCCAGTTCCTCAACGTCCTGACGCGGCCTATCGACAATGATCAGGTCGCCATCGCTGACGAAGCCGTGGTACTTGGATGCTTCGGACTTGCGCCGCTCGATGCCGATGGGATGGACCCACGCCCTATTCCACAGCAGGCAACTTTCTTTCCCAGCCTCACGGCCCTCGATCCCCAGCCCGAGCAAGTCATCCAGGCCGCCACCATCGATGCCGATGGTGATTACCTCAGAATTGGCAATGATGTGGTCCAGTGTTACGCGCTTGTCGCCGTTTTGCTCCCAGTAGTCAGCGCCTGTCCACCGCTGGGCGGACATATTCATGCCTACCTGGACGTTCAGGTGCTTGGCCCTGATGTCCCGGACTGCATGCTCGCCAGCCTCCTCTGCCTCCTGGATCTTCTGCGCGATGACCTCAGAATCCACCGACACATTCCAATTTGGGTTGGTGATGTATGCGTTGTCGAGGTTCTCGTAAGCCTTAGCCTCCAGCATATGGTCAGGGAATTCGTAGATCACAGGCAGGAACCTGCGATCCACCACCTGGCCGTCTCGCACCTTGCGGGCGTAGTTAAGCTTGTCCAGGAACACGCCGGCAGGCGGGTTCTCCGATTGCGTTGTGCAGTAGAAGACGAAGCCTTCCGGACGAGAAGTGATACCACCTGTCGCCTCCGTCAGCATCGATGTAGCCTTGGCGCTCTTGCCGAACTCGTGCAGCTCATCAATGAACACGCCGATGGCCTTTTTGCCAGTGACAGTCGCGCTGTCGGCCGCCACCACTTTTAAGGTTGCGTTGTTCAGCCGGTCAGTGACAGTTTTGATGTGCTGCTGCTCGTGAAACCGGGCTGACAACTCGTCATCGGCCAGGATCATCTCCCGAATAGGCTTGTACGCGTTGTCAGCCGCTTCCTTGGTCGGCGCCAGGATGATGAACTCACCCGCCGCCCGAGTGTTGAGAATGAGCGCTGTGAGCATTACGCCCGCAGCAATCATTGATTTGCCGTTTTTCTTGCTCACCATCAGGAAATAGTTGGTGATCAGGCGGCGCCTACGCTCCGGGTCATAGGAGCCAAACAGCGCCGCTACCAATTCATTCACCCAAGGCAAGCAAGCGTCACCCATCAGAGGGCTACCGTCAGCGTCCACCATCCGAAGGGCGCCGAAGACATCCATTGCATCGGCTGCCACCTCTGGAAACAACGGCTCAACGGGCACCATGGACCGACGCGCAATAATGCGCTCCTCCCAGTCCGGGAGGCTCGTAGTCCATTCCATCACTTCACCGCCCGCAAGCCAAATCTGCCTGCTCCAGCTTTCTCAGCAGCAGCCTGCTTTGCATCTTTCTTGCCGGCCTCGCCCATCTTGGCGAACTCAAAGGGCATCAGCGCCTTCGCAGCATCGATGCGCAGCTTTGGCTCCAACTCAACATCGTTCATCGCTGCCATCAGAAAGGCGCGAGGGTCTTTATGCGCCATCGCCTGGCTGAGGTCAAACGATGGACGGTCAGCCGGCGGAGCCTCGCCTGTTTCCTTCGCCTTCTTGTGCTTCTGAAGGTGCTCGGCCACCTCAGCATCCTTAACAAGCCGTGAACCGGCTGCCGATGCAGTAGCTGGGCTATACCCTGCGGCGATTGCCGCGTCTTTATTCGACTTGCCAGCCAAAACGGCATTGGCGAACAGTCGCTTTTTGCCTGTTAAAGCCATTAACAAATCCTCCATGGGAGAAATAATCTGCGCATGCGGAACAGGTCGGTTTCGAGGGCAAAGGCCTTGTGGACTTTTCTGGCCCCGGGGTGCCTGCCGATGCCTCGGCGGTTCGACCACAGCCCTCTGGCGAGTCGCTCTCGATTCACCCAACCCGATACCGCTCCTGCGCCTCTCGCTTCGTCTTGGCCTTGTGGCAGTCTGTGCATCGCACCACCAGGTTCGATTGGTCGTTGCTGCCACCCTGCTCTAGCGGGGTGTCGTGATCTACCTCGTTCGAGGCATGGACCCTGCCACAGTCAACGCAGGTGTAGGCGCCCACAGTCATGGTGCGCTCCCGGATCTTCATCCACCTGCTACCTCGTATCCGCTCCGTCGCTCCAGCCTTTATATCCAGAACCTTAAGGCCAGAGGGAAGCATTGGCAGGTGTGACTTGAGAGTTTTCATTCACTACTCTCCGGCTCGGTCAACAGCTGTAATTGATACGGATTCATCAGAGCAATTGTAGAGAGGAGGCCAATTTAAGCACTTCTCAACTTGCCCACATCAATTAATCAATATACTGAATGAAATAGTAGGAAAGGCTGTAGTTTAATAAGATCTTTTTCAGACTTTATTCTACATTCATCATGTTTTCGGCTTTTTTCAAAATATGCAAATGCGCAACTTGAATGCGAACCACCATTACTAATGCAGGCATCATAATCAGGATATTCGCCGCAGGATTTCAAAATCCCCTCCTCCTTCGCTTGACGGAAACTTTTAACCTGCATGTCTTCATAGGCATAAATACCAGCAAAAATAGCAATCGATAGCAGCGCAAAAGCAGCAATTTTTTTTATATTCCTACCGACACTTGCAAAAATTCGACTAACAAATCCGACAGCCTTTGCACCAGCATTCAGAGAATAATAGCTACTCGCAAGTATAAAACTGTTGGCAGAAGCCAACCACTTCTTTCGAGCCAACTCCTTCTCCAATTGCAGACGCTCTCGCTGCAGTTGAACCCTCTTAAGCTCTTTATCGACATCCGCATCAGACAGTTCATCAATTCTTTTGGTCATAGGGGTGCTTCAAAATAGTTCGCCGCAGTCTACTGCAGAACGCAAGCCCGCCAGCTAACTCAACACCTTAGATTTCAATCCTAGATGCTTAGGGGCCACCACCCCTCTTGGATGCGCACCACTGCGTCAACCCGGCGCAGGTGTCGAAACAGCCGGTTGCGCTCACAGTAGCTGCAGACCATTGCTGGTGCGCAGCCGCCGCCGTGCGGCCTACAGGTCCTGTCATTCCGCCCTGGCTTGCCTCGCTCGGCATATCCCTTGCGATGCTCTTTGCCTGAGGCGATTGCTTTGTCCAGGCTCATGCGCACCCCTTCGGCTCGGCCTTATTTGGCGTTGCCATAGGCTCCTCCATGCTTATCGGTAGGTGTTGACTACTCAGCCGGACTTAGGCCAGAATCCTGCCATCGCACCTTCAAAGAGTGCTGTGACATTCACCAAGTGTCGACCGATTTGCCCAGCGGGCCGGTTAGCGATGTCGTACACCGACATTCGAATGCAGAGGTACACGAGCCGCGAACAGCTTGCACTGCAATCTCCCTTCATTGGAGATTCATATGCGCTCTCGTGTCGCCAAACACCGTCATTCCGCCTTCCAAGCCCAAAAGGGCCTCTGCTTCTACTGCAACCAGCCAATGGTTTCTGCCAAGAAGAAGCATCACCCCAATCGCTGCACCGCAGAGCATTTGCGCGCCAAATGTGTTGGCGGCTCCGACAGAGCATCCAACATCGTGGCTGCATGCTGGCACTGCAATCACCATCGCCATGCTGGAAAGCAGCACGCTCCAGAGCCCTCCGAGTGGAAAGAACTGATGCAGGCTACAAACAAACCCTCGATTGATAGCGTAGGCACCTTTTAACTGGGATAGCATTAGATTCGTACTTCACGGATCCATCATGCAACCCAACAACTTTCTTTCCATCCACCAAAGCGCAGAGCAAGGCCGCATTAAAGCTGAAGCCTTGTACGTCTACATTCGCGCCGCTCTAGATGTAGCGGAAAACAAGCCGATTCCTAAGTCTCTAGATGCGTATCTGGCGCAGGCAAGACATATCTGGCAAGTGGGCTCGGCGGAAACAGATAATGCATACGCCGCATTGATGGAAGAAAGCCATCGCCTTGCTCAAAGACTGGCAACTCACTCCTGTTTCATCCGTCCTACTGGGGCCTGAGATAGCGCAGAGCTGCCAGTCTGCTACTGGTGTGAGCCTGTAGCCTTGGCTTGAGTGTCTTCAATCCCATGGCTCTCTCCTATCGGGTCGCAGCCGACTCATGCCGAATTGAGCCGCCAATAAAAAAGCCACCGTTAGGTGGCATCTCTTAGGCCTGTAACGCGGGGTCAAAAGACTTGCGTGATTTGCGCAGAACGGATGACGCCATTCGCGCGAGCGATAACCACCTCTAGGCGAACACGCTTCCGCTCCTGAACTGCTGACAACACTTTAGTTAGATCGTCACCAGAGAATTGTGATTCATCCATTGTTGCAACGAACTCACCTGTTCCTGGGCCAGCCAGAACATATTTCATTGTTCCTTCATTCCGTACATTCACTTGGAAGATGCGGAAGTCTAGATCAAGCACCTCTGACTCACTTCGAGCCTTAGGAGACCGACTATTCAAAGCATGGATGTCATCCTGATCTAAGTTAGTGCGTCCAATTTCAATTTCTTGAGCATCGCCTGCTGCTCGCACTATAGCCTTACCGCCTTCCACAGATGCTTCTTTAAAGCTATCCACAACTTTATTGCCGGACATAGCCTTAGCAAAGATCTCAAACTGTTTGGTGCGCTCTGCTTCAACTAGCACCACCTGCTCCTTTTTATTGCTGTCTTTATAAACTTCTGCGGTGGCCGCTATCCCGGCCTGGCCCATGTAACCAGCAACAAGCAACCCTGCTATGCAGAGAATGATCTTTTTCTTAGTTGCGTTGTCCATGGTTACGATGCTCTCGCCAATTTTTTCGATGAGCTTTCCAATACTAGCCTTGAAGTCAGAACACCCGGCCTTTACCTCGAATACCAACTCAAGGGCATCTCTCTCATCAGCAGTGAGCTTACGAATGTCTCTGCTACCGTGTAGGGCCAGAGACGCTGCAGCATAGATCTGTTCTTGATACTGCCAAAGTCCCCGGGCCAATTCTCCTGGCACTGAAGAATGATACTTGGCTCCATCAATCATGATGTGCAGGACATCCATCTCACCGGTTAAAGAAAAGTCATCAGGGTTTTCACCCGCAACCAATCTCTCAAGATAGGCTGCCGCCTCCTCAACTGTAGCAATCTGAATAGTCATCCGCAATCCTTTGTTACAAGAAGCGGATCATATCTTATCGGGTCGCAGGGGCTAGGCTCCAAGTGTGTAGGTCGCGTGTGCGGAGAGCCTGCCCTGCGGTAACTGGTTACTTGAGGATGGTCACCTTCATGGAGTTGCCGCCCTCTGTGACGCTGGTGAGCGTGGCATTCAGCAGCCGAAGCAGGTCAAGGACCTCGGCCTTCCACACTTCGTCGTGTGCATGCTGGCTTGCCTTGAGGCTCTGGATCAGGGCCTTGTTGTCTGCAGCTGGGATGATGCGCTCGCCTGCGTGGACGGTTGGGTGCATCTTTTGCATCTTGAGCAACTGATCGCGCAGCCCGCCGATGGTGCAGACCTCATCTGCTACGGGTGTGCCGGCATTGATTGGCTCGCCACCAAGAACCGTTGCGCGAAGGCACTTCAGCACCTGCGCAACTTCTGGAAATGCTCCGAGCCAGCGCTGATAGTCCTCGATATGGGCAGGGAAGCGCCAGGCCACACCAGAATCTCGCTTCAACTCAGGACACAGCCACAGGGCTATCTTTCGTCTTAGGCTCATGGCTTACTCCAAAAGAAAAGCCAGCGCTTGGCTGGCCTTGGTATTCGTACCCCATCAGACAACCCTCATGGGCTGTGGTTGCTGTTCGCTTCTTCAAGCACTGGGAAGCTCTCAGTAGGAGATGCCGCACCTTCATACCGCTCGGGTGCGGGCCGCGCTTGCTGCAGCTGGACATGTGGAGCATCTAGTGGGAGTCGAACCCAGCTCTGCGCAGCTTGGAAGGCTGGCGACACAACCCGTGTGCTTAGATGCGGAAATGAAAAAGCCCCGCACTTGGCGAGTGCTAGTAATAATAGAACTTCAACTAACTAAGGAATTTCTATGATCAAGCATCCAAACGAAATACGCACGGTGTTCGAAGCAATCACCGCCATCGAAGATCTTGGTAACTCCATATCACATGCAGACTCTATAAGTGATGCCCAAAATAAAACCCCAACTCAATTGCAAAGAGTTGCGTCACGGTATGACGAGCTTCATCCTGTAATCACAAAAATTATTGAGAATGCGGACCCGCGTCAACTCACTTCGGATGAGAAAAGCTCTTTACTTAAGCATTTAGAAGCTGTTGGCTCAGGCGCAGATCGGAAGGCATATGTATCGATAGGAATCATCCGATCAACACTGGAAAGCAGGAAGGTTAAGTTCTAACGACCTGTACTACCCAAAACCCAATGCGCGGGGCCGGGAAGAGAGGGCAATGGGCAGATCAAAGGGCTCGGGTTGCTGGTGACGGTTCCAGCGACTACCCCGGCCGTGCACAGCCAAGTTCGTCCGTCGATAAACATCCAGGCTACCCACCTCCCGAAGCAGTGGTTACTGGCGCCTTACTTCATCACAACTGCTGACTGCATGACGTATGAATTGCTTGTGGTCGCTTTCGCTCTCGCAGCACTTCGGTTCTCAATCAGCATGTGTGGTGACACCGAAACGAAAAGAGCCCTCCGAAGTGGAGAGCTCTCTCACTGAGCTTTTGCAGTCACTACCGCCTCCACATAGGATATACGACTCTGTGCTGTTGCTCAGTCAATGGGGAGACTGTACCACACAAATCGGGCAAGCGCAACGACTAGATCCGTAGTTTTTCAGCGTCATTGCGCCAGCCTCTACAACTGCCCCCTCCCAGGAATCAAAGAATCTCGTTCGGTGGATAGCGTCGCCCTGGCGTACTTCGCAAACAGTCCTTCCATTCAGCCCCATGAGCTGGACCTGCCAGCCAGCTTGCTCTAGGACATGCTTCAACTGCGCTCCGGTGATCGGGCTAGAGGCGGTCTGGATATGCTCCAGGCTCCAAGCCCGGGCGAGCACGTCATCCGGTAGCCTGCCCACTCGGCTGTAACCCGAGATGACAATCTCTCGCCGGCAGCCCCAGCAACGACTGCACCAACCAATATTTCGATCTAGCCACACGCTCCGGTTCTCGTGGAGACAGTGGCCCAGGTAGTGGACATTGACCAGGCGCTCAGCCTCGCTCAGTGGTCGCTCCTCGCGGTTGGCGCAGCTCATGTCACGCTCCTCTGTTGATCAGCATCTGACGCGCATCACGCAGCAGATCGGCCAGGCCCTGCAGGCTGGTGCCCAGCTTCTTGCATGCGCGGCCGGGGCTGGCTTCCTTGCTGCGCGAGTCCATCACATAGCACCAGTTCAATGCGGCGCGGTGCTTCTCGGGCAGCTGTGCGACGGCCTTGGCTACCTTAGCAGCGTCCATTGGATCCATCAGCTCGGCGGCTACGTCCCCAGGCTGGCGCAACTGCGGCTCACGCGGCATGCCTCGGAACATGGGTGATATGTCGCGGCGCATCGGACCGTGGCACCAACGTCCCCAGTTGACCAGGCGGATATCCATTGGCCGCTGGGCTTCTGCCACCACATTGAAGTCAACATAGCCCCGGCCGCTGCGGCGAGCGGGGGTGGATAGTGCTGCTGTCTCTGCAAAGTTCATTCGGGCTCCGTTTCGGTTATTGGGGTTGGGTAGCGCCGGCTGGTCGCTGGCTCAGGGCGTTCATGGCAAGGGTTGACGCCGTTCGGCATTCGTCTTCAGACCCCAGGTGGATGGGCACCCAGTCAGAACAGGCGTTTTCGACGTAGGCCCGACGGTTGCACTTGAGCATGGCCTCCACTGGCTCTACGTGAAGCGCTGATTGGGTCTGGCTCCACAGGAGCACATGCGTTGCCTCTGCTGGCTTAGTAGTCATCGGGATACCTCTTGTGCGCCCGTGGGGCAGTGGTGGCGGTGTTGGTGTTGCTGGTGAGGGATTCGGTGGATTCAGACCAGCGCTGGTACTTGCCGTCGAAGTTCAGAGCCATGTCGCTCTGCCCCAGGTCGCGGCCCTTGATGGCGCCCAGGCCCTTGATGGATGACTCATCGATGTCGCCCTTCTTGTGGTCCCACAGCACCAGCACAATGTCGGCGTCCTCCTCTATGGCACCGCATTCCTTCAGGTCGGACAGCTGGGGCTTGGGGTTGGAGCGCTTTTCCACCTCTCGATTGAGCTGGGACAGCAGCGCGATGGTGATGCCCAGCTGGCCTGCCAGGCGCTTGAGGTTGCGGGTGATCTCTTCCAGCTGCACCCGGCGGTCTTTGCGCTCATCAGTGGCAGCCATCAGCTGCAGATAGTCGATGACCACCAGTTTGACCTTGTGCTTGCGCACCAGCTTGCGGATCTTGGCGGAGATCTCTGCCAGGTTGACGCCTGGGCAGAACTCGAAATACAGCGGAAGATCTCGCATGCGTTCCATGGCGTCTGGCACACGGCCATAGTCATCGGGGCTGAGCTTGCCCGTCTTGAGCAGGCGCAGCGGCACCCGGCCGAGGTTGGCCACCGTGCGGCGCATCAGCTCCTTCTCGTTCATTTCCATGCCCAGGAATGCGGAGGGATAGCCCCGCTCGGCCTGGTTGAGCGCCAGCTGCTGGGCAAAGGATGACTTGCCCACGCTTGGCCGCGCAGCGATGACAATCAGCTGCCCGTCATAGGTGCCGCCGGCGAGGATGTAGTCCAGCTTCGTAATGCCAGTCTCGCGCCCCAGCACGGCCTTGCCGTCTGCCAGGTCCTCCAGCTCGTCAAGGAATGGGATAGCCAACTCGCCCACCGACTTGGCCTCAGAGGTCATGCGCTCATCAGCAATGGCATCGAACAGCGTCACGGCCTGGCCAGAGATCTCCTCGGCTGAGAGCGATTTATCCTTGAGCAGCTCACCCACCTTTGCCGAGGCCTCTGCCACGCGGCGCAGCCGGTGCAGGTTCGCCACAATGCGGGCGTGGTGGGTAACCATCCGCACCGAAGCAAAGGAGCTTGTCAGGTTGTTGAGGTAGCTTGGCAGTCCAGCGGCGTAGGCGTCATCAACCTTGCCCTGCAGGTCCTGCAGCACCACCACAGGGTCCACATCACGGCCTGCCAGAACCAGTCCTTCCACAGCGGTCCAAATGCTTTTGTGCAGTGGATGAGCAAAGCTGCTTGCCGACACAAGCCCGGCTGCCAGGTCAAAGGCCTCAGCGCCACCACTCAGCAGCGCGCCCAACACACTCTGCTCAGGGACTAGGGATGGATCGGCCCAAACCGCCACAGCGGGGGCGGGAAATTGCGAATCGAAATCCTGCATATCAAAGCCACTTCTCGCGTTCATCGGTTCTCCTTGCGGTGGCTTTCCCATGCGCAGATGTGCATCTCAGCGCCGTCACGAAGGCGGTCGAACGCCCGGGGGCCCAAGACTGGCTTCACATCCTTGGCGTGCAGGTTGGACAGGACCACGGTCGGCCGGCCCAGCTTGTATCGGCGGTCGATGACATCAAGGATTTGCGTGCGCTCAGCCTCTTTGTCGAAGCCCACGCCCACCTCATCGAGCACCAGCAGGCCAATCTCGCCCAGGCGGTCAATCACCTCGCTCTCGGTTTCGGCGTCTTCATCACGATTGCGCCCCCAGGTAGCGCGCAGCAACCGCACAATCTCCCGGGCGCTGTAGATCGCAGCAGGGATGCCGCGTTCACGGATGAGGTGGCTGACGATTGCGCTGCCAAGGTGCGTCTTGCCGGTGCCAGGCGGCCCGATAAGCCACAGATTGCGGCCGCCATCGAGCTCCACGGATTCGGCAAAGGCCTCGCACGCAGCAAGCACTGCGGCCTGCGCGGGGGTACTGGCCTCGTAGCTTTCAAACGATGCGCGCAGCATGCGGCCTTCCATGCCGCTCCTGTCGATCAGTTGCGCCAGCACCTGGCCAGCCTCTGCCGCTTTTTCCCGCTGACGGTCTTGCGCCTCTTGCGCCTGAATCTCCGCCTCGACGCATCCCCAGCAGCGAGTCCAGCGGCCTGTCTCAGCGTTCACGCGTGCGCTGTAGTCCCCGTGAATAGGGCAGTTTTCTTTTCGTGTATCGGTCATCCCCAGCTCTCCGCACCTTCGTAGTAGCTCGCATCAAAGTTCTCCCGGCCCCCGCTCGCAGTGGGATAACCAGCCTGCTGGTCTTCAGCGCCTTCCCAGCGGCGGTTGTTGAGGTAGACCAACGGCGCCGGCACATATCGCCCGCCCTCCTTCGTCCACATCTCACCCACCTTCATGCGCTCGACATGCGCCAGCACAACCTCGACATGCTTTTCTGCGTCAACCTTTTTCCAGACCTCCAAGCACTTGCCCTTGGCCCCTTTGCGTTCGGACTTCGGCCAGGCTTGCCAGAAGCGCTCAAAGCCGTCAGGTGCATGGGGGGGATTGGCACGCCCGCCCCCCTTGGGGGGTAGGGGGGTATTTAATAAACCGGTTCCGGTTCCGGTTCCGGTTCCGGTTCCGGTGTCGTCTCTGCCAGGGTCACTACCCTGTCCGTCCCCGTTCTGTCCCGCGCTTGTCCCATGGGACAAATCAGGGACCTCTGCCCCCTGTCCAGGGTCACTACCGCGCCCGTCCCCGTTCTGTCTTGCCGCTTCTTCAGCGTCTTTGCGCTTCCGGTATTCAGCTTTGCGTTGACGCTCTTTGTCCTTGACGCCCATCATTTCGAGGACCCGAGTGGTCATCGTGGGGTGATACAGGCGGCCATCCACGGCCTTCCACCAGCCACGCATCAGGATGGAGCGGGACTTTGCGAATTGGGCTGCCTTCATGCCAATGCGCACTGCAATAAGTTGGTCATCGTCTGGCAGGGAGCCACAAGGAACCTGCTTCCAGGCGGTCGCCCAAAGCATCAGCAGCCACGGGCGCAGCTCTGCGGGTGCAAGTGCCCAGGTATCCGACTGCTCAATGCGCTCTAGGTCCAGCTCGAAGCGCCAACCCTTCGCCCGTGTGTCAGCTGCATATGGCGGCTCTGAGGGTGACGCAATGGCTTGCGAATCATTGGCCATGCCTATTCCTTTGCCTCCAGCGCCTGGCGCTTGGCAGCACGGATTGCGCGAATCAGCGCGTCCACGTTGGTGACTGCGACGAAAACATTGCTGGAGGCGCTCTGTAGGTCAGAGGGCTCCTGAGTGATGACGATTTGGCCGTCTTGGGCCAAAGAGACTTGAATCTCGTCTTGTTGCTGTATTGCTATTGCCATGTGTCCACCACAAAAATGAAGGAACACCACAGATAGAAGGCCAGCGGCCGGCAGGTGGTGGATCTGCTGTGCGGGAGCTACCCTGGCCGCTGGCATAACCTTTAAGCCGCGGCCTCAGCGCGCGCAGCGCTCTTGCCTTGCTTGCTCTTCGTCTTGCCCTGCTTGTTCTTGGCCTCGACGGTTTGGACCAGCTGCTGAATGGCAGCCAAGGCCTCAGCGGCTTCCTTCTGGATGCGCGCCAGGTCGTTGTCCGAGATCACGCCATCTGCATCGCCCTCCAGGGCGGCGCTCATCACATGAGACAGCTCTTGCGCCACGCTGGAGATCGAGCGATGCACACACGGGCCGCCTTCCATCTCCACCACAGGCAGGCGCACAAAGCCGCCGCCATCAGCTGCAATCGCGTTCACAAAGTCATGGCAGTGAGGCGTGTTGGCCTCGATGCAGATTTCTGAGATCAGCGTGGCGGTGCTCAGGCCCAGCTTGAACTTGGGATCACCCGACAGTTCTTTGCGCAGCACCTCGGCGGTCTTGCCAAGGCGCGGCGCCAGGCTGTCGTAGCCGCCTGGGTAACTTTTGGCCATCTGGCGCAGTGCATCTTGTGGAGTCATATCCGGCCTCTATGTTTCTGGATGTTGTTTAAGTTGCGCAGCTTTCAGATACTGGCTGCATGAAAACGCAAAACACCTCCGCCACCACCCGCCGCCCACAACTGCTGGGCAAGCAGATCCACAACAGCATGCGAACCAGCGTGACCACCAACGTCGATGCAGACGGGCGCACTACTCGCACACTCCAAACCTCATGCTTAGAGGTGAATTGGATAAGCGGCGAGGCAGTCATTCGGTTCACTGGTAGCCGGGTGGAAATGGCGAAGGCCGGGGCCTAAGCTGTGGCCGGCTCGGTGAGGTCTGGCCAAATCAAGTGCCAGTCGTTGGGCCGAAGATCCTTGCGACTGACCTTTCCAGCGGTCAGTCGCTCGATGCGCAGGCAGTAAATAACTGGCACTTGCTTCTTCCATTGCCAGACAGCAGCCTTGGTGACACCTAAGGCCACCGCAAGAGCTTGTTGGGAGCCGACGACTTCGGCGGCGGTGTCGATTGGGTTTTGCATTGCCCCAGGATAGCATTTCTAGACTTTATAGGCAATATTTTCTATCCCCGCTGTGTAAAGTATTTCTATACGATTGCCATATGGAACTTAATGACTGGGTGCGCGCAGCTCGCAAGCACGGAAAACTCACACAGGAACAGCTTGGAGAAGCTGTTGGACGCACTAAGGCCAACGTCGGTCATTGGGAGAAAGGCCTTCACTCGCCTAGTTTCGAGATGGTTCAGCGCATCGCAGATGTCACTGGCTATCCGGCACCAAACTCAGCCACAGCTCCAGAAGCAAACGCGGATGACGCGCCAAAGCTGCGCCAGGCTCGCGCCATACCTGTAGTCGGAAGCGTGAAGGCCGGTGATGATGGCTACCTTGAAGAACTGCAATACCCAGTTGGACATGGGGAAGGCTTCGTGATGTACTGGGCCCAAGATCCTGGTGCGTATGCACTGAGAGTCAAAGGCGACTCCATGCACCCACGGTACAGGGCTGGTGAGTTTGTAGTGATCACACCCAATATCGAAGCTCAGCCCGGCAGGGATGTTGTGGTGGCGCTGAACAATGGCAAGAAGTTGCTGAAGCTGCTCAACTGGTCGCGTGATGGCGAGGTACAGCTTTTGAGCATCAATAATGGATACACACCAATGACCATCGACATGGTCGACATCGAGAAGATCCATCGCGTAGCTGGAAGCGTCCCGCCCGATGCATTCGAGCCATACTGAGGGTCATCCGCCAACATCGCCTAACCGCCTTCGGGCGGTTTTTTGTTGCTTGAAAGAAACCCATCTTCCTTGTAAACCGCATGCAGGTACGTAGAGACTATCTTTTCTATCCTTTGATGGATAGGTCAGCTTGACATTAAGACTAGATTCACTATACTTCAACCGTCGCAGCAACAAAAGCGATCCAGCCACCCCGAAGCGATTGGTATGCGTAG
>NZ_JBGTYN010000040.1:0-17755 GCF_041730275.1 Comamonas sp. SY3 | reverse complement strand
CTGGTGCTGGTGCTGGTGCTGGTGCTGGTGCTGGTGCTGGTGCTGGTGCTGGTGCGCACCAAGCTAGCACCACTGCACCTCAGCCCTTGCCGGCCTTGGGGTTCCAGCCCAGGTGGTTAGGCCCAGGCACTGGACCCTTGTGCCGTGCAGCCTTGGCATGCTTGCCCTTGCGTGGACGCTCAGGGCCTATGGGCTCGATCAGTCCAGCTTGCTCCAGCTCACGGCAGATCTGCTGTACACGTCGCTCACCCACGCGCTCGAACTTCGTCACCTCGCGCATGCTGAAACCCTTCTCGAGCAGCCTGCCGATACGACTGCGCCGCTCCTCCTCCTCGTAGGCTGTCATGCGGGGCACGGCCAGGTACTCAGCAGGGAAGGCCTCCGCCATCCGCTCAGCAGCAGGCCGGCCTATCAGCCGCACCAGTATCTGGTCGTCCTCCACCACCGCAGGCACATAGAGGGTGTTGGTGTTGCCGTACCAGGCCGCTAGGCGCAACGTGGCCGTGAACCCGATGACGGCTGCTATATCGTCCAACGTCGAATTTTGTTGAGCCATGTTATTCCTTAAAACTGTATCTGCAAAAAATTGCAGATTCCAAAATTGATACCTATTTCGGGCCTTAAAAACGGCGTTATCGACTCCGACACGATCCTGCAAAAATTTGCATAAATGAGATCTAGACAACCTAGACAACCTTGCCAACCCGAAAGCGCCTGCCTATCTCCTGCATGCATTTGGCCCCCTGCTACCGGTCCACTTACCTCATTCAATATGTCCGTTACCAATAAGGTTGTCTAGGTTGTCTAGGTTGGCAAGGACGTTGATTAGAAAAGCTTTTCTGCCTTGCCAACCTCTCGAAAAGGTAGGCAAAGGTTGTCTGAGGTTGGCAACCAACGACGAGTTTGTGACCCATTTACTGACACTCGGGCGCTTTTGAACCCTATCTTCTTGAGTACAGAGGCCGCTCTCATCTCGTCTGACCGCTTGATTAGTCGACCTTCGAAGCCGATAGCCAACCTCAGTACCTCCGAGGTTGGCAAGCCGTCGGCCGGATTTTCGAGCTCAGGCATGCCCCCTGCGATCCAGCCGACGATCTTGTCTTCCCACTCATCGTGGAAGGAAAACTCCTCGTGGACGTCTACTGCGAGTGCCTGGGCCTGCTGCCAAGCGACTCCGACCTGCTCAAAACGAACCGCAGCCTCGGCCCAGCACTGGGCTGCTATCTGCCGGATCTTTGCCACATCCACGTCGCCCACCCGGATCGGGAGCCAGCGGCGATTGCCGGTGTCGTCGGCCAGAAACTGGTCCTTGTTGGTGGTGCCAACGAACACCAGACGGCGGGGGAACGTGGTTTCGAACTCCCGGTATTTGGGGATCCACTTCTCGTGGGTTCGCGTGACAAACGCCTTGACGGTCTCCATGTCCCGGCTATGCAGGCCCTTCAACTCAGCGATTTCGGCCACCAGCTTGCCGCGCATCTTGCGAGAGAGGTTGTCGTCGCTCTCGGCAAATGACACCTCGGCAAAGAAATCGATCGAAGGCACCAGCGCCGCGATCGCCGTGGATTTGCCCAGGCCCTGATTGCCCACCAGGATCGGCACCATGTCGGCCTTGCAGCCCGGATGCAGCACGCGGCCGGCCATCGCGGTCCACAAATACTCGCTGACCGCACGCGCGTATGGCGTGTCTTCCGCGCCGAACAAGTCCACCAGGAACGTGTCAATGCGCCGCACACCGTCCCAGCGCTGCTGGCCGAGCCACAGCATGGCGCTGTCGAACGTGTTCTCGGCGGCCACCATGAGCACCGCGTCGCGCATAGTCTCGCGCCCTATCGGAGCAAAGCCGTTGCGGCCGAGCTCGAGCTGAGCGCGCAGGCGCACGTAGTCAGCGTCGGTGAAGGTGCGCCACTGCTCAGTGCCTGCTGGCGCAAGCATGATCTCGTCACGGAAGCTGTCATGGCCGATATGCACACCGGTGACGCCAGGATGCTTCAGCGCGGCCAGCAGGTTGTTGATGATGGCCTTTGCCTTGCCGGTCTTGTCCCGGTCGAAGGCAGGCAGATCGTCCGGGTCTTCTACCGGGGTGCCGTCGTCCAGCACCCGGATGACAGGCTCGACGCTCTCGAAGCCGTCAAGGGCCACCAGCGCGCGGCCGGCCTCCTGAACCGCCTCAGCAGCTGCGAGGTCCCGGCCGTGCGCCAGCGTGACGTAGGCGGACCAGGCGTCGAACAGGCCGAACAGCGGATCGGACGCGTGGTCAGACTGCCAGAGATCGTCCTTGCCCGGGATTTGGCGGACACCGGCCATACCCGTGGCGCTGGGCGGGGCGAAGCGGCCGTTCTTCTCCGAGTAGCCGTGCTCCAGCAGCAGTTCTGCCACGCTGTGGTCCGTGTTGAACTGCATGCGATGGGGTGACGCGTACCAGAGTGTGGCGCCGCTGCTCACATCCAGTTGCGCTTGTGCACCAGCGATGATCAGCTGTTGAGAGTGCAGGAAGTCGAGGTCGGTGGACATGCGCGCCCACCAATCGAGCAGCTGTTTTGGCGGCTCCGGGGCTGTGTCGAATGTGAACACCCCTGCATAGTCCTGGACCCATGGGCCCGAACCGTCCTTGGAGCGGTAGGTCGTACCGGGCATGCAGTCCTGCAGGTTGGCCGACGTGGCGCGCAGCTCCAGGATCGTCCCGTCGACCGGGTTGGTGAATCGCAGCCAGCGCAGGTTGGCACCGGCGGGCATCTTGAACGCCACCCGGCCGCCGGAGCCTGGTCGTGTGCTCGATGTGGCCACGCCGCAACCGCGCAGCCAGTCAGGATCAAGCCCGCACGCCCGCAGGCCGCGCTCGGCCACTTCGGTGTTGTCGAAGTCCACACTGCACAGGCCGTTGGCCAGCAAGGGTATGCCGTAGCCGCCGGCCGTGTCACGCACCTGGCTTGGGTCGGTCAGCAGGCGGTGGTTCCAGTCGTCGCCCTTGGGTTGCTTGCTCATGGGGTAGAGCTCGCAGAGCTTGATGCCGGCGCTCAGCAGGCGCCGCGCCTCTTCGTATCTGTCGCTCATGCGGGACTACCTTCGAATGCTGGAACGTGGATGCCGGCGCGCGGAGCGTCTTGGTTTGTAGACATAGGCTGGCGACCTTTCTATAGAAAGCACCCCGTGGGTAGGAGTCGAGAGGAAAAGCGCCAGCCTTGTGAACCCCGCCGCAAAACGGAGACTCTCGACCCCTACCCACGGGGCTCTGCGGTGATGTATTACAGAAATTTTTCTTGAAGCTGGCACCGGCATTCTATATCGCATTTGCTAAATTGCTAAACGACAGTCGAGCGCGGGCAAAAGAAAAGACCCTCGGTTTTTGCCAAGGGTCTTTGTGCTGGACGCTTTCGTACGGGCGTCAGGTAGGGAGCGGGCACATGGTGGCCAACTCGTCCACGGTGATGGCGCGGCTACCGTAGCGCTCTTGCATTACGACAGATGCGTCTGCAATGGCCTTGGCCAGGCGCACACGAGACGATGCACGGTTGCAGCCGGCGAGCTGGTAGAGGTACGCGGTGGAGGTCCCAGCCAACTGGGCAAACTCGTCTCGCTTTTCAGCAGTCCCGAGCTGGCGCAGGATGTCCAGGAGCGGCGTGGTTTGGGTTGGTGGTGCTTTGTCCATAAGGGAGATTATGGCTTGAACTTAGCATTTGCTCAATTATTTGAGCAAACTTTCTTGACAGTTGTACAACCCCTGCTGTTGTAAGTATGTTGGCGTATATATTGCTAAGTGGCGCGAAATGTACTATCGTTGACACATTGCTAACCGCTAAACCCCGCGGGGCTTTGCTCCGAGAACTGCAACCATGACTACCAACACCGTCTCCAACCTTGTCCAAATCCGTATCGCAAATGCACGAGCCGCTTTTGAACAGGCCGGCGGCGTGGGCAGCGTGGCCAAGAAGATGGGGTACTCCGGCGCGAGCTTCTTGGTGCAGATGTTTGGCCCCAAGCCAACGCGCACGCCTACTGAGAAGACGATGCGCCGGATTGAAGAGTCTCTAGGCCTGCCGGCCATGTCGCTCGATTCCCCAGACGGCCCAGCCAAGGTAGGTACCAGTCTTGCTGCGCCAGCCCCAAGCGATAAGGGTGGCCTGGACACCGCCGCCCTCTCTCGCGTGATCTCCCTGGTCAACAAGTTGATCGAGGAAGAGAAGGTCGACGTAGGCAGCGACAAGTTTGCTGCGCTCGTGTCCATGGCCTACGAAGATGCCGTAGAGCAAGGCGGCGTGGCGCGCGAGGCCAAGATGCGCCAGGTGCTGCAGCTGCTTAACTGATCGCACCACCGCGCCGGCGCGCGGATCTCCTTCACCGCCCTCGGTTAGCCCGGCAGTTCCTGCTGGGTGTCCTGCTATAGTCCCCTGGAAATGACTATGGAGGATCGCACCATGCGGCTACACGCGGCAGCCCTGGCACTGGTATTGTGCAGTTCGCCCACCTGGGCGCAGTCCGTCTATAAATGCGGGAGCACCTACAGCCAAACACCGTGTGCGCATGATGCGAAAGAGGTCGGTGTCTCAAACAACGGGCCTGTCAGTTCAAGTACCACGGCAGTGGCCGACATCCAAGCGGCTCAATTACGGGCCAAAAAGCAGGCCGAGCAACTCGGCAATCCACCCAACGACCCCGAGCAGATCAAGGCCAACAAGATCGCGTGCCTGACGGCGATTCGATCGATGTTGAAAGACCCGGATTCAGCGCGGATCGGTGATTTCACACGGTCTGAAGGGTATGAAACGGACTACGCCGGCGGGGGGCATCTGATCCTAGACCCATCGGTCAAGCGTGGATCTTGGTTCCCCGCGCTCCTGTACTCCCTACCCGTCAACGCGAAGAACAGCTTCGGCGGTTATACCGGCAACAGACTGTACTCGTGCAGCTTTGACGTAACGGATACCAAACTTCTCAAAGTTCGTTTTGACTGACCGGCCGGAGATGGATCCCATGCGTTTTCCAACAGTTGCGCTACTCTTGGCCATCTGCAGTGCACCAGCCGGGGCACAGTCAGTCTACAAGTGCGGAAGCACGTACAGCCAGACGCCCTGTGCGGAAGGTGCGAAAGAGGTACAGATCAGGAACGAAGGGCCCAGCAGGCCACGCCCAGCGCCTGCAAGAGCCGTACGCATCGAATCAGCACCGGTGAGCAGTACGCCACCCCCGCAACCGCAACTGCCGGCCATGCGCACCCGAAGCGAGATAGAGATCAAGGCAGACCAGTGCCTGGCCTACTACAGGCCCAAGCTGCGCGACCCGGCCGGCGCGTACTACTCCGAGCCGAGTTTGGACGGCCGCACGCTAACTCTGACCATCCACGGCACCAATGGGTTTGGCGGCTATGTCACTCGCAAATCCAAGTGCGAATTCAACATGAGCGACGACCTCGATCCAGACTGGACGAAAATCCACGCCCAGCGGGGCGGCTGGAAGAACATCGATTGAGCGCCTGTTGCGCGCGCAAGCGACTTTAGCAGGTCGTTTTCATAAAGCAAACGCTAAGCTTGCTATATACTGCACCTCGCGGATTTTGTTGCACGGACCGCGTGCATTTCAATCAGTTTTGTGTCATAGTGGAGGTGTCGCGCCAGTAAAGCGCGATCGGGAACTAGGAAGCCCGTTAGCACCTCCACGACGCAAGCCGTGGACTATTCGCAGTCGCACGGCTTTATTCATTCTTGCCTTCGTTTTATGGCGGCTCGGATGGGGAGCCGCAAGGCTCGCCGGTTCTCGCAGGAGGTGCCCGGTCTTCCTACCCGTTCGAGCCGCCGCCATTGATTGGAAGCCATGGCGGCGGTTGAACTCAACTGCACGTCCTGGAGGCCAAAATGGCTAATCTCCCCCTCGCCATCGGCGAATTCACCATCCGTCAAATCGACGGGCTCTTCTCTCTCAACGACCTGCACGCAGCAGCCGGCAGTGCGGCTAAACACCAGCCTGCGTTCTTCACTCGCCGCAAGGAAACTCAGGAGTTGATCCAGGCAATCATGGCCTCTGCAGATTCGCAGACCCCCTTGCGCGTCGTCAATGATGGCTTGAACAACGGCACTTACGCATGCCGCGAACTCATCATCGCCTACGCGGCCTGGATCAGCGCGGCCTTCCACTTGAAGGTGATCCGGGTTTTCCTGGCCACCACGGCGCCGCAGCCAGCCGCCCCAGAGACCGACACGATGATGATCCACGTCGATGCAGGCATGGGTCTCGATGTGGTCATCACCCGACACATCAACATCATCCACAAGCTCTCTTACGACTACGTGAGCGCCATGGGCGGCGAGGCTAGCCCGGCCTATTTGGACAACCCCAAGCTGATCCGCCGGCACGAACGGCAACTGGCGGAACTGGGTGTAACGCGCGAGTCAATCTACAGTTTCTTCCCCGGTCACTAAACGCCAACAGCAACAATTTCAAGCGCCTTTTTAGGCGCTTTTTTCATGAAATGCTGCATGACGGATTCAAATTTACGCTGTAGGACGAGGGTTTACCCGCAAGTCTGCAAAAAGTCACCCAAAGGAAAAAAGGCCCGTGTACACTGTACATACATACAGTAAATATTGAGAGTGCTAAGCCAAAGCACCCCACTCGTCTCCTGCCGGGAACAGCACCATGAAAGCTCAGCGGGCCAACTGAAAAACAAAAACTCTCTGAGAAAGGGAAACGGCATGAAGGCGCATAAACGAAAGCCCGTACTTCATACACCTGGTGCTGATACTGACCCCACCGCTTCAAACCAGCCCCGCTGCGCACCATCCGGCGTGGAGGTGGCCCAGGCGGCGGCCGGCACGTTGTTCATGGTGAGCAAACTGCTGGTGCGATACGAGACTGACAAGGGGCTAGACACTCAACCGATGGCCGAGCTGCTGAACAAAGCCGTGATCGACTGGGCATTCCGCCACGGCGCCAGCCAGTCGGATCTCGATCGCGCAAAGGCTGATCTGCACGCAGCCGCCCGAGGACCGCGCGCCAGCGCAGTGCACTGACTCGCAGCGTCGTAAAGCGAACAAAGCACCTGTAGAGGTGCTTTTTTGTTGCCTGAATCGCAGGTTAGGAAGAGGTGCGGAAAGGTGCCTGCGAGACGCCACAGGCCGGCAAACACCGGCGAGACCCCCGTTGCTCCGCTGCCACACGGACTCGGCGCCCGGCAAAAGGTGGGGCTCTGTGCAGGGATTGGGCGGCATGCACAGAGCTCCCGAACCGCACTAGGGCGGGAATTGCCTAGCGCTAGCGCCGCGCCAGAGCGTCGGGGGCATGGCTTTGAAGCCAGAATGGCGCGTCAAAACGGGATGTCCGGCGCGAGGCTGTCGTACAGGTGCTTCTCGCTCGGCACGGCCACAAAGTGCAGCACCATAGAGCCGAGCACCGGCATTGCCTCCGGCCATTCAGGCTTAATAGCGTCGGCACGCTCGTGCTCTTGCGTCTGGCACCACTCGCCCTTGTCATCACGTATGTGCCATCTCCAATACCTGGATGTGATCATCATCATCTCCAAAAGACTGTATATTTATACAGTAAATGGAGTCGAACATGGAAGCACTCAACCAATTCAGCGAGCAGGACCTACCCGGGCTGTACATGAGTCATGCCTCGCCGGGCACGCCCATGGATCTTGAAGGTAAGTGCCGCGTGGGCTGGGACCTGTATGTCTTGCGCCTGCGGTTCAACGGTGTGTACCTGACCAGAGATCTGTTGCAGCGTCGCCCGCGCCACTTTGGCATGGCCCTCAGCGTCAGAGAGTCCAGAGGAAATGACACCTGGCTAGTTGATCGCAAGGACCCGATGCGGTTGTTGATCCAGGCACTGCAAGAGGCCCATGTCTTGCGCCGGCGGGAGTCCGGGGCCCTGTTGCTCAGAGGGATGGAGTTTGACGAGGGTGAGCTGCAAGCCTGGCCGCAGACTTGGATCTGTGCTGCCAATCCCACTGAGATCGACAACATTGTCAGGGAGATGGAACCCTGGCTGCGCGCCAGGTATGAGGCGATTAAGCGACCGCCCTACCCTGTGTACCGGCCGAGGTGACCAGAGGGCCCTCAGCCCCGTTGGCCAAACGTATCTGGAAGAAAATTAAGAATGTCCTCATAGAATGTAATGCAGCAACCCAGTGTTGCGTTGTCGGATTGCGCACCCGTCCTTTGCGGAGGGTCTTTTACGGATTGATGCTTGTAAGGAGAATTCAATTGGGAGACATTGGCAAATTCACCGCAAGGCTGGTGTACGAAGCGTTCACACCGGCGTTTGTAAAAGACGCGTATATCGCGCTGGCGGAGTCCCACACGCTGGTTTCAACCGCCGAGTCAGAAAGTTTAGATGCACTCCAGAAAGAGTCTCAGAAGCAGAAGATTTCTATGGAGTTCCAAGCGCACCAAGCGCGGGTAGCCCAAGAGCTGGCAATCGCGGAGCGCATTACAAGTTCCAACGAGGTTGAAATAGAGGAGTATTACGAAGGCGCGGGCAAAGGGCAAGCCGGAGTGATGGCGAACGCGGATGGGGGTTCAATTGGAGTGAGTGGTGAAGGCCGCCGCGTCACAAAGCGTGTGGTGCGTTTCGGAGGTTTCAATAAGCCGCTCACTTCCGAAGCGGAAGAGTGACGTATTTGCCCAGACGATCGTAAGCTTGTGAAGAAGGGGTTCAACCCTTCTTTCCCGCGCTCGCTCACGGCGTTTCTTTCAGGTCGAGCTTCTTAGCGCACTCGGCGCAGACGTGATGGGCGTGAAAAGCACGCGCGCCAGCGGCCTCTTTGAACTTCAGGCAGAGAAAGCACGTGATGCCAGGCGACAGCGAGGCCAGCTCCTTGTTCTGCGCTTTGCGCTTCTTGGACGAAGCCATCACGCTGCTCCCGCTTGAGCTCGCGCTTTTTCGAGGGCATACCGCAGCTCCTTGACGGTGATCGAGTGGTCGGCCGCCACCGTGAATATGCGGCGATAGGTTTGCGGGCCAGCGAGGTAGCTTTCGGCAGCCTCGACAACACGCTGCTTGCGCGCTTTGATTTCTTGCCCGCGCGCGTACGCCACGCCGGCCAAGAAACCTTGGCAGAGGTACTTTTTCCGCGTGGCATCGGCCCGGACCAACGTGTGCTCGGTCAAGTAGCGCTGCACCGCCTCTTGGTCTTCAGGGCTTGGGGCGTCGTACATATATCAAACTCGCGTCGGCTGAACCACAACCAGCACGTCCGTAAGCTGTGGATTCGCAATTGACCGCGGGCGCATGAGCACGGAGTTGCCTTCGCCAGCCGCAAGAATGCGAATAGAAGGAATCCCTTTGATCAACTGGCATAGCGGCGCAATGGCTTTGCAAGCGTCACCGAGGAGCACTGGGCTGATCTGCGGCATGGTGGTGATCTCGCGTGAACCAGCCGGCACGACACGCCGCCAATCGGGGTAAGTACCGTCCGTCACCTCCAGGTTATAGGAGGCGCCAAAAATGCTCGACAAGGCCAATTGCTTGCCGTCATTTTTGAAGAGCGCATCCCCTGTCTTGTCTTTCCCAAACATCGACACGATCTGTTTGACCGACGCGTTGCTGACGATGAACGAACCTTGCACATCGTCCACCGGCGGCAGGGTAACCGCGGCCAAGCGCGCACCGTCACACCCCACAAGCACCAGCTTGTCTGCTGAGAATTCAAAGAGCACGCCTTTCAAGTAATGACGGACGTCGCGCACCGCCGAAGCGTGCGACACAAAGCGCAAGGCGCTGATAAAGGACTGCATATCCATAGTTTTCCTCTTTTCTATTCCCATTTCGTCATCGGCTTGCCTGGGGTGAGCAAGACCAAATCCAGCTGAATGTCCCAAAGTTCCTCATCCGTGAGGTTCTCGCGCTTCGCACGATGCAGCGGCGCGTCGATGTTGGCGTCGCAGCAGTGCGAACCTGGGCGATGTGGAAAGTGATACCCGCCGCACTTACACACCTGGTGGCAGGCGGCCTTCTGATGCTGGAGCAGCAACGAGAAGGACACCCTTCGAGTGCGACAGTCTGGGCAGCGGAACACCCGCCGCGCGCCAGCACGTGTCAAATCAGCGCGCGCCCGGTTGGTGTACATGCTGCTTGATGAGCGGCTCGATTTCTGGAAACGGCACTTGACGCGCCTCCAGGTTGTCGACATTGACCTTCGCCTGCAAGCGATTCACACGTGTCTGGTGCGTAGCGACAGCGCCACGGAAGTAGTCCAGCTTGTTCTCTGCTTCCAGCAAGGCGAGTTCGGCGGTCAGCAGATCGTTTTGTGCAGAGGCCAGCAACTTGCTACGGACCTTCTTTGGGCATGGCGTAAAGAACTTCATGAAATTTCTCCGTTGCGTGATAGGAGCCACAAATTTAGCACCTGTTTTCGCTAACGCCAAATCTTTTTAGCAAAAGATAAGTAAATTCGTCTTTCTTATTTCGCATTTGCGAAATTTGAGGTATGCTTGGCTCCGCTTCAACGCACCTTTTCAATCGAACGGAGTACCTACATGTCTATCGAAGCCCAACTGAGCGAATTGACGGCCGCCGTCAAGGAACTGACTGAAGTCAACAAGCAGCTGCTGACCTCCCTGGCGTCCGGCCTGCAGTTCACGGATGCGGTGTCCGGATCGACCGCAGAAGCTGGCAAGCGCGGCCGCAAGTCCAAGAAGGAAGACGAGCCAGCCAATGATTTGGCAAAGGTAGTGGACGGTGACCCCGCCGGCACGCGCTACTGGGTCAACGAAGTGGCCAAGCAGGTGTACGCCGAGTTGCCTGGCAACCCTCAACCGGAAGACCAAAACTTCAAGATCAACCCGGCAGACGTGTACCTCGCCAAGAAGGCGGAATTCGCGGCTGCTCAGGACGCAGCAAAAAACGCCCAAGCAGCGGCCGCTGCGACCACGACCCAGGCAGCTGCAAGTACCGCGCCTTCTGCAACAGCCGCTCCGGCTACTGCCTCGGACGCAACTTCGGCCGGTGAGGCTCCAACCTGGGACCAGACCGTTGCCGCACTCATGAAGCTGGCCGCAGATCCGGCGCATGGCAGCACCGCGGTGTTGACCATCATGAAAAAGGTAGACCCTACCGCTACCAAGGTTCCCGAGATGAAGGGCAAGGGCCTCGAAGCCGCCATCAACGCAGAAATCCAGGCACTGCTGAACCCAGCCGGCGGTGTTGACCCCCTCTTCGCCTAACAGCTATCAGCTGCAGCCCCTTCGCCCGAGGGGGTTGCGTCAGAAGTTGTTTGTCAGATGAGCCAGAGCGCCGGAGTAAACCCATGAAATTCACGAAAGAACTACTGCGAGTCAAAGCGTTCGCTCGCCTTATTAAGGCCGGCGAAACACAGCGTGAGCGGCGCGCCCTAGCCGGCGGGGCGACGTGCGAAGGTCCAGTAAGCACGAAGTTCGAAGTTTTCGACGGCGAGATGCGGGTACTCCCAGACGTCAACCACTGGATGCGCATCGCGGTGCCGCCAGAAGCGGAACTGTACGGCCGGCATCCGGTGACCTCTTTGCGTGTAAAGGCCATCACCTGGATTGCCACCCCGTTCGGCGAGCACGACGTCGAGCTCACCCTCGAGCAACAACCTGGTGGCGACAAATGAGCAAGCAGCACGCACGCCTGTCGCCTTCGAGCGCGGACCGTTGGACCAGCTGCACGGCCAGCCCTGCGGCCCAAGATGGCATTCCGAACGAGAACAGTGACGCCTCGCGCCAAGGGACGACCTGCCATCAGATCCAGGAAGAACTGCTGTTGAACCCCGAGCTGGACCCGCAGAGCTATTTGGGTCGCGTCCTCGTGTTCTGGCAGCATCCAGAGAGCGACTCCCGAGGTGAAACCTGGGCGGGGAAGTTCAGCGGACCTGATTACGACGAGTTGAACATCGAGGCAGAAGTTGAGGTCACGGAAGAAATGCTTGCCGCCGTGAACAGCGCTGTTGCATTCATCCGCGAGCAGCACGACTTGATGGGCGGCCAACTGCTGGTCGAGCAGCGAGTACCTATCGGCCAGTTCACCGGTGAAGAAGGTGCGGAGGGTTCGGCCGATGTGATCCTCCTGGGCGAGGACTGGATCCACGTCATGGACAGCAAGTTTGGCCGCAAGAAGGTCTACGCTCGCGAGCTCGATCAGCCAGAGCGGGTGTGCTTTATCACCGGCCAGATCACGCCGGAGACACACAAGATCAACCGGCAGATGGGCTGCTACGCCCTGGGCGCGATCTTTCGGCACGATATCTTCGGCCTGGTTAAGACCGTGCACATGACCATCGTGCAGCCATTCGTAGGCCACACCGATAGCTATTCGTGCGACATCGCCGAGTTGCAGGCGCTCGAGCTGTTCCTCAAAGCCAAGGCCGAGGAGACACGCTCCAACCCGCGCTTCAAGCCCTCCCAGTCGAATTGTCACTTCTGCCGCGCAAAAGGTAACTGTGCCGCGCAAACCGGCATGGCGCTGAACGCCGTGTTCGACGGCTTCGGCGCTGAGACCGGCGGCACCCTCCACGCACCACATCCTGTGAATCTCGGCTCTCAGTACGCCTTGGTCGGGTTCGTGCGCCAGTGGGCTGACAGCATCGAGGAAGCAACCCGCCGTGCTCTGGAGAACGGCGAGCAGGTCGTACGCGACGACGGTCTGTCTTACAAGCTCGTGCCAGGCAGGGCCGGCAACCGCGAATGGACGGACGAAGAGGCAGTAGCCCAGCAGCTCAAGTCCTGGCGCCTCAAGAACGAAGAGATGTACGTCTTCAAGCTCATCACACCCGCAATGGTCGAGAAACTGGCCAAGGCGAAGAAGCCCAAAAAAGGGCAAGAACAGCAGCCTGCTCGGATCGGTCCACGCCAGTGGGGCAACCTCCAGCAGC
This sequence comes from Comamonas sp. SY3, assembly GCF_041730275.1. Lineage (NCBI taxonomy): Bacteria > Pseudomonadati > Pseudomonadota > Betaproteobacteria > Burkholderiales > Comamonadaceae > Comamonas > Comamonas sp. SY3. Next base: position 4,929 of record NZ_JBGTYN010000040.1, on the reverse strand, counting down.
TCATCCGACAAGGCGAGACGAAATCTCAGATCGCTTTGAGCACCGATCCGAGATCGGCCGTCAACAAGACCGACGGTTTCGAGGACGTGCTATCGCAAGACGAGAGTTTTGCGGCCCTCTTTGGTCCGTGACTCCCAGGTCTTTCCAAACTTGAAATCTAGTAACCAAGGAACTTAAAAATGGCTTCCAACCTTGCATCCTCCAAGCCCGTCATCCTGAAGAATGTCCGTCTGCAATGGGGCGACCTGTTCACCGCTGCCAGCGGCGAAGTCAACGGCAAGGCCACCACCCCGAAATTCAAAGCTGTCGCTCTGTTTGAGCGCGACTCCGAAGCAGCTGCTACAGCCAAAGCCGCTTTGCTGGAAGCAGCCACGGCGCTGTGGGGTGCCAATGCCGTATCGGTTGTGCAGAACATCTCCTCCAACAGCAAGGCCGTGCGCGACGGTAACAGCAAGCTCATGGATGACGGCTCGGTCAATCCTCAGTTCAAGGACCTGCTGTTCATCAGCGCGGGCAACAAGAGCAAGCCTCAGGTTGTGGCCCCCAAGACTCACGACGGCAAGTTCGTGACTCTGACCGAAGAAGGCCGCGGTTTCGTCAATGGTCTGGATGTCACCGACAGCGTGGGTTATGTGCTGAAGGCTCCCTACCGCGGCTGCTACGTGAACCTGAAGGTTCAGTTCGTGGCCGGCAAGGCGTTCAAGGCCGGTAGCGGCGAGATGATCCCCAACCAGGTGTACGCCAAGCTCGAAGCGGTTCAGTTCCTGCGCGACGGCGAAGCGTTTGGTGCCGGCCCCACCTCGGCCGAAGGTTTCGGCGACGAAGAAGTGTCGATGGAAACCGTCGAAACTGGCGAGCTGTTCTAAGCCCTGTCCTTTTCACAAACACACCCCCGGCCTTTTGGCTGGGGTTTTTCAGAAAGGGAGCAGAAATGAAAGCAGTTACACGCAATTTATTTACGTACAGCGCTGAAATCCTTGCAACTGTACAAGAACTACAACTCCGCCTGCAACCGTTCGAACCGTGCGGAGAACACCAACGGGCGAGCTGGGGTTTCGTCAATGTGGTGCCAGATACGGAAGATCGCGTGCTGGCATTCCCCGGCGGCTGGGCAATTTGCCTGCGCGAGGACAGTCGAACTGTGCCAGCTTCTGAGGTGAGCAAACTGGTGGACGAGAAAGCCCGCAGCGTTTACGAAGCAACCGGTCGAAAGCCTGGGCGCAAGGAGCGCAAGGAAATGCAGGCAGACGTCATATACGAATTGTTGCCCAGAGCGTTTGTCCGTAGCAAAGTTACCTACATTGTCTACTCGCATGCGAAACAACGGCTGTACGTCAATACCGGGTCCCAAAAGACCGCAGACCTTGGTGTGAGCGCGTTGGTCCAGGTCCTGGAGTCGGTCAAGTTTTCCACGGTGCATGTCAGCGGGCCAAAAATGGGGTTGACGGCCCGACTGACCAACTGGTTGCGCGCGCTGGCGGACGATGGGTCTGTTTCCGACGATGACATGTTCGGCGTTCTGCAACCTGCCAGCGAGATTGTCATGGTGGGGGTCAACAACAAATGGGCCTTGAAGCTGGCGGCTCTAGAGAACGCGCGTGAAAGTCTTCAGGATGCACTGCGGCAAGGTGCACAGGTAGATTCAATGTGCTTCACCGATGCTGATGGCGTGATGTTCCGTGTCACGAGCGAGTTGCGCCTCAAAGGTGTAAAGCATCAGGTTGTCGAAGACGACGACTGCGACATCACCCACCTGTGGGTTTCACAGCTTGCCAGTGAAGTTGTGACCTTGGACGGAATCTTCGACACGCTTTTGGAGCTTCTTAGCCCTGAAAAAGCCCAAGCGGACACACCAACCGTGGACGACATCTTCTAACTGCGGTTCGCCAGCGGCCTTCCGCAAGAGGGCTGCTGTCAAAACGCAGTAACGGAGCGCACACCATGGTCACCCAAACAGACCGCAAATTCATGGCCACGGCACTCGCCCTGGCGCAAATCTGGAGCAAGGACGTCTCCACGCGCGTGGCGGCGGTGGCCGTCGGCGCCAGTAAGAACCAGGTAGCCTGGGGCTACAACGGCTTGCCGCCCGGTATCGCAGATACCCCTGAGCGGCTGAACGATCGCGAGACGAAACTGGCACTCACGCTGCACGCCGAGGTCAACGCTCTGGCCAACGCCCCTTTCCAAGTGCGCACCCTGTATGTGACGCATCACCCTTGTGCGCACTGCGTACTGCACATCTTGGCGGCGCGTTCCGTCCGTCGTGTGGTCTACCACGCCAACCCTGAGTTCGAGGCCCGTTGGGGTGAGTCGATGGATAAAGCGCGGGATCTGCTGGAGGAAGCCGGCGTCCAGGTGGAAGGATTCACGCTATGAGCGATCGCCTCTGGCTTGACCGGGAGACGTGGTCAGAGGCTGACCTGAAGGTGGTCGGAACCTACGGCTACGCAGAGACAGCCCAGGATTTGATGATCGCATATGCCATTGGAGAAGGGCCAGCGCGCGTATGGGATTGCACCGCCGAGGAGATGCATGACGAGCTGTGGCGCGCGCTTGATGATCAAGACGGAGAGGTCTGGGCGCACAATGCCCAGTTCGATGCGGCCGTGCACAACGGGCCTGCACAACTACACCTGCCTCGCGTCAACCCCGAGCGCTGGAGGTGCAGCATGGCGATGGCTTTGTCGCACGCACTCCCCGCTGGCTTGGCCAACCTGTGCGAGGTTCTTCGCGTCCCCTCAGACCTGGCAAAGCTTGCCGACGGCAAAAAGCTGGTGTCATTGTTCACCAAACCCCAACCTGCCAACCGGAAGATACAGCGCGCAACGCGCCTGACGCACCCAGCCGAGTGGGACCGGTTCAAACAATACGCCAGCAACGACATCCTGGCCATGCGCGAATGCGTGAAGCGAATGCCTACCTGGAACTGGAACGCATCGGCTGTCGCCGAGTGGCACCTGGATCAGCGCATGAACGTGCGAGGTTTCCGTGTGGACCAAGATCTGACCCGCGCCGGCGCGCAGGCTGCCGTGGCTGAGAAAGAGCGAATTGCGACGCGATTTTCCGAGTTGTCGCACGGCGAGTTCACACCCAGTCAGCGCGCAAAATTCCAGGCCTATTTGTCAGCGCGCCTAGGGGTGGAGCTGGATAACACGCAATCGGGCACATTCAAGGTTATGCTGCGCGACCCGGATCTCCCCGCCGACGTACGCGAGATGATGGAGCTGTCTATCGCAGCCAACAAGACCAGTACGGCGAAATATGCAGCGCTCGACCCAGCGGTCAGCAAGGACGGGCGTTTTCGCGGGGGCCTGCAGTTTGCCGGGGCCGGCCGGACCCGCCGGTGGGCCGGGCGCCTTTTCCAGCCGCAAAACCTACCCTCCAGAGGACTACCCAAACCGCACGAGATTGAGCAATACATCGAGTGTCTGAAACAAGGCACGCACACGCTGTTTTTTGACAACCTGATGCTCTACGGCGCGGCGGCGCTCCGCGGAACAGTGATCGTACCGCCAGGCAAAAAGATGGTTGTAGCCGACCTCTCGAACATTGAGGGTCGCGTGCTGGCCTGGCTAGCCCAGGAGAAATGGAAGCTAGCCGCATTCGGCGACTACGATCGTGGCACTGGGCCTGACCTCTACAACATCACGGCGGTGTCGATCATCGGCGGGGACCCCTGGGACGTGCCCAAGCACCTGCGCAATGCGTTCGGCAAGGTGCCCGACCTCGCCTCAGGCTATCAAGGCGGCGTGGCAGGCTACCAGACATTTGCGCGCGGCCTTGGCATCAAGATGGCGGACTTCTGGGACACCATCCAGCAAATGATCGCACCAGCTCATGTCCAAAAGGCCTGGGCCAATCTCAGCGCCTGGGGACACCCGCAACTGGAGAGCCTCGAAATCGACGAGATCGAGTGGGTGGCAAGCGAGACGTGCAAGCTGGCGTGGCGCGCGCGGCACCCAGCCACGCGACAGTTCTGGTACGACCTCGGCAACGCGGCCAAGAGCGCCATCAAGAACCCAAACCAGATTCACCAGGTCGGCCCGTTCATAAAGCTGCGTACGGTGTCGCACCAAGGCCGCAAATGGCTCGTGGTGCTGCTACCCAGCGGTCGCTACCTCACTTACTTCGAGCCCCACCTGGTGGGTTCGGGCCGGGACGAAACTATCGCCTACTGGGGCGAGTCCGCCGAAGAAGGCAAAACCACCAGGCAGTGGGTGCGCGTCTTCACCCATGGCGGGAAGATGACTGGCAACTGCTGCCAAACCATCGCCCGCGACATTCTGGCGCCAGCGTTGCCTGTGGCGGAGGCACGCGGTTACCTCCCCATCTTGACGGTGCACGATGAAATTTTGACCGAAGCGCCCGACACCGACGAGTTCTCGGCTGCCGGTTTGATTGAGATCCTGGCCACAAATCCTGAGTGGGCGCCAGGTCTCCCCCTGGCAGCTGCAGGCTTCGAGACCAAGCGTTATTTCAAGGATTGAGCATTTTCGCTAAAAAGAGCTTTTCTTTTTGCGATATTTCATTTAGCATTCGCTACATTAAATTTCGCAACCAGGAGTTCTACATCATGACTGTCAAGCCCACTAACGATCTCGCAATCACCAAGGACCGCGTAAAAGGCTGGAGTGCCTGTGCCGATGGATACCGTTGGTTCTTGGATAAATTCCCAGAGGGTGGGCAGTTCGTGCCCGTGTACCGGGCTTTGCGCGCAGACGGCCGTGCTGGCGATGCGGATTGGCTCATCGGCAAAATCAGCCCCGAGTTGGAAACGACGGTCCGCATAGCGCAAATCGCTCAGGTCGTGGGCGCTGATCGTGAATGGGTGCAGGAGGCTGTACAGAAGACGATCGCTGCAGCTGCCGATAACACGGCGACTGGCTACCGCGGCCATGCAGCGGCGACTGGCGACGACGGCCATGCAGC
>NZ_JBGTYN010000039.1:0-17770 GCF_041730275.1 Comamonas sp. SY3 | reverse complement strand
AACCACGGACACGCGGATTTTCAATCCGCTGCTCTACCAACTGAGCTACCGGGCCCACGAGTGAAATTATAGCCCGAAAAAAAGCGCCCGTTTTCAAAAAACTGAAATCAGTGCTTTTTATTGCGCGTCAGGTCCACGCCCAGCTGGCGCAGCTTGCGGTACAGGTGGGTGCGCTCCAGGCCGGTCTTCTCTGCCACGCGGGTCATCGAGCCGCCTTCGCGCGCCAAGTGGAATTCGAAATAGGCCTTCTCGAAACCGTCGCGGGCTTCGCGCAGCGGCCGGTCCAGGTCAAAGCCCTGGTGGGCGTTGGGCGCAGCATCGGCCGAGGCGGCGTTGGCCACGCTGGCAACCACCGGGGCGCTGTAGCCGGTCGGCGTGAAAGACGGCGCCAGCTTGCCCGGCGCAGCGGCAGCCGGTGGCGCGGCGGCGGGTGCGGGCACATTGCGCTGCAGGCCCTGCTCGACTGCCTTGAGCAGCTTCTGCATCGTGATGGGCTTTTCCAAAAAAGAGAACGCGCCAATGCGCGTTGCTTCCACCGCCGTATCAATGGTGGCGTGGCCACTCATCATGATCACGGGCATGGTCAGCAGGCCGGTCATCGACCACTCCTTGAGCAGCGACACGCCATCGGTGTCGGGCATCCAGATGTCGAGCAGCACCAGGTCGTAGCCGCTTTCGTTGCGGGCCAAACGCGCCTGCGTGGCGTTTTCCGCAACGTCCACGCTGTGGCCCTCATCGTTCAGGATCTCCGACAGGAGGTCCCGAATTCCCAATTCGTCATCGACAACCAGAATATTTGCCATATTTTTTGAAAATCCAGTGCAACAGGCGTGAGAGTTATTTTAAATCATCACTTCTTTTTCGATAGCGAATGATAACGACACTTGGGCACCTAAGATTTTTTCCCCCTCGACTCGATTAGAGATTTCTACGCGAGCGCCATGCTCGTCCGCAATTTTCTTGACGACGGCCAAGCCCAAGCCCGTGCCCCGGGGCTTGGTCGTCACGTAGGGCTCAAACGCCTTTTGTAATATATGTTCTGGAAAACCGCAACCGCAGTCAGCAATTGTCAAACGCACCCGCTTGCTGCTGCTGCTGAACCGCGTGGAGATCCGCACCGCCGGTGCCGATGTCTCGTTGCCCACCCAGGCCTGCTGCGTTGCATCCTGCGCATTTTGCAGCAAGTTGTGGATGACCTGCCGCAACTGCTGCGCATCGCCCATGATACGTGGAGCCGCGCTGTCCAGCTCTGCCTCCACAGGGATCACAGCATTTTCCGCGCCATACAGATGCAGCACGTCCATCACCAGCGCATTGAGGTCCACGGCCTGCAGCTCGGCGGCGGGCAGGCGCGCGTAGTCGCGGAACTCGTTGACCAGCCGCTTCATCGCGTCGACCTGGTCGACGATGGTGGTCACAGACTTTTTCAAAATCGCCTGGTCCTGGCCTTCGAGCTTGTGGGCCAGCTTGATCTCCAGCCGCTCGGCAGACAGCTGGATCGGTGTCAGCGGGTTCTTGATCTCGTGGGCCAGACGGCGGGCGACCTCGCCCCAGGCCTGGGCGCGCTGCGCCGAGACGATTTCGGAGATGTCGTCGAACACCAGCAGGCGGCGGTTGTCGGGCAAGGTCGCGCCGCGCGCCACCAGGTTGATGCTGTTCTGGTTGGGCAGCTGGCTGTCGCCATGCAGTTCATAGGGCTGCTGCCAGTGGTCCAGGTAGTGCTCGTCGGTCACATCGTGCAGGCGGGCAAACTGCTGGTCCACCGCCTGCGCGAACGCCTGCAGGCCGGGCAGATCACGCAGCGGACGGCCCTCGAAGGCAGCCAGCGGGGCCCGCAAGATGCGCGTGGCGCCGGGGTTGCTGGAGTGGATCACGCCCTGGGCATCGAGCACGATGACGCCGGCCGTCAGGTTGTCCAGAATGGTCTGCAGGCTCTGGCGCGCCTCGTCGGTCTGGCGCATGCCGCGCTCCACCGCGCGGCGGGCATCGAGCAGCTGCTGCGTCATCTCGGCAAAGGAGCGGGTCAGGCCGCTCAGTTCGTCCTTGCTGGGCAGCACCGGTTTGGGCCGCAGATTGCCTGATGCCACCTCGCGCACGCCCTCGGCCAGCACCAAAAGCGGGCGCACCAGCTGGTTGCCGAGCAAGGCTGCCAGCACCACGGCGCCGAACACGGCGAGGAACAGGCTCAGGGTCAAGGTGCCGATGTACATGCGGCGCAGGCCATCCCGTGCCAGCGCGCGCTCCTGGTATTCGCGGTTGGCTTCCTGCACTTTCAGCGCGTTGACGACCAGGGCCGCGGGCAGCGGCATCGTGGCCTGCAGAAACCGGCCGTCGGGGATCACCCCCACGTCGCCATTGGCCACCTGCACCAGCGTCTTGACGCGCACCTTGGAGGGGTCGCCGGTGATCGCGCCATTGATGTCGGCCACCTCTTCGAGACCATCGATCTGAAATGCGCGCTGCTGCTGGGTGGCGGTACGCAGCAATGCGGCCGAGGGCTTTTCGGGGTTCAGCACAAAGCGCGACTGGCCGGTGCTGGCAATCGCCTGGGAGTTGGCCGACCACAGCACCACGTCGTCGGCGCCCAGCTGGTCCTTGATGCGTTCGAGCACCAGGCCGGAAGCGGCATCCGATATCTGGGACAGCTGGCTGCTCGCCGTGCGGGTGCGCTCGGCCATCGCGGTGGAGGTGGTGTCGAGCGTGATGCGTGCGAGGTTGACCCCGGCATCGAGCGCGCCTTCGACCTTCACATCGAACCAGCTCTCGATGGAGCGCGAGACGAACTGGTAGGAGACGAAATAGATCACGACGCCGGGCAGCACGCCGACCAGCGCAAAGGTGGCCGCCAGCTTGAGCAGCAGCTTGCTGCCAAAGCGGCGCGCCATCAGGCGCCGCACCAGGATGGCCACGCCCCAGAGCACCACCATGCTGAGCACGCAGGCGACCCCGATGTTGACCCCCAGCAGCACGCCGTAGTAGCGCTCGTACAGCACCCGATTGTTGGTGGCGAAAGACAGCAAGAAGAGCAGCACCAGGCCAATGCCGATCATGGCCGACAGGCCCACGATCACCGACCAGCGCGCACGGCTGGGCGTGTAGGCCACGCGCATCGACGATGTCTTTTCGATTTTCACGGCGCGCTTGCCTCCGGCAGCGGCAGCTGGCTTTTGATCTGCAGGTTCAGGCCGTCATTGCTGAACGGCGCGAACTGGAAGATGCGCGGCAACTGGCTGCTGTCGAGCCTGAAATTGAACTTGACGAGGTAGTCCACGTCGCTGGAGAGTTCGTCGGCGCTGGCGATCTTCCAGTTGCGCACGCGCTTGACCACCAGCATCACCTCGTCGAGGCTGTCAAAACTCTGGCCCAGTGATGTCACCGCAGCGGCATCGGTCAGCGGCATGCTGGAGACATGCAGGCGCCAGCGCCGCGTCAGCGGCTGGTAGCTCACGCGCAGGTAGCGGGCGGTTTTCTTGACGGTCTTGTCGCGCCAGTACCAGCGCTCGGAGATGATCTCGGCCTCCTGCACAAAGTACAGCGCTACGCCCTTGTTCAATGCATCGTCGATCTGGTCGGGCAGCGCAAACTGCAGCGCAACGGTGGCAAAGGCGCCCTCGGCATTGCGCACCAGCTGCAGCTCGACCTTTTTCTCATGGTCCGACGCGATGGCCGGCACCGCTGCAGCAAAGCACAGCACCAGCGCAAGAAGAAAGTGGTGGATCAATCGCATACGGACGGGCTCAACGAGGCGGCTTGTGCAGCAGCGCGTAGTAGAAACCGTCGTGGTCGCGCGCCAAGCTGCCCAAGCTATTGTGACCGGGCTCACGCAACTGTGGCAACAAATGCCCTGGCGCCGGCAGCCGTTGGGCATCCGCATGGCGGCCGAGGAACTGCGCCACCTGGTCCTCGCCCTCCTCATGGAAGACCGAACAGGTGCAGTACAGCAGCCGGCCGCCAGGAGCGACCAGCGGCCACAGCGCCTCCAGCAACGTGCGCTGGATCTCCGCGAGCTGCGCAATGTCGGTGGAGCGGCGCAGCCAGCGCACATCGGGCTGGCGGCGGACGATGCCGGAGGCCGAGCACGGCGCGTCCAACAAAATTGCATCAAATTGCTGCATTCCGTGGCGCGCCTGCACCGCCGGCAGCCAGCTGGGCACGTCGCTGCCGCTGGCCACCACCACATCGGCCTGCAACGCCAGCCGCGCCAAGGTGTCGCCAATGCGTTCGGCGCGCTTGGCGTCGATCTCCAGCGCCACCATGTCGATGGGCCGCTGGGCCGTGGCGCACTCCAGCAGATGCGCTGTCTTGCCGCCGGGTGCGGCGCAGGCATCGAGCACATGCAGTGCGCGGCCATCGTGCGGCTGCAAGCCATCGAGCAGCAGCGGCGCGGCCATCTGGGCGGCGCTGTCCTGCACCGACACCCAGCCTTGCGCAAACTGCGGCAGCTGATCGACCGGCACCCCACGCGCCAGCACCAGGCCGGCCTCACCCACGCCGACGACGGCCTCGATGCCCGCGTCATCGAGCAGCGCCAGGTAGCCGGCGCGGCTGCAGCGCTGCAGGTTCACGCGCAAGGCCATCGGGGCCTGCGCATTGTTGGCGGCCACGATGGCCTGCCAGTCCTGCGGATAGTCCTGCTGCAGGCGCTTGAGCCACCACTGCGGGTGGTTGAATTGCGCCACCGGCTCCTGGGCCACGGCACGCAGCAAATCATCGCGCTCACGCAGGAAGCTGCGCAGGCAGCCGTTGATGAACGCCGATTGCGACTTGGTGGCCGAGCGCTTCTTGGCGGCATCCACCGCCTGGTTCACGACGGTGAACGCGTCGTAGCGTGGCACCTCGGGCAACAACAGTGCCAGCGCCGTGCACAGCAGGGCATCGACCGCGCTGGCGGGCTTGCGCGGGGCCAGCTCGGCACGCACGGCTTCTGCGGTGCCCAGCACGCGCAGCACATCCATCAACAGGGCCTGCACGCCAGCGCGCAGCGCGGGCTCTACGCCGCCCAGCACGGCACGGGCCGATTGGCCCTGGCGCACTTCCTGCAAGGCGCGCGCCACCGCCACCAGCTGGGCGGACAGGCTGGGGCCTGGGTTGGGGGTGGCTGCCGTGGCGGCCCGGGAGGGTTGTCGTGGACGGGAAGATGGGTTCATGCCGGGGGAGTACAAAGGCCTGGGTGCCGCTGCGGTACAAAAGGAATACTAATCGATATGCCCCAGGCAGCCTCTGCGCGGGCAGAGCAGGCCTGGTAAAGACACTGTGCGAAACACCCGGCCCGGCGCCGGATGCGCGGGCGGTTGGGGGCTTGGGGGCTTGGCACAGGGCCATCATCGGGGCGAGCCGGAAGTGAGGCAATAAAAAACCCGTAATTCCGCGGCGCGAAATTACGGGTCTTGCAAAGAACCTGGTCAAGGCAGGTGCTGACGGTCCACGCCGGACCTGACTGGCTTGCACCAGTCAGGCAGCGGCGGCTTAGTCAGCAGCAGGGTCTGCAGCGGTGTCCGCAGCGGCTTCTTCGGACACACCGGCCAGCTCGGCCGCTTCCGCATCGGCAATCGCGCGGCGCTCGGCCTCGTCCATTTCGTCCTTGGCCTTGCGCGCCTGGTGGTAAGCCAGACCGGTACCAGCGGGGATCAGACGGCCCACGATGACGTTTTCCTTCAGGCCACGCAGCTCGTCGCGCTTGCCCATGATGGCAGCCTCGGTCAGCACGCGGGTCGTTTCCTGGAAGGAAGCGGCCGAGATGAAGGAGTCGGTCGACAGCGAAGCCTTGGTGATACCCAGCAACACGTTGGAGTAGACCGCAGGGATCTTGCCATCGCGCAGTGCAGCTTCGTTGGTGTTGAGCACTTCGGAGCGCTCGACCTGCTCACCCTGGATGTAGGAGGTATCACCCGGGGCTTCGATGACCACGCGGCGCAGCATCTGGCGAACGATCACCTCGATGTGCTTGTCGTTGATCTTCACGCCCTGCAAGCGGTACACGTCCTGCACTTCGTCCACGATGTAGCGCGAGAGCTCTTCGATACCCAGCAGGCGCAGGATGTCCTGCGGATCGGCTGGGCCGTCGACGATCAGCTCGCCCTTGTTGACCACCTGGCCTTCGTGCACCAGGATGTTGCGTTCCTTGGGAACCAGCTCTTCCCAGACCTTGCCTTCCAGATCGGTGATCTGCAGGCGCACCTTGCCCTTGGTTTCCTTGCCGTAGGACACGGTACCGGTCATCTCGGCCAGCGCGCCCTTGTCCTTCGGCGTACGGGCTTCGAACAGTTCGGCCACACGTGGCAGACCACCGGTAATGTCGCGGGTCTTCTGGCCTTCCATCGGGATACGGGCCAGCACTTCGCCGGGGCCCACTTCCTGGCCATCGCGCACCTGCAGCAGAGCGCCGACCTGGAAGCCGATCGTCACCGCGTGGTCGGTACCAGGAATCTTGACTTCCTGGCCGTTGGCATCTGCCAGCTTGACCTGCGGACGCACCACCTTGGCAGAGCCACGGTGCTTCGGATCGATCACCACCAGGGTGGACAGACCGGTCACTTCGTCGACCTGCTTGGCCACCGTCAGACCTTCTTCGACATTCTCGAACTTCACCTGACCGGCGTATTCGGTAATGATCGGACGGGTCAGCGGATCCCAGTTGGCCAACACGGTACCTGCCTTGATCTGCTGATCAGGCTTGATCGACAGCGTTGCACCGTAAGGCATCTTGTGACGCTCACGCTCGCGGCCGTACTCGTCCTGGATCACGATTTCGCCGGAGCGGGAAATCACGACCAGTTCGCCCTTGTTGTTGGTCACATAGCGCATCTGTGGATTGAAGCCCACGATACCGTTGGACTTGGCTTCCACGCTGGAGGCCACTGCCGCACGCGACGCCGCACCACCGATGTGGAACGTACGCATGGTCAGCTGCGTGCCAGGCTCACCGATGGACTGGGCAGCGATCACACCGACGGCTTCGCCGAGGTTGATCAGGCCGCCACGGCCCAGGTCGCGGCCGTAGCAGGTGGCGCACAGACCGAAGCGGGTTTCGCAGGTCAGTGCCGTGCGCACCTTCACTTCGTCCACACCAGCAGCTTCCAGCTCTTCGATCAGGTCTTCGTCGAACAGATCGCCAGCCTTGGCCAACAGGGCGCGGGTCTCAGGGTGCAGCACTTCGTCCGCAGCGGTACGGCCCAGGATACGGTCGCGCAGCGACTCGATCACTTCACCGCCTTCGACCACAGCGCGCATCAAGGTGCCGTTGTGCGTGCCGCAGTCGAGCTCGGTGATCACCAAGTCCTGCGTCACGTCCACCAGACGGCGCGTCAGGTAACCGGAGTTAGCCGTCTTCAGCGCCGTATCCGCCAGACCCTTACGGGCACCGTGGGTGGAGATGAAGTACTGCAACACGTTCAGACCTTCACGGAAGTTCGCCGTGATGGGGGTCTCGATGATCGAGCCGTCAGGCTTGGCCATCAGACCACGCATACCTGCCAGCTGGCGGATCTGTGCGGCCGAGCCACGGGCGCCGGAGTCGGCCATCATGTAAATCGCGTTGAACGATTCCTGATCGACTTCCTTGCCATGGCGGTCAATGACCTTTTCCTTGGCCAGCTGGGCCATCATGACCTTGGAGACTTCGTCACCGGCCTTGCCCCAGATGTCCACCACCTTGTTGTAGCGCTCGCCAGCCGTGACCAGACCGGAGACGTACTGCTGCTCGATTTCCTTCACTTCCGCTTCGGAGCGGGCGATGATCTCGGCCTTTTGCGGTGGCACCAGCATGTCGCCGATGGCGATCGAGATACCGGAGCGCGTTGCCAGACGGAAGCCGTTTTGCAGCAGCTTGTCGGCGAACACCACGGTTTCCTTCAGACCGCACTTGCGGAACGAGATGTTGATCAGCTTGGAGATTTCCTTCTTCTTCAACGTCTTGTTGATCGAAGAGAAAGGCATACCCTTGGGCAGAATCTCGGACAGCAGGGCGCGGCCAACGGTGGTTTCCACCAGCTTGGTCGTCGGCTCGAACTCACCGGAGGCCTTGTTCTTGTTCCACTCGGTCAGACGCACGCTGATCTTGGTGGCGCGCTCGACCTGCTCGGCATCCAGTGCGCGTTGCACTTCGCCGATGTCGGAGAACACCATGCCTTCGCCCTTGCCGTTGATCTTCTCGCGGGTGGCCTGGTACAGGCCCAGCACCACGTCCTGAGAAGGAACGATCGAGGGTTCGCCCGAAGCGGGGAACAGCACGTTGTTGGAGGCCAGCATCAAGGTGCGGGCTTCCATCTGTGCTTCCACCGACAGCGGCACGTGAACAGCCATCTGGTCACCGTCAAAGTCAGCGTTGAATGCCGCGCAAACCAGCGGGTGCAGTTGCAGGGCCTTGCCTTCGATCAGGATAGGCTCGAACGCCTGGATACCCAGACGGTGCAGCGTAGGTGCGCGGTTGAGCATGATCGGATGCTCGCGGATCACCTCTTCCAGGATGTCCCACACCACGGGGGTGCCGGTTTCCACTTCCTTCTTGGCGGCCTTGATGGTCGTGGCGATGCCACGCGCTTCGAGCTGCGCGAAGATGAAAGGCTTGAACAGCTCCAGCGCCATCAGCTTGGGCAGACCGCACTGGTGCAGCTTGAGCGTTGGGCCCACGGTAATCACGGAACGACCGGAGTAGTCGACGCGCTTGCCCAGCAAGTTCTGGCGGAAACGACCGCTCTTGCCCTTGATCATGTCGGCCAGCGACTTGAGGGCACGCTTGTTCGCGCCGGTCATGGCCTTGCCACGGCGGCCGTTGTCCAGCAGCGAGTCGACCGCTTCTTGCAGCATGCGCTTTTCATTGCGGGCAATGATCTCGGGAGCCTTCAGCTCCAGCAGGCGGCGCAGACGCGAGTTGCGGTTGATGACGCGGCGGTACAGGTCGTTCAGGTCGGAGGTCGCAAAGCGGCCGCCGTCCAGCGGCACCAGTGGACGCAGATCGGGAGGCAGCACAGGCAGCACTTCCATCACCATCCAACCGGGCTTGATGCCGGACTTCTTGAACGCTTCGAGCAGCTTCAGGCGCTTGGCGTTCTTCTTGACCTTGACTTCGGAGCCGGTCAGGTCGTTGCGCAGGCGCTCGATTTCCGCATCGATCTCGATGCCTTCGAGCAGGTCCTTGATGCCTTCGGCGCCCATCTTGGCTACGAATTCATCACCGTACTCTTCGACGTTCTTGTCGTACTCGTCTTCCGACATGATGCTGAACTTCTTCAGCGGGGTCATGCCGGGGTCGGTCACCACGTAGGCTTCGAAGTACAGCACGCGTTCGATGTCGCGCAAAGTCATGTCCAGCACCAGGCCCAGGCGCGAAGGCAGGGACTTGAGGAACCAGATATGGGCGCAAGGCGCGGCCAGGTCGATGTGACCCATGCGCTCGCGGCGCACCTTGGTCTGCGTGACTTCAACGCCGCACTTCTCGCAGATCACACCGCGGTGCTTCAAGCGCTTGTACTTGCCGCACAGGCATTCGTAGTCCTTGATCGGGCCAAAGATCTTGGCGCAGAACAGACCATCGCGCTCGGGCTTGAAGGTACGGTAGTTGATGGTCTCGGGCTTCTTCACTTCGCCGAAAGACCACGAACGGATCTTTTCGGGCGAAGCCAGGCCGATTTTGATGGCATCGAAATGCTCATCAGGCGTAAATTGTTTGAACAGGTCGAGTAGCGATTTCATAGACTCTTTCCCCCTTCAATTAAGAACGTTCCAGTTCGATGTCCAGGCCCAGGGAACGGATTTCCTTGACCAGCACATTGAACGACTCCGGCATGCCGGCTTCGATGGCGTGTTCGCCCTTGACGATGGATTCGTACACCTTGGTACGGCCCACCACGTCATCGGACTTCACGGTCAGCATTTCCTGCAGCACATAGGCGGCGCCATACGCTTCCAGCGCCCACACTTCCATTTCACCGAAACGCTGACCACCGAACTGGGCCTTACCGCCCAGAGGTTGTTGCGTCACCAGCGAGTAAGGACCAGTGGAGCGGGCGTGCATCTTGTCGTCGACCAAGTGGTGCAGCTTCAGGTAGTGCATGTAGCCGATGGTGGTGGGGCGCTCGAAGCGCTCACCGGTGCGGCCGTCATACAGGTAAGCCTGGGTGCGTGGCTCGGTCAGACCCTTGCGTGCCTGGATGTCATCCGGGTACGCCAGCTTGAGCATGTCCTTGATTTCCTGCTCGGAAGCACCGTCGAACACGGGCGTTGCGAAAGGCACGCCGTTCTTCAGGTTCTCCGCCATGAACATGATCTGGTCATCGGACAGTTGCTTGAGGTCTTCCTTGCGGCCGCGGCTGTTGTACACCTCTTCCAGGAAGGAGCGCACTTCAGCGGCACGGGCTTCGGCCTGCAGCATGTCACCGATACGCTGGCCCAGGCCCTTGCCGGCCCAGCCCAGGTGGACTTCCAGCACCTGACCGATGTTCATGCGCGAAGGCACGCCCAGCGGGTTCAGCACGATGTCGGCGGTGGTGCCATCGGCCATGAAAGGCATGTCTTCCACCGGCACGATCTTGGAGACCACACCCTTGTTACCGTGACGGCCGGCCATCTTGTCGCCAGGCTGCAGACGGCGCTTGACGGCCAGGTAGACCTTGACCATCTTGAGCACGCCAGCAGGCAGCTCGTCGCCTTGCGTGAGCTTCTTGCGCTTTTCTTCGAAAGCCAGGTCGAAGTTGTGGCGTTGCTGCTCGATGGAGTTCTTGATGGACTCCAGCTGGGCTGCGACGTCGTCTTCGGCTGGGCGGATATCGAACCAGTGGAACTTCTCCACGCCGTCCAGATAGGCCTTGTCGATCTTGGTGCCCTTGGCCAGCTTTTGCGGGCCGCCATTGGCCACGCGGCCGTTGAGCAGCTTGGCGATACGGTCAAACGCATCGGCTTCCACAATACGCAGCTGGTCGTTCAGGTCCAGACGGAAACGCTTGAGTTCGTCGTCAATGATCTGCTGGGCGCGCTTGTCGCGCTGGATGCCTTCACGGGTGAAGACCTGCACATCGATCACGGTACCTTGCGAGCCCTGGTCCACGCGCAGCGAGGTGTCCTTCACGTCGGACGCCTTCTCGCCGAAGATGGCACGCAGCAGCTTCTCTTCCGGGGTCAGCGTGGTCTCACCCTTTGGCGTGACCTTGCCCACCAGCACATCGCCGGGTTGCACTTCTGCACCCACGTAGATGATGCCGGACTCGTCCAGACGGTTGAGTTGCTGCTCGGACAGGTTCGGGATGTCGCGCGTGATTTCCTCGGCACCGAGCTTGGTGTCGCGGGCCATCACCACCAGTTCCTCGATGTGGATCGAGGTGTAGCGGTCTTCCGCGACCACGCGTTCGGAGATCAGGATCGAGTCTTCGAAGTTGTAGCCGTTCCAGGTCATGAAGGCGATCAGCATGTTCTGACCAATGGCGATTTCGCCCAGGTCGGTCGATGCGCCGTCCGCAATCACGTCACCCTTGGCCAGCTTGTCGCCGCGGCGAACCACAGGACGCTGGTGGATGTTGGTGTTCTGGTTGGAACGCTGGTACTTGATGAGGTTGTAGATGTCCACACCCACTTCACCGGCCACGGCTTCTTCGTCGTTCACACGGATCACGATACGGGTCGCGTCCACGTAGTCGACGATACCGCCACGGGTGGCCGTCACGACGGTGCCCGAGTCGACCGCAGCAACGCGCTCGATACCGGTACCGACCATGGGCTTTTCAGGGCGCAGCACAGGCACGGCCTGGCGCGACATGTTGGCACCCATCAATGCGCGGTTCGCGTCATCGTGTTCCAGGAACGGAATCAGCGACGCAGCCACCGACACGATCTGTGCGGGCGACACGTCCATGTACTGCACGCGCTCGGCGGACAGCAGGGTCGATTCACCGTTTTCACGGGCAGAGACCAGGTCACCGGTCAGGCGGCCTTCGGCGTCGAGCTCGGCATTGGCCTGCGCGATCACGTACTTGCCTT
Source organism: Comamonas sp. SY3 (assembly GCF_041730275.1). Lineage (NCBI taxonomy): Bacteria > Pseudomonadati > Pseudomonadota > Betaproteobacteria > Burkholderiales > Comamonadaceae > Comamonas > Comamonas sp. SY3. The sequence continues at coordinate 5,803 of NZ_JBGTYN010000039.1, read as the reverse complement.
CTTCGATGGCCGACAGGTAGTCCATCTGGTCGGTCACCTTGCCGTCGATCACGCGACGGTAAGGGGTTTCGATGAAACCGTACTCGTTCAGACGCGCGTACAGAGCCAGCGAGTTGATCAGACCGATGTTCGGACCTTCAGGCGTTTCGATCGGGCAGACGCGGCCGTAGTGGGTCACGTGCACGTCACGCACTTCGAAGCCTGCGCGTTCGCGGGTCAGACCGCCTGGGCCCAGAGCGGAAACACGGCGCTTGTGCGTGATTTCAGCCAGCGGGTTGGTCTGGTCCATGAACTGCGACAGCTGCGAGGCGCCGAAGAATTCCTTCAGGGCGGCAGAGATCGGCTTGCTGTTGATCAGGTCGTGCGGCATCAGGGGCTCTTGCTCAGCCTGGCCCAGACGCTCCTTCACAGCCTTTTCGATACGTGCCAGACCGGTGCGGTACTGGTTTTCGGCCAGCTCGCCCACGCAACGCACGCGGCGGTTGCCCAGGTGGTCGATGTCATCGACTTCACCCTTGCCGTTGCGCAGATCCACCAGGATCTTCACGACTTCGAGGATGTCTTCGTTGGACAGCACCATGGGACCGGTCGGGGTGTCGCGGCCGATCTTGGCGTTGAACTTCATACGGCCGACACGCGACAGATCGTAGGTGTCTTCGTTGTAGAACAAACGCTGGAACAGCGCCTGCACGGCGTCCTCGGTTGGAGGCTCACCAGGGCGCATCATGCGGTAGATGGCAACGCGTGCCGCGAACTCGTCAGCGGTTTCATCGGTACGCAGGGTCTGCGAGATGTAGGCGCCGTGGCTCAGTTCGTTGGTGTAGATGCAAGCCAGATCCTGGATGCCGGCGGAGCGCAGCTTCTTGAGCAGCGCTTCGGTCATCTCTTCGTTGGCCTTGGCGATGATTTCACCGGTGTCAGGGTCAACGATGTTCTTGGCAGCGACGCGGCCGAGCAGGAAGTCTTCAGGCACGCTGATGAACTTGGTGCCCGACTGCTCCATCTCGCGGGTGTGGCGCGCGGTGATGCGCTTGTCCTTGGCCACAACCACCTTGCCCGACTTGTCGGTGATGTCAAAGCGCGCGACTTCACCCTTGAGGCGGTCAGCCACAAATTCCATTTGCGCGCCGCTGTCCATCAGGCGGAAGTTGTCGTTCTCGTAGAACGTCGCCAGGATGGACTCGGGCGTCATGCCGATGGCCTTGAGCAGAATCGACACCGGCATCTTGCGGCGGCGGTCCACACGGAAGAACAGCAGGTCCTTGGGGTCGAACTCGAAGTCCAGCCAGGAGCCGCGGTAAGGGATGATGCGTGCCGAGAACAGCAGCTTGCCCGAGCTGTGCGTCTTGCCCTTGTCGTGTTCAAAGAACACACCTGGCGAGCGGTGCAGCTGCGAGACGATCACACGCTCGGTGCCATTGACAATGAATGAACCTTTGTCCGTCATCAGGGGCACTTCGCCCATGTAGACTTCCTGCTCCTTCACTTCCTTGACCACCTTGGACTGGGGCGTGGAGGATTCACGGTCATAGATGATCAACTGCACCTTGGCGCGCACAGCGGACGAGAAGGTCAGACCACGGGTCTGGCATTCGCGCACGTCGAAAGCGGGCCTGGCGAGGTTGTACTCGACAAACTTCATCTCCACAAAACCGTTGTGCGAGACGATGGGGAAAGCCGAGTTGAAGGCAGCTTGCAAGCCTTCATCAGTACGCTTTTTGGGGGCCGAGTCTGCTTGCAAAAATGCGGTGTAAGCATCTTTTTGCATTTGCAGCAGGTAAGGCACTTCGAGCACGCTATCGCGGCTGCCGAAACTTTTGCGGATTCGCTTGCGTTCGGTGTAAGAATAGGCCATGAGATCTCCGGGCAAAGACATGAGTCCTGGGTCTTCGACGACACCCCTGTGACGGGGTTGCAGCTTGGTGGGTTGGCCACTACCAACCATGGCAGACGGTGGTGCATTGCACACCACCCGAACCAAGGGGTTTTCTAGTGTCGGATGTTAGAAAACACTAAAAATCAGCCATCTACGGCCAGTTTTTGGTGTGCTCTAGCGAACGAGATTCCAGAAGCGCCAAAGGCTGGAGCACCTTTTCGGGTACTCCAGCCTTGAAAAAGCCCTCAATTACTTGAGTTCAGCCTTTGCACCAGCTTCGGTCAGCTTCTTGGCAGCTGCGTCAGCGTCAGCCTTAGGCATAGCTTCCTTCAGAACCTTAGGAGCGCCGTCGACCATGTCCTTGGCTTCCTTCAGACCCAGACCGGTGATTTCACGCACGGCCTTGATCACGCCAACCTTGTTAGCGCCGGCTTCCAGCAGCACCAGGTTGAACTCGGTCTTTTCTTCAGCAGCAGCAGCGCCACCGCCACCACCAGCAGCAGGAGCGGCCATAGCAGCAGCGCTCACGCCAAACTTTTCTTCAATTGCCTTGACCAGGTCGTTCAGTTCCAGAACAGTCATGCTGTCCAGGGAGGTCAAGAATGCGTCTTTATCGAATGCCATTTTGATTTCCTAAATATATCGGTTGGTTTTGCCGCGCTTAAGCTGCAGCGACTTCGGCGACTTCTGCGCCTTCGCCCTTTTTGGCCGCCAGTGCGCCCAGCACAACGGCCGTACGCGAGATTGGCGACATGAGCAAGCCACACAATTGGGCCAGCAGCACTTCCTTGGAAGGCACGCTTGCCAGTTGCTTAACGCTGTTAGCGTCCAACGCCTTTCCTTCGAATGCACCACCGCGAATCACCAACTTGTCGTTGGTCTTCGCGAAATCGGCCACCACCTTGGCGGCGGCGATTGCATCTTCAGAGAAACCGTAGATCAGCGGGCCGGTCATCTGGTCAGCCACCACTTCAAAGCTGCTACCAGCAACAGCGCGACGAGCCAGGGTGTTCTTCAGAACACTCAGCGTCACGCCTTGCTTGCGTGCTTCCACACGCAGCTTCGTCATGTCAGCGACCGTGATGCCGCGGTATTCCGCGAACACAAGCGTTTGAGCTTTAGCGGCGAGGCTGGTCACTTCATTGATGACCGCTTCTTTCTCACTGCGATTCAGACTCAAGGTCTACTCCTTCAAATGCGCAAATCGGGGCGAGCCCCTCATGCGCGCTCTTGTTGCAGCGACCAACTGTTTTGGAAATTCATCCATCTGCAGCGGGATCGCCATCTGCGTTGGCAAAAAGATTTAAGTGATCCAATCACACCAACGGTCTTGGATGGCCTGGCATGGCGTTTTTCTCAAAACCCCTCGCCAGCCCACCACACCAGACCGGTGCAAGCACCGGTCTGACGATTTTTTTAGCAATTACGCTGCGATGGACTGTGCATCGACGCGCACGCCGATACCCATCGTCGACGACACTGCCACCTTGCGCAGGTACAGACCCTTGCTGGTAGCTGGCTTTGCCTTGTTCAGAGCGTCGATCAGCGCAGCCAGGTTGCCCTGGAGCTTGTCGTTCTCGAACGAACGGCGGCCGATGGTCGAGTGAACGATACCAGCCTTGTCAACGCGGAACTGCACCTGACCTGCCTTGGCGTTCTTCACAGCCGTAGCGACGTCGGGAGTCACGGTGCCCACCTTGGGGTTAGGCATCAGACCACGTGGGCCCAGGATTTGACCCAGGGTACCAACGATACGCATGGCGTCAGGCGCAGCGATCACGATGTCGAAAGGCATGTCACCAGCCTTGACCATCGCGGCCAGCTCGTCCATACCCACGATATCGGCACCAGCGGCCTTGGCTTCTTCAGCCTTGGCGCCTTGTGCGAACACGGCCACGCGGGTGGTCTTGCCGGTGCCGTTAGGCAGCACGACAGCGCCACGAACCACTTGGTCCGACTTCTTGGCGTCCACGCCCAGCTGGATAGCCACGTCGATGGATTCATCAAACTTGGCCGTAGCGGCGTCCTTCACGAGCGCCACTGCATCAGCGAATGCGTACAGCTTGGTGGTGTCCACCTTGCCTTGCAGGGCTTTTTGCTTCTTGGTCAACTTTGCCATGTTAGAGGCCCTCCACCGTAACGCCCATCGAACGGGCGGAACCAGCCAGCGTGCGCACAGCGGCGTCAACGTCAGCAGCGTTCATGTCCTTCAGCTTGGTCTTGGCGATCTCTTCCAGCTGAGCGCGGGTGATCTTGCCGACCTTGGTGGCCAGAGGGTTCGAAGAACCCTTGTCCAGCTTGATCGCCTTCTTGATCAGCACCGTTGCGGGTGGGGTCTTGATGACGAACGTGAAGCTCTTGTCCGCGAAAGCGGTGATCACCACAGGCAGTGGCAGACCTGGCTCAACACCTTGGGTCTGGGCGTTGAACGCCTTGCAGAATTCCATGATGTTAAGACCACGTTGACCCAGCGCTGGACCAATGGGTGGCGATGGATTGGCTTTACCAGCTGGCACTTGCAGCTTGATGAAGCCGACAATTTTCTTTGCCATTTATAGCTCCTTACGGGTAAAAACGCCCGCACTGCATAGCGCGGGCTCCCCGGGGTTAAGACTCTGTTTAGGCACCGAGTCCGTAAGTGCATGAAAATCAATCAGGTTTTTTCAACCTGCGCAAATTCCAGCTCAACCGGAGTTGAACGGCCAAAGATCATAACAGAAACGCGAAGTCGACTCTTTTCGTAGTTTACTTCTTCGACCGATCCGTTGAAGTCCGTGAACGGACCTTCCTTGACGCGGATGAATTCGCCGACGGTGAATTCGATCTTGTGGCGTGGCTTGTCCGAGCCCTCTTCCATCTGCAGAACGATCTTCTGAACTTCTGCTTCGGAGATCGGCGCCGGACGGTTCTTGGCGCCGCCGACAAAGCCCGTCACCTTGCTGGTGTGCTTGACCAAGTGCCAGGTGTCGTCGTCCATGACCATCTCGACAAACACATAGCCCGGGAACAGGCGGCGCTCGGTGGTCTTTTTCTGACCATTGCGCACTTCCACCACTTCCTCGGTAGGCACCAGAATGCGGCCGAACTTGCTTTGCATGTCCGAGCGGTGAATGCGCTCCAGGATGTTGCGCTCAACGGCCTTCTCCATGCCCGAGTAGGCATGCACGATGTACCAGCGCAGATCGGGATTAGCAGCACTCATAGGCGCCTCAGCGCCTGTGTTGGTTGTTTCGTCCGTGTTCGACATTACTTCCTCCAGCCCAGAACCAGGTCGTACAAGACCCATTCCAGCGTTTTATCAGTCATCCACAAGAACAAAGACATGATGACCACAAACGCAAACACGTAAGCGGTCATCTGCAGCGTCTCTTTACGCGAAGGCCAGACAACCTTCTTGACTTCACGCCAGGAGTCCTTGGCAAAACCAACAAATTGCTTACCTGGTTCAGACACCAGAAAAACGGTGACCGCCGCAATCAGGGCCACAATCAGCACGGCCCACTGGGCAACCGCACCTTGTTTGGCCAACAGGTAAAAGCCGGCGATACCGGCGATGACCAATGCAGCTACAGCGAACAGCTTGAGCTTGTCCGCACCAGAACTAACAGTTTCAACTTGTGTAGCAGCCATGTCGACAATTCAGAGATGGAAAATAGGCATCACTCAAGACGCCGAAGCCCGCCTTGTAATCAGGCGGGCTTGGTTGACCACTTATTCAGTGGCAGGGGCAGTAGGAATCGAACCTACAACCTTCGGTTTTGGAGACCGACGCTCTGCCAATTGAGCTATACCCCTACGAAATCAATACTTACGCAATGATCTTGGCAACCACGCCAGCGCCCACGGTACGGCCGCCTTCGCGGATAGCGAAGCGCAGACCTTCTTCCATAGCGATGGGGTTGATCAGCTTGACGGTGATCGACACGT
>NZ_JBGTYN010000038.1:0-20843 GCF_041730275.1 Comamonas sp. SY3 | reverse complement strand
TTGGCGGCCTTGCTGTTCTTCTACGGCAAGGTGCTGTGCACGGATCTGCCCTGGCTTCAGGAGATCGGAAGACCTCGGCCGTCGCGGCGCTTGCCGGTGGTGCTGACCCCGGATGAAGTGGTTCGCATCCTCGGTTTTCTGGAAGGCGAGCATCGTTTGTTCGCCCAGCTTCTGTATGGAACGGGCATGCGGATCAGTGAGGGTTTGCAACTGCGGGTCAAGGATCTGGATTTCGATCACGGCACGATCATCGTGCGGGAGGGCAAGGGCTCCAAGGATCGGGCCTTGATGTTACCCGAGAGCTTGGCACCCAGCCTGCGCGAGCAGCTGTCGCGTGCACGGGCATGGTGGCTGAAGGACCAGGCCGAGGGCCGCAGCGGCGTTGCGCTTCCCGACGCCCTTGAGCGGAAGTATCCGCGCGCCGGGCATTCCTGGCCGTGGTTCTGGGTTTTTGCGCAGCACACGCATTCGACCGATCCACGGAGCGGTGTCGTGCGTCGCCATCACATGTATGACCAGACCTTTCAGCGCGCCTTCAAACGTGCCGTAGAAGGCACTGTTGCAAAGTTAGCGATGAGGCAGCCTTTTGTCTTATTCAAAGGCCTTACATTTCAAAAACTCTGCTTACCAGGCGCATTTCGCCCAGGGGATCACCATAATAAAATGCTGAGGCCTGGCCTTTGCGTAGTGCACGCATCACCTCAATACCTTTGATGGTGGCGTAAGCCGTCTTCATGGATTTAAATCCCAGCGTGGCGCCGATTATCCGTTTCAGTTTGCCATGATCGCATTCAATCACGTTGTTCCGGTACTTAATCTGTCGGTGTTCAACGTCAGACGGGCACCGGCCTTCGCGTTTGAGCAGAGCAAGCGCGCGACCATAGGCGGGCGCTTTATCCGTGTTGATGAATCGCGGGATCTGCCACTTCTTCACGTTGTTGAGGATTTTACCCAGAAACCGGTATGCAGCTTTGCTGTTACGACGGGAGGAGAGATAAAAATCGACAGTGCGGCCCCGGCTGTCGACGGCCCGGTACAGATACGCCCAGCGGCCATTGACCTTCACGTAGGTTTCATCCATGTGCCACGGGCAAAGATCGGAAGGGTTACGCCAGTACCAGCGCAGCCGTTTTTCCATTTCAGGCGCATAACGCTGAACCCAGCGGTAAATCGTGGAGTGATCGACATTCACTCCGCGTTCAGCCAGCATCTCCTGCAGCTCACGGTAACTGATGCCGTATTTGCAGTACCAGCGTACGGCCCACAGAATGATGTCACGCTGAAAATGCCGGCCTTTGAATGGGTTCATGTGCAGCTCCATCAGCAAAAGGGGATGATAAGTTTATCACCACCGACTATTTGCAACAGTGCCTCAGCAATCATATTTTTAAATTATATAACTCCCAACTGAGCTTTTGCTCCAACGATAAGGCTTTCATTTTGAGTTTCTAAGGCAAATAAACCATACATCAAAGGAGAGGCCGCTGCTCTTTCTAAAGTCTGTTCATATAGTTTATTCCAAACTTTACCCCCTAGTTTTTCATACTCGATGATTAGAGTTTTGAGGCTTTCTTCTCCAAACAAAGTTACATGCCCAGCAAAATCAATCGCTGGGTCATCTATATGGGCTGTTGACCAATCAATAACGCCTGAAACAGCTCCATCCTTTGAAGCTAGTACATGCCCAGCATATAAATCGCCATGTATAAATTGGGTGAAATCTGCCCATAGAACATCATTATCCAACCATTTTCTGTAGCGGGTTTCCAATTGCTCACTTATACCAATTTCAGATTTTACTAACTGCAAATTGTTTGCTATTTCAGGTCTTAAATCTGAAGGTTTCATAATTTTCAAATCATTTTCCCGAACTTCTTTTTCAGGAATACTATGGATTTCAAATAAGGTTTTTGCCAAAGATGTTATGTATTTCGGGCTATCTTTGTCCATATTCCAAATTATTTCATAGGTTTCAGCATCCAAATTTAAAACAGGATTATCTTTAAGTATGGGATAAGCCACTAATTCTGTAGATGAAATTCTCCAATCAGGAACCTCTACAGAAAGATGTTTTTTTACCAATTCTAAAATGCGTTTTTCTTTCTTGATTTGTTCCCTCATGCCATCACGACGAGGAATACGCAGCAACCATTGTTGCCCCTTTGTATCAAGAGCAAAAACGACCTTAAAATCAATGCCCATTTCATTGAAATTCATTTTGTCCGTAAGCAACAAGCCGTGTGCTTCAGCAAGTGATTGAATATCTTGAATTGTCATTTTTAATTTCCTTTAAAGAGTTCAATAATTAATGTTCGGATTAGATTGGCTATCATTAACAATCTCTCTCAAAAGTCTTGATGATTTTGTGGTCTTTGATCTCGTAGATAATGTCAGCAATATTATCGACCAATTGCTTGTCATGAGATACGAAGATAATAGTTCCTGCATAGGACTTCATCATTGTTTCTAATGCGGCAATACTTTTTAGGTCAAGATAGTTTCCTGGTTCATCCATAAGCAAAATATTATATTTTCCTAAAAGCATTTTGGATAAAAGCAGTTTGATGATTTCACCTCCCGATAAGTCGGATAAGTTTTTTTGAATATCATTCGCTCCGATCCCCATTGAAGCCAATACTGCACGAATTTCCGCAACTGTGTACTCGCACTCTTCCTGCATAAAGGAGAGCACAGATTTATGCGTGTTAAATTTATATCCTGTTTGTGTAAAGTAGCCAATTTCAGCTTTTGGAGATATGGTTAATCCATCAGCACGTTCTGATATCATTTTTAACAAGGACGTTTTCCCTGTTCCATTCGATCCAGTTATAGCGACTTTAGCGCCAAGCGGTATTATAAAGTTAGCGTCATCAAAGATAGTACGGCTACCAAATTTTAAGCTCAGACCATCTGCCGTAATCGGGAACTTATTGTGCAGTTCTAGGGCTGAACTTTGACGAAAACGAATAGAACGCAAATGCTCTGGTGCTTGAATATCTTCTAATGCAGCCAAACGCTTTTCCATACTCTTAGCTGCCTGATACAGTTTTCTTTGCTTGGTGCCAGTCATTTTTGCATGCCCAAGTCGTCCAGCACTTTCGGTAGAGTTTTTGGATTTTTCTCCTTTTTTCTTATTGTCTAATCGATTAGCTTGCTGGCGTTTTTCTTGCACAGCAGATTCTAATCGCTCCCGTTCCTTCATCATCAGCTCATATTCTACGGCTTGGTGTTGTCGCTCTTCTTCTTTTTGACGCAAGTAATCCGAGTAACCACCCCAATATTCCGTAATTTTACCGTCTTTTAACTCCCATATCTTGTCTACAACCATATCAAGAAAATATCGGTCATGACTGATAACAAGTAATGCTCCATCAAATGCTTTAAGTTGACCAATAAGTAGATCTATTCCATTGAGATCAAGGTGGCTGGTTGGTTCATCCGCTAGAATGCCATGTACTTGTTGGGAAAATGCGGCAGCAATTTTTGCACGAGTTTCCTCTCCGCCACTCATTGTGTCGTTTTGTACATTGGAAACACCAAGGCGAGATAACATTGCCCGGTCTTCGACCGTTTCTATTTCGATTCCGCCCAGTTGGCTGATATGTGCAAAATCACCAAAACGCTGTAATGTCGCTTCGGCTAAAACAATTTCGCCATTAAGTACTTTGAGTAAACTACTCTTTCCTGCTCCGTTATCACCCACAAGACCAATACGGTCATAAGAGTGAATTTCCAATTCATCAATATCCAAAACATCACGCCCAGCATAATCCAAGCGTATGTTTCTCGCTTTAATAATTAAACTCATTTTTATTTACTCCTGTTTAGCTCTTGAAATTTTTTATGCAGCAAACAGGATTTAGGTGAAAACAAAAGCTAGCATCACAGTGTCCTCCCAAAAAAAAAGCTATTCATCCACAGGGTGGACAAATAGCTAGTCAATTAAGTTATAACTGGAAACTATGCACTAAAAGCATACTTATAAATTAAGCATACTTTTACTTTATATATCCGCATATATTCTTAAAGACACAACAAAAGCCCACCATTATAAAATAGTGTCACTATGCAAATAGTTGTGTCTTAACGAATGCGGATAGAATGCATAAACTTACCTAAAAAATAAAATTCAGTTTTATGATAACTTTACTGTTAAAAGAAGTCTAGACAACCTTGTTTTATGCTTGGATATAAGGCTTATTTTAGGCACTGTTGCAAAGTTAGCGATGAGGCAGCCTTTTGTCTTATTCAAAGGCCTTACATTTCAAAAACTCTGCTTACCAGGCGCATTTCGCCCAGGGGATCACCATAATAAAATGCTGAGGCCTGGCCTTTGCGTAGTGCACGCATCACCTCAATACCTTTGATGGTGGCGTAAGCCGTCTTCATGGATTTAAATCCCAGCGTGGCGCCGATTATCCGTTTCAGTTTGCCATGATCGCATTCAATCACGTTGTTCCGGTACTTAATCTGTCGGTGTTCAACGTCAGACGGGCACCGGCCTTCGCGTTTGAGCAGAGCAAGCGCGCGACCATAGGCGGGCGCTTTATCCGTGTTGATGAATCGCGGGATCTGCCACTTCTTCACGTTGTTGAGGATTTTACCCAGAAACCGGTATGCAGCTTTGCTGTTACGACGGGAGGAGAGATAAAAATCGACAGTGCGGCCCCGGCTGTCGACGGCCCGGTACAGATACGCCCAGCGGCCATTGACCTTCACGTAGGTTTCATCCATGTGCCACGGGCAAAGATCGGAAGGGTTACGCCAGTACCAGCGCAGCCGTTTTTCCATTTCAGGCGCATAACGCTGAACCCAGCGGTAAATCGTGGAGTGATCGACATTCACTCCGCGTTCAGCCAGCATCTCCTGCAGCTCACGGTAACTGATGCCGTATTTGCAGTACCAGCGTACGGCCCACAGAATGATGTCACGCTGAAAATGCCGGCCTTTGAATGGGTTCATGTGCAGCTCCATCAGCAAAAGGGGATGATAAGTTTATCACCACCGACTATTTGCAACAGTGCCCAACGGCCTACTATCGGCTCCTTTCCCTGCAGCCCAACTGCAAAAATGTTCCTGTCATGTTTAACAAGTCCTTTTGGCCCGAATTGATAAACATGCGCCTGGTCAACATGCAAGACTTGCCCCCCATATTTTTGCGTCCTCATGTTTTTAGCCGGATTGATTGCCTCGTCCAAGTAGTTAATGCCTTTTGGTAAACCAGACTCAGGCAATACTTTCATTGTCATCCAGCCAGGCTTTCCATCTTTTCCAGCTCCAGCGACAACAACATCAATTTGTCTTGAGTTATTTAGTACGCTTATTTTTACGCTACCCTCCGGTTTAGTTATAACTCCAGCATCGCCAATATTTCTAATTTGGTTTACTTGATTTTTCATTAGTATATTTTCCCAATTTCGCTATAAAAACAACACCACAAAATCAATTTATACGCTAATATACTTCGGTCATCAACTCCTTTTTAAATGAATCATGGCAACTTACAAAGAGCTTCTGGCAGAACGGGAAAAACTCGAAAAGCAAATCAGCGAAGCCCGCAAAGCAGAAGTTGGTGAAGCTGTAGCAAAGATTCGCGCGCTCATGAAAGATTTTGATCTTTCAATTAAAGACATTGAGCCAAACCGCGCCGCTGACAAGCGGGAAAAAGTTGAACCAAAATTTCGTGACCCTGCGACGGGGGCCACATGGACGGGACGGGGCAAACCGCCTGCCTGGATCAAAGACAAAAACCGCGAAGATTTTGCAATTAAGTCTTGACCTATGAAAAAAAGGCCTGAATTCAGGCCTTTTTTTATACCCTCTTCCCGGTATTAAATAATCCAATAAACCATTCCGAGAATATACCTCTCCCCCACTCACTGCCGAAAAACAGGTAAACGGCGATCAGCATCCCAACGGCCTTGTTGCACAACTCCCGTCGGAGACGGCATGACCCCAACCCCAGACGGACTTACTCCAAGGCCACTGTCACCGGGCGCCCGAGTTGGCTGAATCGGTTGAGCAGCGCCACGCGGATGTGCAACTCCGTCACCTGACGCTCGAACGTCCTGGCCATGACCCGCTCGCCCAGTCGTTTGAAGCAATTCATCTTCGTCTCCACCAGGCTGCGTCGGTGGTACCCGCTCCACTTCTTCCAAATCCGGCGACCCAGCCGCTGGCAGGCACGCAGGGCTTCGTTGCGTGAGCTCGCCCCGGCTTGCGTGCCCTTCCATGCTCGCGCATTCTTGCGTGGCGGGATGATGGCTTGCGCATTGCGCAGCGCTATCGCTGCATGGCATGCCTTGGTGTCGTAAGCACCATCGCCGCCGACACTGGCAATGGGTTCATCTGGCGGTATCTGGCTGAGAAGTTCCGGCAACATGGGCGCATCGCCCGTGCCGTTGTCAGTGACCTCGATGGCACGGATGTCCAGCGTGCGGGCATCAATGGCCAAGTGTACTTTGCGCCACTGGCGCCGGTATTCGGCACCGTGCTTTTTACACTTCCATTCGCCTTCACCCAGGAACTTGATGCCGGTGCTGTCGACCAGCAAATCCAGTGCCGTTGTGCTGGGTCGGTAAGGCAGCTTAACGCTCAAGTCTTTCTGGCGCCGGCACACGGTGCTGAAGTCTGGCACCCGCCAGTCCAGGCCCGCCAAGCGCAACAGACTTTCGACCAGCCCCAAGCTTTGACGCAGGGCCAGTCCGAACAAGCATTTGATGCTCAGGCAGAACTGGATTGCCGCATCGGAGAAGGTGCGTTGACGACCACGTTTGCCGCTGACAGTGGCGTACCACTGCATGTCCTTGTCCAGCCAAACTGTCAGGGAACCTCTGGCCTTGAGTGAGGCGTTGTAGTCCGCCCAGTTTGTCGTCTTGTACTTGCCACGCGGGCGCTTACTTTCACTCATGACGTCACCCTACCAGCTGTTGCCGCTGGTTTTATGCAACAACGCCTGTCAAAGGCAGAGACATCATTAAAGCTTCTTGATCAAACGCTATCAATTTAAAGATCCAAGATGGATGCCGAGCAGCTTTACCCTGCGCCCAAACACTGGTTTTTAGGGTGTTTTAGTGCTGGACTGCGCTATGCTGCAATTCGCCCGGCCGCTTTGGTTTCTATAGCTTTTAGCGACCACCCTGCTTAGGCTAGAGCCCATTTTGATGTCTGGTCGCTGCGCCAGGCGATGGCAGGGACTGCACACAGGCTTGTCGCCTGCTGGGCAGAAGCAGGATCACACGGCTGATCGCCCGACAAGACAGCACCCAAGCGCAACCGCCAGCCGATTGGTACGCTGCGCTACAACGCACTTGCGTGTCATTCCAGCGGCGATGTGGAGTTCACACACCCCGCACGGGCTGGCCCTGCGTATGGGTCCATGCCGCTCAGTGCTGCACAGCAGTGCGGTGTTGAGGCTCCCACTGCCTGGCGCACATTGAAGTGCACGGCACATGCAAGAGTGACTGGCTCAGCCGATTCGAGGCATGCGCAACAGGATCTAGCCTGCCTCCATCTGGGCTAGCAGCCATTCCCGAAAGACCTGCATCGCGGTCGTGGGGGTCCGTGATTGCAGCCGCGTGAGCCAATAGGCCCCTTTGTACAGTTCGAGGGCGAATGGCTGCACCAAGCGCCCCTGGCTCACATCCCGCACGAACAGCTTGACAGGCAGCAGCGCCACACCCGCGCCTTGGGCTGCCGCTTCTGCCAGCGTCAACGATGAGTCGAACACGGCCCCACGCAACACCGGGCATGCCAATCCGGCCGCGGCGAACCAGTCCGACCACTCATCGGCACGGTAGGTTCGCAGCAACGGAAGTATCGCGAGGTCTGCGGGGCTGACCAGCCCACGCGCCATACCGGGTGTGCACATCGGCGAAAGGGGGACTTCCAGGATCTGATCTGACTGTGTACCATGCCACGCCCCATCACCGAAGCGGATGGCGTAATCCAGCCCCTCACCTGCCATGTCGACGCGGTTGTTGTTGGTGAGCAGGCGCAGGTCAACAAACGGGTGCTGCGCCTGGAATTCACGCAAACGTGGCATCAGCCACCCGACGGCAAACGTCCCCACCACACCGACGGTGAGCACTTCGCGTGGACGGCTATCCGCCAGCTGTTCCAAGGCCCGCTGCAACGATCCAAACGCTTGTGCGACCGCCGGCAGCAGCGCTTGCCCCTCGTCCGTCAGCGCCAATCCACGCGGCAGCCGCCGGAACAAGGGCTTGCCCACATGGGTCTCCAGGTTGCGGATATGTTGGCTCACGGCCGTCTGGGTCACGTGCAGCTCTTGTGCCGCGTGCGTCAGGTTCAGGTGCCGGGCCGAGGCTTCAAAGGCGCGCAAGGCGTTCAGGGGCAGATGCATGGGATGTTGGAAGACCCGACCTTGCCAGTGGGCCCAGGCTTCAGTCACAAGTTTTTCTAATGGCTTCCCGCAATTATTACCGTTGGTCGCGTCCGCATCGAAGTGATACCATTGGCATCTTCTTTTTGAAAGGTGGATCACGATGATACAAAGAAGACAGTTTTCCTTGGGTTTGGCATGGACCGCCATCGGGTCTCTGGCCGGATGCGCCGCAGGCCCCAGTGCTGCGGCGAAAACCGAGCGCCACTGGTCCCACGCCATGGCGCAAATTGAACAGGACGCGCAAGGCCGCCTGGGTGTGGCAATGCTGGACACAGGCAGTGGCCTGGCACTGGGGTGGAGACAGGACGAACGCTTTGCCATGTGCAGCACTTTCAAGCTCCCCTTGGCGGCCTGGGTGCTGGCACTGGTCGACCAAGGTCGTGAGCGCTTGGACGCACGCGTGCAGTACTCCGAGGCGGAGCTGGTGGAGTATTCCCCCGTCAGCGGCCCGAAAGCGGGTGCACGGGGCGGGCTGACCGTGGGCGAGCTGTGCGCCGCGACAGTGAGCCTGAGCGACAACTCCGCAGCCAACGTGCTGCTTGCACGCCATGGCGGCCCCGCTGCGCTGACGGCTTGGCTGCGCTCGCAAGGGGACTCCATCACACGACTGGATCGCAATGAGCCCTCATTAAACGAAGCCACCGTGGGCGATGAGCGCGACACCACCACACCACTTGCCATGCTTCATACCATGCAACGGCTGGTCCTGGGCAATTCACTGTCACCCTCATCACGCGCAACGCTACAACGCTGGCTGATCGAGACCAGCACGGGGGACCAACGCCTGCGGGCAGGCGCACCAGGTTGGAAAGTGGGCGACAAGACGGGCACCTCTGGCAGCAGTGGCACCGCGAACGACATTGGGGTGCTGTGGCCACCGGCAGGCGGCGCCCCGGTACTGGTGAGTTGCTACCTCACACAGTCCACAGCCCGCCCCGAGCAGCGCGATGCCGCCATCGCCCAGGTCGCCCGCGCTGTGTTGGCGGCGCGACAGTATCAGGCGCAATAGCGCAGGGCGGCCTGCTGATCGCACCTGGGAGTTGCATGGGCGTTGTTGCATAAAACCAGCGGCAACAGCTGGTAGGGTGACGTCATGAGTGAAAGTAAGCGCCCGCGTGGCAAGTACAAGACGACAAACTGGGCGGACTACAACGCCTCACTCAAGGCCAGAGGTTCACTGACAGTTTGGCTGGACAAGGACATGCAGTGGTACGCCACTGTCAGCGGCAAACGTGGTCGTCAACGCACCTTCTCCGATGCGGCAATCCAGTTCTGCCTGAGCATGGCGTTGTTGCATAAATCGTTGCTCTTCCAGCGGTAGGCTTGCTGCATGAGTCAGCCCCGCAAACCCCGCTATAGAACCAGCAACTGGAAGCAGTACAACGCATCCCTCAAAGCTCGAGGCTCTTTGACGGTGTGGCTGGACAAGGGTATGTGCTGGTTTGCCACGGCAAGTGGCAAACGCGGACGCAGTCGGAAGTTCTCTGATGCAGCAATCCAATTTTGTTTGACGCTCAAGAACCTGTTTGGCTTGGCACTGCGGCAGACCACGGGTTTTGCCGAGTCGGTGCTGCATTTGTGTGGGCTTGCTTGGCCGGTACCTGACTTCAGCACGCTGTGCCGGCGCCAGCTCGATTTGAATGTACAAGTGCCGTACACACGCAGCCAAGCGGGACTGCATTTGCTGGTTGATTCAACGGGAATCAAGTTCTTGGGTGAAGGCGAGTGGAAATGCAAAAAGCATGGCCCTGAGCGTCGTCGGCAATGGCGCAAGTTGCACATTGGCATTGATGCCCAGACGCTACAGGTCAGGGCTATCTGCGTGACATCCAACAACGTCAGTGATGCAGCAGTGATACCGGATTTGCTGCAGCAATTGCCCGAAGATGAGGTGCTGGAGAGCCTAACGGGCGACGGCGCTTACGACACGCAACCAGTCCATGAAGAAGTCATCAAGCGAGGAGGTATTCCCATTATTCCTCCTCGCAAGAATGCTCGAATACGCAAAGGCAAAGCCTTTGTGCATCGAAATGCGGCGATCGCTGCATGTCGAAGGCTGGGGCGAAGTATCTGGAAACGTTGGATCGGGTATCACCGGCGCAGCTTGGTGGAAACCAAGATGAACTGCATCAAACGATTGGGTGAGCGGCTGATGTCTCGTACCTTTGAGCGACAAGTCAACGAGCTGCACATTCGAGCAGCCATCTTGAATCGATTTACAGAACTGGGCCGTCCTCAGACGGCAGCCGTGGCATAGCCACGGCTGGGGTTTGGGGGAGCTTGGCCTGAAATCGATTTATGCAACAACGCCCATCCCAACTCCGAACAAAAAAGCCAATCCATTAGCGATTAGCCTTCTTTTAAGCCGCTTCCGGTTAAGCAGCTCTCTTTCTGCATGGGGTCGTCTCAGAAAACGGAAAATAAAGCACGCTAAGGCGTAACTACCCTCGGCTACACCGCGTCGGCACCACGCGGCTCTTTCTCCCCTTGCAGCGAAGCAATCAGCGGGCAAGAAACGTTCCCTTGCCGCGCATGGCAGGCGAACACAAGTTCGGATAGCACGGTTTCCATGCGCGCCAGGTCGGTCATTTTTTCGCGCACGTCCTGAAGCTTGTGCTCGGCCAGGCTGCTGGCTTCCTCGCAGTGGGTGCCGTCATCCAGCCTCAGCAGCTCTGCGATCTCGTCGAGGCTGAATCCGAGCCGCTGGGCTGATTTCACGAAGCGCACCCGCGTCACATCCGCCTCGCCATAGCGGCGGATGCTGCCATAGGGCTTGTCCGGCTCCGGCAACAAGCCCTTGCGCTGATAGAACCGGATTGTTTCCACGTTGACCCCGGCCGCCTTGGCGAAAACGCCAATAGTCAGATTCTCCAAATTTTTTTCCATATCGCTTGACTCCGTACATTGGTACGGAAGTAAGCTTAAGCTATCCAATCCAGATTTGAAAGGACAAGCGTATGTCTGAACCTCAAAACGGGCGCGGGGCGCTCTTCACTGGCGGGCTAGCCGCCATCCTCGCCTCGGCTTGCTGCCTGGGGCCGCTGGTTCTGATCGCCCTGGGGTTCAGCGGCGCTTGGATCGGCAACTTGACGGTGTTGGAACCTTATCGCCCGATCTTCATCGGCGCGGCGTTGGTGGCGCTGTTTTTCGCCTGGCGGCGCATCTACCGACCGGCGCAAGCCTGCAAACCAGGGGATGTGTGTGCGATTCCCCAAGTGCGCGCTACTTACAAGCTCATTTTCTGGGTCGTGGCCGCGCTGGTTCTGGTCGCGCTCGGATTTCCCTACGTCATGCCATTTTTCTATTAATCACAGGAGTTCATCATGAAAAAACTGTTTGCCTCTCTCGCCATCGCTGCCGTTGTTGCCCCCGTGTGGGCCGCCACCCAGACCGTCACGCTGTCCGTACCGGGCATGACCTGCTCCGCTTGTCCGATCACCGTCAAGAAGGCGATTTCCAAGGTCGAAGGCGTCAGCAAAGTTAACGTGACCTTCGAGACACGCGAAGCGGTTGTCACCTTCGATGATGCCAAGACCAGCGTGCAGAAGCTGACCAAGGCCACCGAAGACGCAGGCTATCCGTCCAGCGTCAAGAAGTGAGGCACTGAAAACGGCAGCGCAGCACATCTGACGCCCTTGTCTGCTACCACAAACGAAAAAGGATCTGTCGCATGACCCATCTAAAAATCACCGGCATGACCTGCGACTCGTGCGCGGCGCACGTCAAGGAAGCGCTGGAAAAAGTACCCGGCGTCCAATCTGCCATAGTGTCCTATGCCAAGGGCGCGGCCCAGCTCGCCCTTGATCCAGGCACAGCGCCGGACGCACTGACCGCCGCCGTGGCTGGCCTGGGCTACAAAGCGATGCTCGCCGATGCCCCGCCGACCGACAACCGCACTGGGCTGTTCGACAAGGTGCGCGGCTGGATGGGTGCCGCCGACAAGGGCAGCGGCGGCGAGCGCCCGTTGCAAGTCGCCGTGATCGGCAGCGGTGGAGCCGCGATGGCGGCAGCACTGAAGGCCGTCGAGCAAGGCGCGCAGGTCACGCTGATTGAGCGCGGCACCATCGGCGGCACCTGCGTCAACGTCGGTTGTGTGCCGTCCAAGATCATGATCCGCGCCGCCCACATCGCCCATCTGCGCCGGGAAAGCCCATTCGACGGCGGCATGCCACCCACACCGCCGACGATCTTGCGCGAGCGGCTGCTGGCCCAGCAGCAGGCCCGTGTCGAAGAACTCCGTCATGCCAAGTACGAAGGCATCCTGGACGGCAATTCAGCCATCACCGTTCTGCACGGTGAAGCGCGTTTCAAGGACGACCAGAGCCTTATCGTTAGTTTGAACGAGGGTGGTGAGCGCGTCGTGATGTTCGACCGCTGCCTGGTCGCCACGGGTGCCAGTCCGGCCATGCCGCCGATTCCGGGCCTGAAAGAGTCACCCTACTGGACTTCGACCGAGGCCTTGGTCAGCGACACCATTCCCGAACGCCTGGCCGTCATCGGCTCGTCGGTGGTGGCGCTGGAACTGGCGCAAGCCTTCGCCCGGCTGGGTAGCCAGGTCACGATCCTTGCGCGCAGCACGCTGTTCTTCCGCGAAGACCCTGCCATCGGCGAGGCCGTCACAGCCGCCTTCCGTGCCGAAGGAATCAAGGTACTGGAACATACGCAAGCCAGCCAAGTCGCCCATGTGGACGGCGAATTCGTGCTGACCACTGGACAGGGCGAAGTGCGCGCCGACAAGCTGCTGGTCGCCACCGGCCGGACACCGAACACGCGCAGCCTGGCATTGGAAGCGGCGGGGGTAGCCGTCAATGCGCAGGGGGCCATCGTCATCGACAAGGGCATGCGCACCAGTAGCCCGAACATCTACGCGGCCGGCGACTGCACCGACCAGCCGCAGTTCGTCTATGTGGCGGCAGCGGCCGGCACTCGTGCGGCCATTAACATGACCGGCGGCGACGCCGCCATCAATCTGACCGCGATGCCGGCCGTGGTGTTCACCGACCCGCAAGTGGCGACCGTGGGCTACAGCGAGGCGGAAGCGCACCACGATGGCATCGAAACCGACAGCCGCACGCTGACGCTCGACAACGTGCCGCGTGCGCTCGCCAACTTCGATACCCGCGGCTTCATCAAGCTGGTCATCGAGGAAGGCAGCGGACGGCTGATTGGCGTACAGGTGGTGGCCCCGGAAGCGGGCGAACTGATCCAGACGGCTGTTCTCGCCATTCGCAACCGCATGACGGTGCAGGAACTAGCCGACCAGTTGTTCCCCTACCTAACGATGGTCGAGGGCTTGAAGCTCGCGGCGCAGACCTTCAGCAAGGACGTGAAGCAACTGTCCTGCTGCGCCGGATAAGGAAAAGGAGGTGTTCGATGAACGCCTACACAGTGTCCCGACTGGCCCTTGAGGCCGGGGTGAGCGTGCATATCGTGCGCGACTACCTGCTGCGCGGATTGCTGCGGCCAGTCGCCTGCACCACGGGCGGCTACGGCTTGTTCGATGACGCCGCCTTGCAGCGGCTGTGCTTTGTGCGGGCCGCTTTTGAGGCGGGCATCGGCCTGGACGCATTGGCGCGGTTGTGCCGGGCGCTGGATGCGGCGGACTGCGATGAAACAGCCGCACAGCTTGCCGTGCTGAGTCAGTTCGTCGAACGCCGACGCGAAGCGTTGGCCGATCTGGAAGTGCAGTTGGCCGCGATGCCGACCGCGCCGGCCCAGCAAGCGGAGAGTCTGCCATGAACAGCCCCGAGCGCTTGCCGACCGAGACACACAAGCCGTTCACCGGCTACCTGTGGGGTGCGCTGGCGGTGCTCACCTGTCCCTGTCATTTGCCGATTCTCGCCATTGTGCTGGCCGGCACGACGGCCGGCGCGTTCATCGGCGAGCACTGGGGTATTGCAGCCCTCACGCTGACCGGCTTGTTTGTCCTGTCTGTGACGCGGCTGCTGCGGGCCTTCAGAGGTCGATCATGAGCGCTTCCCAGCCAATTGAATGGACAGTGGCGCAACTGGCGCAGGCGGTCGAGCGCGGGCAGCTTGAGCTGCACTACCAGCCGATTGTCGATTTGCGCAGTGAGCAGATTGTCGGCGCGGAAGCCCTGTTGCGCTGGCGTCATCCGACGCTCGGACTGTTGCCGCCGGGCCAGTTCCTGCCCGTGATCGAATCGTCCGGCCTGATGCCGGAAATCGGCGCATGGGTGCTGGGCGCAGCCTGCCGTCAAATGCGCGACTGGCGGGTGCTGGCATGGCAACCGTTCCGGCTGGCCGTCAATGTTGCGGCGAGCCAAGTGGGGCCAGATTTCGACAAGTGGGTAAAGGGCGTGCTGGCCGATGCCGGGTTGCCCGCCGCGTATCTTGAAATTGAGCTGACCGAATCGGTTGCGTTCGGTGATCCGGCGATCTTCCCCGCCCTGGAAGCTTTGCGACAGATCGGTGTGCGCTTCGCCGCCGACGACTTCGGCACCGGCTATTCCTGCCTGCAACACCTGAAATGCTGCCCCATCAGCACGCTCAAGATCGACCAATCGTTTGTCGCCGGACTCGCCAACGACCACCGCGACCAGACCATCGTGCGCACCGTGATTCAGCTTGCGCATGGGCTTGGCATGGAAGTAGTGGCCGAAGGCGTGGAAACATCGGCGAGTCTTGATTTGTTGCGACAAGCGGACTGCGACACAGGACAAGGCTTCCTGTTCGCCAAGCCGATGCCGGCGGCGGCATTCGCCGTCTTCGTCAGTCAATGGAGGGGTGCCACCATGAATGCAAATGATCCGACTGCCACCAGTTGCTGCGTGTGCTGCAAGGAAATCCCGCTCGATGCCGCCTTCACCCCGGAAGGCGCGGAATACGTCGAGCACTTCTGCGGGCTGGAGTGCTATCAGCGCTTCCAGGCGCGCGCCAAGACCGGGAGCGAAACCGATGCCGATCCGAACGCCTGCGACTCATCACTGTCAGACTGAGGCATACCCTAATCTGGCGTCAATGATTGCTCCCGAAATCCGTCAGGATAGAGTGAGTTTTGATATTTGTTGACACGATCAACAAAGGGTCATAGATTCTTTTCTGACATTTTGCACGGGAGAGCATCTTGAAGGGACAACGGATCGGGTACGTCCGGGTCAGCAGCTTCGATCAGAACCCGGAACGCCAGCTTGAGCAGACACAGGTGGACAAGGTGTTCACCGACAAGGCATCGGGCAAGGACATCCAGCGCCCAGAACTGGAAGCCCTGCTGGCCTTCGCCCGCGAGGGCGACACGGTGGTGGTGCATAGCATGGATCGTCTGGCGCGCAACCTCGATGACCTACGCCGTATGGTGCAGACGCTCACCAAGCGCGGGGTACGGATCGAATTCGTCAAGGAGTGCTTGACCTTCACCGGCGAGGACTCGCCGATGGCGAATCTGATGTTGTCGGTGATGGGCGCGTTCGCCGAGTTCGAGCGCGCCTTAATCCGTGAGCGGCAACGCGAGGGCATTGCGTTGGCCAAGCAGCGGGGCGCGTATCGTGGACGCAAGAAAGCACTGTCCCCTGAGCGCGCCTCCGAATTGCGTCATCGCGCCGAGGCTGGCGAACAGAAATCGAAGCTGGCCCGTGAGTTCGGCGTCAGTCGGGAAACCCTGTACCAATACCTGAAAGATGCCTGACGATGCCCCGCCGATCGATCCTGTCCGCCGCCGAGCGCGAAAGCCTGTTGGCGTTGCCGGACACCAAGGACGACCTGATCCGACATTACACATTCAGCGATACCGACTTCGCCATCATCCGGCAGCGGCGCGGCCCGGCCAACCGCCTGGGCTTCGCCGTGCAGCTTTGCTACCTGCGCTTTCCTGGCGTCATTCTTGGTGTCGATGAGGCGCCGTTTCCGCCCTTGCTGAAACTGGTCGCCGACCAGCTCAAGGTCGGCATTGAAAGCTGGGGCGAGTACGGGCAGCGGGAGCAGACCCGGCGCGAGCATCTGGTCGAACTGCAAACGGTATTCGGCTTCCAGCCCTTCACCATGAGCCACTACCGGCAGGCCGTCCACACGCTGACCGAGCTGGCCATGCAAACCGACAAGGGTATTGTGCTGGCCAGCGCCTTGGTCGAACATCTACGGCGGCAGTCGATCATTCTGCCCGCGCTCAACGCTATCGAGCGGGCGAGCGCCGAGGCGATCACCCGCGCCAACCGGCGCATCTACGATTCCTTGGCCGAACCGCTGTCGGACGCACATCGCCGCCGTCTCGACGACTTGCTCAAGCGCCGGGACAACGGCAAGACGACCTGGCTGGCCTGGCTACGCCAGTCACCGGTCAAGCCGAACTCGCGGCACATGCTCGAACACATCGAACGCCTCAAGGCGTGGCAGGCGCTCGATCTGCCTTCCGGCATCGAACGGTCGGTGCACCAGAACCGGCTGCTCAAGATCGCCCGCGAGGGCGGCCAGATGACGCCCGCTGACCTGGCCAAGTTCGAGCCGCAACGGCGCTCCGCGACCCTGGTGGCGCTCGCCATCGAGGGCATGGCCACCGTCACCGACGAAATCATCGACCTGCACGACCGCATCCTGGGCAAGCTGTTCAATGCCGCCAAGAACAAGCATCAGCAGCAGTTCCAGGCATCCGGCAAGGCGATCAACGCCAAGGTGCGGCTGTTCGGGCGCATCGGCCAGGCCCTGATCGAAGCCAAGCAAGCTGGCCGCGATCCGTTCGCCGCCATCGAGGCCGTCATGTCCTGGGACGCCTTCGCCGAGAGCGTCACCGAGGCGCAGAAACTCGCCCAACCCGAGGACTTCGATTTCCTGCACCGCATCGGCGAGAGCTACGCCACGCTGCGCCGCTACGCGCCGGAATTCCTTGCCGTGCTCAAGCTGCGGGCCGCGCCCGCCGCCAAGGACGTACTCGACGCCATCGAGGTGCTGCGCGGCATGAACAGCGACAACGCCCGCAAGGTGCCCGCCGACGCGCCGACCGACTTCATTAAGCCGCGCTGGCAGAAGCTGGTGATGACCGACGCCGGCATCGACCGGCGCTACTACGAGCTGTGCGCACTATCGGAACTCAAGAACGCGCTGCGCTCGGGCGACATCTGGGTGCAGGGATCGCGCCAGTTCAAGGACTTCGAGGACTACCTGGTGCCGCCCGCGAAATTCGCCAGCCTCAAGCTGGCCAGCGAATTGCCGCTGGCCGTGGCCACCGACTGCGACCAGTACCTGCATGAGCGGCTGACACTGCTGGAAACGCAACTTGTCACCGTCAACCGCATGGCAGCGGCCAATAACCTGCCGGATGCCATCATCACCGAGTCGGGCCTGAAGATCACGCCGCTCGATGCGGCGGTGCCCGACACCGCGCAGGCGTTGATCGACCAGACGGCGATGGTTCTGCCGCACGTCAAGATCACCGAACTGCTGCTGGAGGTGGACGAATGGACCGGTTTTACCCGTCACTTCGCGCACCTGAAGTCAGGCGACCTGGCCAAGGACAAGAATCTGCTGCTGACCACGATCCTGGCCGACGCGATCAACCTGGGCTTGACCAAAATGGCCGAGTCCTGCCCCGGCACGACCTACGCCAAGCTGGCCTGGCTACAAGCCTGGCACATCCGCGACGAAACCTACGGGGCGGCCCTGGCCGAGCTGGTCAACGCGCAGTTCCGCCATCCCTTTGCCGAGCACTGGGGCGACGGCACCACGTCATCGTCGGACGGTCAGAACTTCCGCACTGGCAGCAAGGCCGAGAGCACCGGCCACATCAACCCGAAATACGGCAGCAGCCCAGGGCGGACGTTCTATACCCACATCTCCGACCAGTACGCACCGTTCCACACCAAGGTAGTGAACGTCGGCGTGCGCGACTCGACCTACGTGCTCGACGGCCTGCTGTACCACGAATCCGACCTGCGCATCGAGGAACACTACACCGACACGGCCGGATTCACCGATCACGTCTTTGCGTTGATGCACCTGCTGGGCTTCCGCTTCGCCCCGCGCATCCGCGACCTGGGCGACACCAAGCTCTACATCCCGAAGGGCGATGCCGCCTATGAGGCGCTCAAGCCGATGATCGGCGGCACGCTCAATATCAAGCACGTCCGCGCCCATTGGGACGAAATCCTGCGGCTGGCCACCTCGATCAAGCAGGGCACGGTGACGGCCTCGCTGATGCTCCGAAAACTCGGCAGCTACCCGCGTCAGAACGGCTTGGCCGTGGCGCTGCGCGAGCTGGGACGCATCGAGCGCACCCTGTTCATCCTGGACTGGCTGCAAAGCGTCGAGCTGCGCCGCCGCGTGCATGCCGGGCTGAACAAAGGCGAGGCACGCAACGCGCTGGCCCGCGCCGTGTTCTTCAACCGCCTGGGTGAAATCCGCGACCGCAGTTTCGAGCAGCAACGCTATCGCGCTTCCGGCCTCAACCTGGTGACGGCGGCCATAGTGTTGTGGAATACGGTCTATCTGGAGCGGGCCGCGAACGCCTTGCGTGGCCATGGCCAGACCGTCGATGACGGGCTGTTGCAGTACCTTTCGCCGCTCGGCTGGGAGCACATCAACCTGACCGGCGATTACCTCTGGCGCAGCAGCGCCAAGATCGGCCCGGGCAAGTTCAGGCCATTGCGACCGTTGCAACCGGCTTAGCGTGCTTTATTTTCCGTTTTCTGAGGCGACCCCTATCTCGACCACTTCAACCTTGCTGCCCAGTCGAGCGAACAATTGACCTTGCTCCAGACCGATCGCATTGCCGCCGACGACCAGCATGGACTCAGGCACCTGCTCAAGGGACATGGCCGAGCCGGAAGTGAGAAAGTCCACCTCACTGAGGCCAGGAATGGAAGGAATGAATGGCGCTGCCCCACTGGCGATCAGTACCTGCTTGGCGTACACCAGGTTTGTGTTTCCGTCTGAGTCCGCGACGACGAGCGCTACGATATCTGGCTCATCTGACGCTACAAAGGTCGCCTTGCCGCGAAATACCGCAATACCTGCATCCTTGGGTGCTTGTACATGGAAAGACTGCCGGAAGTGCCCGATCATTTGATCTTTATCTCTGACAAGCAAAGACAAGTCGACAGGCCCGGCCGAGGTCGCTATACCTGGGAACTTCCCATGCGCAGCAGACATGCGAGCAGAAGCCGCCGCAAGCAACGTCTTTGAAGGAACGCATCCTACATTGAGACAGGTCCCTCCTGCCAACCCCTGTTCGATCATGGCGACTGTTTTGTCGAGCCTACGTGCTTCGTTCGCTGCGGCTCTAGCCGCCGAACCGGAACCTATCGTGACTAGATCATAGATGACGGAGGGCTGTTGTGCGGAAGCCGCTGTTGTCGTGTTCATAAAAGAAGCCTCAAGGAAATTGCAAAGAAAGAGACAGATCGGTCTCCTTGAGGGATTGTAGACAACCCTGTCTCCTTGTGTCAACATGTCGCGTATGAATCCTCACAACGATGAATAACATCATGGACAAAAAAGAACAGTTAGTCGCAACTGCCTTTAACCTTTTTTATAAGTACGGCATTCATGCTGTTGGCATCAATCGGGTACTTGAAGAGTCCGGCATTGCCAAGAAAACGCTATATAACCATTTCTCCAGCAAGGAAGATCTAATTGCTGCGACCGTCGAATATTGTGATCAGCAGTATTTCTCTTGGCTCGATTTGCGTTTGCACGAAGCGACGCCAGGTAGGGACGCCTTGTATGCCATGCTTGATGCTTTTGACGATCTGTTTCAGGGTCTCGATCAATCCAAGCCACTTTTCTTGGGTTGTTATTTCATTAATGTCAGCGCCGAATTCAGCAATCCGGATCATGATATACATAAGCTTTGCGCCCGAAACAAAGAGGCTATGCTGCGATGGATCACACACCACACTTCACTTGTCATAACGTCCAGAGAATCGATAGTTCAAATCTCTGAAACAATTGCTATGTTGCTTGAAGGGGCGATTATTCAGGCTCACGTTCTTGGAGATCTGCACGCTGCTCGCAAAGCCAAAGCCGTGGTTAAACTGCTTCTTGATAAATCTAACTAACTAACTAACTAACTAAATTCATCTGTCCATACAACTCTTTGACCATCAATAAAGGTGGAACGGCAAAGTAGCTTTCCGAAGTTTCAGCAGTGGAGACAAGTCGTGTAGTGCCGGAACGGGCCACTTATCGGCTTCCAGTCCTCGATCAATGCCCCAAGTCAAGTCAGTTGCAACCGTACCGCCCCTGCCACAGCAGCGGCACCAAGATCAGCGCCAAGGCCGGGAAGATCATCCAGTTGACCGCTTGCCAGCCCGAGCTGTGCAGGATCGACCCCGCGAGGAACGACACGGCCGCCGTGGCGGCGAAGACGAAGAAGTCGTTCATGCCCTGCGCCTTGCCCCGCTCGGCCGGGGTGTGGCAGTCGGTGACCATCGCCGTGGCGCCGATGAAACTCAAATTCCAGCCGATGCCCAACAGCGCCAGCGAGCCCCAGA
>NZ_JBGTYN010000037.1:0-21970 GCF_041730275.1 Comamonas sp. SY3 | reverse complement strand
GCTCTCATCGAAGAAGGAGTCCTCGGTGAGATTCAGAATGCCGAACACCGTCACCCTGCTGCGTAACATCGTTGCTGCTCCATAACATCAAACATCGACCCACGGCGTAACGCGCTTGCTGCTTGGATGCCCGAGGCATAGACTGTACAAAAAAACAGTCATAACAAGCCATGAAAACCGCCACTGCGCCGTTACCACCGCTGCGTTCGGTCAAGGTTCTGGACCAGTTGCGTGAGCGCATACGCTACTTGCATTACAGCTTACCAACCGAACAGGCTTATGTCCACTGGGTTCGTGCCTTCATCCGTTTCCACGGTGTGCGTCACCCGGCAACCTTGGGCAGCAGCGAAGTCGAGGCATTTCTGTCCTGGCTGGCGAACGAGCGCAAGGTTTCGGTCTCCACGCATCGTCAGGCATTGGCGGCCTTGCTGTTCTTCTACGGCAAGGTGCTGTGCACGGATCTGCCCTGGCAGGGCATCAACGAAGACCAGAACCTGGGCATCGCCATCACCCGCCGTGCGCTGGAAGCCCCGCTGCGCGCCATCGTGGCCAACGCCGGTGAAGAACCGAGCGTGATCGTGGCCAACGTCAAGGCCGGCGAAGGCAGCTACGGCTACAACGCCGCCACCGGCGAGTTCGGCGACATGATCGCCATGGGCATCCTGGACCCGACCAAGGTGACCCGCTCGGCCCTGCAGCACGCCGCTTCCGTCGCCGGCCTTGCGATCACGACCGAAGTGGTCGTGGCCGAAGTGCCGAAGAAGGAAGAGCCGGCCATGCCGGGTGCTGGCGGTATGGGCGGCATGGGCGGCATGGATTTCTGATCCGGTTGGCCCGGTCGTCAGGGAACCGGACCGCGCCAGCGCGGTCCGATCCCGGCAACGACCCGACATCAAGGCCCCAAGGACGGGGCCGGAGCCCGGCAGCGATGCCGGGCTTTTTGTTGTGCCCGCGCCGCGGCAATGTCTGACGCGAAGATCAGAACGCACCGATACGAACGTGCGAACACAGGCGCAACACTGAGCAGCCGTCCCCGCACCGGAGCGCTGCGTGCCGCGCCTCGCCACATCCCGGCGGCAAGCCGCGGGATGCGCGCCACTGCCGTCCGCCCACACCGGTTCGCGGTACGCGCGCCACGCGCCCGAGCGCACGCTGCTGTACGCGTTGGTAGAGGCGCACTACCCGGACTTCATTGCACGGATCGAAGCGGAGGGCCGCTCGCTGCCCGGGTATGTCCGCGAGGCGTTCGATGCCTACCTGCGTTGCGGCGTACTCGAGCACGGCTTCCTGCGGGTGGTGTGCGAGCACTGCCGTGCAGAGAGGCTGGTGGCCTTCTCCTGCAAGAAGCGCGGGTTCTGCCCGAGTTGCGGCGCGCGACGCATGGCCGAGAGTGCGCGGCACCTGGTCGAGGAGGTGTTCGGCCCGCGGCCTGTGCGGCAATGGGTGCTGAGCTTTCCGTACCCCTTGCGTTTCCTGTTCGCCAGCAAGCCAGAAGCCATTGGCCCGGTGCTGGGCATCGTGCAGCGCGTGATCGCCGGCTGGTTGGCCGATCAAGCCGGCATCGACCGCGCCAGCGCCCAGTGCGGCGCGGTGACGCTGATCCAGCGTTTCGGCAGCGCGCTGAACCTGAACATCCACTTCCACATGCTGTGGCTCGACGGCGTGTACGTGGAAGCCACCGAGCTGCCGCGGCGCGAACTGCGCCTGCACCGCGCCCGTGCGCCCACCACCGCGCAGTTGACCCAGCTGGCAGCTACCATCGCGCACCGGGTGTGTCGGCACCTGACGCGCAAAGGCTGGCTCGAAGGGGAGGGCGAATCGGCCTTCCTGGCAGACAGCGCTGCAGGCGACGACAGCATGGATGGGCTGCGGATGAGTTCGATCACCTACCGCATCGCCACCGGCCGCGACGCTGGCTGCAAGGTCGTCACGCTGCAAACGCTGCCCGGTGACGCCGGTTCGCTGGAGGGCGAAGCCGGCAAGGTCGGCGGCTTCTCACTGCATGCCGGCGTGGCGGCCGAAGCACACGAAAGCCACAAGCTGGAAAAGCTGTGCCGCTACATCACGCGCCCGGCGATCAGCGAGAAGCGGCTGTCGATAGCGCTCCAGGGCAGGGTGCGTTACCAGCTCAAGACCCCGTGGCGCAATGGCACCACGCATGTGGAATGGGATCCGGTGGATTTCATCGCCAAGCTGGCGGCGCTGGTCCCTCTCAAGCGGGTCTTTTCCATCGACGTCACCGCCTGCGTCCACTGCGGTGGCACCGTGCGGATCGTCGCCAGCATCGAGGAACCCACCGCCATCCGCGCCATCCTCGCCCACTTCGAGAAGCACGGCGCGCGGGAAGAAGCGCACTACAGGCCCGCAGCGCGCGCGCCGCCAGTGCAAGCCGCGTGACGATCTGCCGGCTGCACAGCCGACGGCGAAACCGGAATCCGAGCCGATGCGGCCACGATCCGCAGGGCGGCGCTCGGCCCGCTGTCGGGAATCAGCGAAGCATGGCTGCTGACAACGCCGCTGCGTGGCCCCGCGATGCCGAAATCCCACTCACAGACGTCCGATCCGTGCCCAAAACGGGGCTTGCGCGACCGCCGCCTACCCAGCAGACTGCCCGAAAAGGGCGTTTGAACTTCCTATACGCACTTCGGGCTGAACGCCACGCCGGTGGGCAATCCGCTGGTCATCGTCAAGCGCCTGAACGAGCTGCTGCCCAACATCAAGCAGAACCTGCCGCCGGGCACTAGCGTGCAGGTGCCGTTCGAGCTGGCGCGCTTCATCAGCGCCTCCATCGACGGCGTGGTGCATACGCTGATCGAAGCCATCGTCATCGTGGTGGCGGTGATCTTCCTGTGCCTGGGGTCGTTGCGCGCCGTGCTCATTCCGGTGCTGACCATACCGCTGTCCATGCTGGGCGGCGCGGCCATCATGGCCTTGTTCGGCTTCAGCGTGAACCTGCTGACCCTGCTGGCCATGGTGCTGGCCATCGGCCTGGTGGTGGACGACGCCATCGTCGTGGTGGAAAACGTGCACCGGCACATCGAAGAGGGCAAATCGCCCGTGCGCGCGGCCCTCATCGGCGCGCGCGAGGTGGCGGGACCGGTGATCGCCATGACGATCACGCTGGCGGCCGTCTATGCGCCCATCGGCCTGATGGGCGGGCTTACCGGTTCGCTGTTCAAGGAATTCGCCTTCACCCTGGCCGGGGCGGTGGTCGTGTCCGGCGTCATCGCGCTGACCCTGTCGCCGGTGATGAGTTCCTTCCTGCTGAACAGCCGCGTCTCCGAAGGCTGGATGGCGCGCCGCGCCGAGCATTTCTTCGGACGTCTGGGCGATGCCTATGGCCGCTTGCTGGATGTTTCGCTGCATCACCGCTGGGTCACCGGCCTGCTCGCCGTGGCGGTGCTGGCCAGCGTGCCGTTCCTGTACAACGCCGCGCAGCGCGAACTGGCGCCGGTGGAAGACCAGTCCACCGTGCTGACCGCGATCAAGTCGCCGCAGCACGCCAATATCGACTATGTGGAGAAGTTCGGCCGCAAGTGGGACGACGTGATGAAGACCCTGCCCGAGCAGCAGGGGCGCTGGCTGATCAACGGCTCCGACGGCGTGTCCAACAGCATCGGCGGCGTGGACTTCGTGCCCTGGGAAAAGCGCCAGCGTTCGGCCGACCAGATCCAGGCCGACATGCAATCCATGGTGAACCAGGTCGAAGGCAGCAACATCTTCGCCTTCCAGCTGCCGTCCCTGCCGGGTTCCACCGGCGGGCTGCCGGTGCAGATGGTCATCATGAGCGCGTCGGACTACCCCGTGGTCTACGAGGCCATGGAAGGCTTGAAGAAGGCGGCGCGCGAAAGCGGGCTGTTCATGGTGGTCGACAGCGACCTGGACTACAACAACCCGGTGGTGCAGCTGAAGGTGGACCGCGCCAAGGCCAACAGCCTGGGCGTCACCATGAAGGCCATCGGCGACACCCTGGCGGTGCTGGTGGGCGAAAACTACGTCAACCGCTTCGGCATGGACGGGCGCTCCTATGACGTGATTCCGCAAAGCCTGCGCCAACAGCGCATCTCGCCCGAATCGCTGGCGCGCTACTACGTCAAGAGCGCCAGCGGCGAGCAGGTGCCTCTGTCGAACATCGTGACGGTGTCCATGGGCGTGGAGCCGAACAAGCTGACCCAGTTCAACCAGCTCAACGCCGCCACCTTCCAGGCCATCCCCATGCCGGGCGTCACCATGGGCGACGCGGTGCAGTTTCTGACCAAACAGGCCAGGTTCCTGCCCGCCGGCTTCAGCTACGACTGGCAGTCCGATGCGCGCCAGTACAGCCAGGAAGGCTCGGCGCTGATGATCACCTTCATCTTCGCCATCATCGTGATCTACCTGGTGCTGGCCGCGCAGTACGAGAGCCTGCGCGATCCCTTCATCATCCTGGTGAGCGTGCCCATGTCGATCTGCGGCGCGCTGATCCCGCTGGCGCTGGGCATGGCGACCGTCAACATCTATACCCAGATCGGGCTGGTGACGCTGATCGGCCTGATCAGCAAGCACGGCATCCTGATGGTGGAGTTCGCCAACGAGATGCAGGTCAGCCACGGGCTGGACCGGCGCGCCGCGATGGAGCAGGCCGCCCGCATCCGCCTGCGCCCCATCCTGATGACGACCGCCGCCATGGTCATGGGCCTGATCCCGTTGCTGTTCGCCAGCGGCGCGGGCGCGCACAGCCGCTACAGCCTGGGCCTCGTCATTGTGGTGGGGCTGCTGGTCGGCACGCTGTTCACGCTGTTCGTGCTGCCCACCGTCTACACCGTGTTCGCCCGCGACCACCGCGCGGCGCACGACACGCCACGCGCCAAGGAGTTGGCGCTGGCCCAGGCAGAGGACGCCGCCGTGCCGGGCGCCGCCGCCTAGCCGAAGGAAACGATCATGAAGAATTCCCAACTATCCCAACGTCTGCGCCGCGGCGCCGTGGTACTGCTGGCGGCGCTGGCCGCCGCGGGCTGCGCCGTCGGCCCCGACTACCACAAGCCCCAATCCGCGCCGGTGACGCTGGCCAGCCCCGAGCAGGCCCGCTTCTCCGCCGACCGGCTGCAGCGCGACTGGTGGAAGCAATTGCAGGACCCGCAGCTGGACCGCCTGATCGAACTGGCGCTGGCCCGCAATCTGGACATACGCATCGCGCAGGCGCGGCTGGCCGAATCGCGCGCGGCGCTGGACGAGAAGCAGCTGGACCAGCTGCCGGCGGTCACTTTGGGCGGAGGCTATGAGCGCAGTCTGTCCCAGGCCAACGCCGGCGCCGGCCAGCGCAACCTGGCGCAGAGCTACCGGGCGGGCTTCGACGCCACCTGGGAGCTGGACCTGTTCGGCCGGCTGCGCCGGGCGGCGGAAGGCGCGGCCGCGCGCAGCGAAGCGCAGGCCGCCGACCTGGCCCAGACCCGCATCGTGGTGGCCGCAGAAGTGGCGCGCAACTATTTCGAACTGCGCGGCGCGGAGCAGCGCCTGGCGGTGGCGCGCGCCAACCTGGACAGCCAGCGCGACAGCCTGCGCGTGATCCAGGCCATGGTGACGGCCGGCCGCGGTGACGAGGGCGATCTGGCCAGCGCGCGCGCCGAGCTGGAGACCGTGCAGGCCAGCGTGCCGGTGCAGATCGCCGCCCGGCGGCTGGCGCAGTACCGGATCGCGGTGCTGGCGGGCCTGCGGCCGGTGGAGCTGGGCGAACTGGACGGGGACAGGGTGCTGCCGCCGCTGGACACCCGTCTGCCGATCGGCGACGTGAGCGCCTTGCTGTCGCGCCGCCCCGACGTGCTGGCGGCCGAACGCAACATGGCCGCCGCCAACGCCGACGTGGGGGTGGCGACCGCCGAGCTGTACCCGCGCATAGACCTGGGCGGCTTCCTGGGCTTCGTCGCCTTGCGCGGCGCGGATTTCGGTTCGTCGGCCAGCCGCGCCTTCAGCGTCGCGGCCAATGCCAATTGGCCCGCCTTCCACCTGCCGACGGCACTGGCGCGCAAGCGCGGCGCGGTGGCGCGCTCCGATGGCGCCGT
The DNA here is from genome assembly GCF_041730275.1 of Comamonas sp. SY3. Lineage (NCBI taxonomy): Bacteria > Pseudomonadati > Pseudomonadota > Betaproteobacteria > Burkholderiales > Comamonadaceae > Comamonas > Comamonas sp. SY3. The sequence continues at coordinate 15,932 of NZ_JBGTYN010000037.1, read as the reverse complement.
CGCCAGCTACGAGCAGACCGTGCTGCGCGCGGTCGAGGAGCTGGAGTCGGCGCTGACGGAATACGGTCAGACGCAGCAGCGGTTGGGCAGCCTGGCGCAGGCCGCCGTGCATAGCGGCAGGGCGGCGGAGCTGGCGCAGCTGCGCTACCGCGAAGGCAGCGCGCCGTATTTGACGGTGCTGGACGCGCAGCGTACGCTTTTGCGCGCCCAGGACGCCGTGGCCGTCGCCGAGACCGAGTCCTATACCCGCCTGATCGCGCTGTACAAGGCGCTGGGCGGCGGCTGGGAAGCGCCCGAGGCGGCGCCGCAAGCGGCCGCCGGCTGACCGCCAGGCGCGGTTCGTGGCACCATAGGCACCTATCCGGAGACCCCACATCCATGTCCGACAGCCCGTCCCATCCCGTCGCCTGGCAGCATCAACCGGCGGACCGCGTGCTCATGACCCTGAAGACGCGCGGCCCGCAATCGGTCGCGGTCATCGCCAAGGCCATGGACGTGACGGCCGAGGCCGTGCGCCAGCAGATGGCCCGCCTGCATGCCGAGGGATTGGTAGATTCGGAAAGCCAGAGCGCGGGCCGGGGCCGGCCTACGCAGATCTGGTTCCTGACGGAAGCGGGGCATGGGCGCTTTCCGGACACGCATGCCGAAATGACGGTGCAGATGATAGGCGCCATCCGCCAGGTGTTCGGCGAGGATGGCGTCGAAAAGCTGATCCAGGCGCGCGAGACGGCCATGCTGAACGGCTACCGCCAGGCCATGCAAGGCGCCCGCAGCCTCAAGGAAAGGCTGGAGCGGCTGGTGGAAGTGCGGTCCGCGGAAGGCTACATGGCCGAGCTGCGCAAGGACGGCAAGGACTATCTCTTCATCGAGAACCATTGCCCGATCTGCTCCGCGGCCAAAGCCTGTATGGGCTTTTGCCGCAGCGAGCTGGAACTCTTCCACAAGGTGCTGGGCGACGAGGTCCAGGTGCGGCGCGAAGAGCATATCCTTGCGGGCGCGCGCCGCTGCGCCTATCGCATCGAGAAAAGCTGACGGCGGGATGGGGCCGCGTCGAAAGGCCGGAACAGGAATTCCGGCCTGCGGCGCGCGTAGCCCGCCAGCGCATCAACCGGAAATGCCCGGCGGGTCCGCCTGTTCCCAGCCTCCCAAGGCCTTGTACAACTCCACCGCATTGACCAGCCGGCGCTGTTGCAGCCGGATGAACTCCTGCTCGGATTCGAACAGGCTGCGCTGCGCTTCCAGCATTTCCAGGTAGCTGGCCACGCCGCGTTCGTAGCGTCTTTCGGTCAGGCGCTGGCGGTCGCGGTCGGCGTCGCGGACCTTGCGCTGGGCGTCGATCTGGGCGCGCAGCGTGTCGCGCGCGGACAGGGCGTCGGCCACTTCGCGGAAGGCTTGCTGGATGCTGCCTTCGTACTGCGCCACCGCGATGTCCTTGCGCGTTTCGGCCAGCGACAGGTTGGCGCTGTTGCGCCCGGCGTTGAAGATGGGCAGCGTCAGCTTGGGCACGAAGCTCCAGGTGCCCGTGCCTGAACCGAACAGGTCCGAGAAGCTGCCGGCGGTGGTGCCGATGTCCGTCGTCAGCTGCACCGACGGAAAGAACGCCGCGCGCGCCGCGCCGATGTCGGCGTTGGCGGCGCGCAGCGTGTCTTCGGCTTGGCGCAGGTCCGGGCGCCGGACCAGCAGCGTGGACGGCAGGCCGGCCGCCAGCGGCGTCAGGCTTTGGCTTTCCAGCGTGACGGCGTCGGCGTCGGGCGGCAGGGAAAAGTCGCCCGCCAGCAGGCCCAGCGTATGCACGGCCTGGCGGTACTCGCGGCTCAGCTCGGCGTGCGTGGCGCGCGACGACTCCACCAGCATCTGCGCGGTGCGCAGTCCCACGGCCGTTTCCAATCCAGCGTCATAGCGGCGCTGCGTGAGTTTGAGCGAGGCCTCGCGCACCGCCAGGGTGCTCTCGGTCAGGCGCAACTGCTCGGCCAGCGAGCGCTGGTTGAAATAGGCCGTCGCCGTTTCCGAGACCAGCGACAGCGTGGCGGCGCGGTGCGCCTCCTCGCTGGCCAGGTAGCGCGACAAGGCGGCGTCGCTCAGGCTTTTCACGCGGCCGAAGAAATCCAGCTCGAACGCGGAAATGCCGACGGCGGCGCGGTAGCGGTCCGCCACGGGCATGCGCGGCTGGCCGGGTTCGGCGTCGCGGCCGCGGCTGTACTCGCCCACGCCGTCGATGGACGGCAGGCGGTCGGCCTGTTGCACGCCATAGAGCGCGCGCGCTTCCTGGATGCGGAGCGCCGCCACCCGCAGGTTGCGGTTGTTCTTCAGCGCGGCTTCGATCCAGGCTTGCAGCGCCGGGTCGTTGAAGTAGCCGCGCCAATCCTGCGGCATGGCCGCCAGGCCTTCGGCGGCGGGCGTGTCATAGGCCTGCGGGACCGGCGCGGCCGGGCGTTCGTACTTGGGGGCCAGCGAGCAGCCGGCCAGGGCCAGCGCAAGCAGGGTCATTGCCATAGCCTTCATGGCGAGGTCTCCAGCGTTTCGCGGCCTTGCGGACGCAAGGGGCGGACGCGCGTGCCCAGCACGCGGCCCACGATGAGAAAGAACAGCGGCACCAGGAAGATGGCCAGCACCGTCGCGGTGATGATGCCGCCCAGCACGCCCGTGCCGATCGCGGCCTGGGCGCCCGAGGCCGCGCCGGTGGCCAGCGCCAGGGGCAGCACGCCCACGCCGAAGGCCAGCGAGGTCATCACGATGGGGCGCAGCCGCAGCCTTGCCGCCTCCAGGGTGGCGGACACGATGCCCTGGCCGTCGCGCACCAGGTCCTTGGCCACTTCCACGATCAGGATCGCGTTCTTGGCCGACAGCCCGATGGTGGCGATGAGGCCGACCTTGAAGTAGATGTCGTTGGGCATGCCGCGCAACGTCACCCCCAGCACCGCGCCGATCACGCCCAGCGGCACCACCAGGATCACCGCCAGCGGGATGGACCAGCTTTCATACAGCGCGGCCAGCGCCAGGAACACCACCAGCACCGACAGCGCGAACAGCACGGGCGCCTGGTTGCCGGACAGCCGTTCCTCGTAGGACTGGCCCGACCAGTCGAAGCCGATGCCGCGCGGCAGGTCGGCCGCCAGGGCTTCCATGGCGCGCATGGCTTCGCCGCTGCTGTGACCCGGCGCCGCCGAGCCGTTGATCGTGAACGAAGGGAAGCCGTTGTAGCGGTTGAGCTGCGGCGGCCCCATCGACCACGTCAGGGTGGCGAAGGCGGACAGCGGCACCATCTGGCCCTGCAGGTTGCGCACGTGCAGGCGCGACACGTCGTCCACCTTGACGCGGCTCTTGCCGTCGGCCTGCACGGTCACGCGCCGCACCTGGCCGTTGAGCATGAAGTCGCCGATGTAGTCCGATCCATACATCACCGCCAGCGCCGTGTTGATCTCGTCGATCGTCACGCCCATGGCCTGGGCCTTGTCGCGGTCGACGAACAGCTGCAGCTGGGGGGCGTCTTCCTGGCCGGCGAAGACGACCTCGGTGAGCGCGGGATGCTTGGCCGCCGCCGCCAGCAGCTGCTGGCGGGCCTGGGTCAGGGCCTCGTAGCCCAGGCCGCCGCGGTCCTGCAGGCGGAAGTCGAAGCCGGAGGTGGAGCCCAGGTCGGGCAGCGGCGGCGAGTTCAGCGCGTGCACCATGACGTTCTTGCGGTCGGCGAAGGCGGCGTTGATGCGTTCGACCACCGCATTCACGTGCAGGTCGGCGGCGCCGCGCTGCTTCCAGTCCTTCAGCGTGACGAAGAACATGGCCGAGTTCGGTCCGCTGCCGTAGTTGCTGAAGCCGTTGACCGAATAAACGTATGCGACGGGCTCGTGCTCCATCATGTAGCGCTCGACCTCCTTCACCATCGCCATGGTCTCGGCCTGCGGCGAGCCCTGGGGCAGGATGACCATGGCCATGAAGCTGCCCTGGTCCTCGTCCGGCAGGAAGGAGGAGGGCAGGCGCGCGAACAGCAGCGCCACCGCGGCGATCACCGCCAGGTAGGCCAGGCCGAAGCGCACTGGCCGCGCCAGCACGCCCGAGACCCGCGCCGTATAGCGCGTGGTCAGGCGCGCGAAGGCCCGGTTGAACCAGCCGAAGAAGCCGCGCTTCTCGTGGTGGCCCGCGGCGATGGGCTTGAGCATGCTGGCGCACAGCGCCGGCGTCAGCGACAGCGCCAGGAAGGCCGAGAACGCGATCGACACGGCCAGCGTCACCGCGAACTGGCGGTAGATGTTGCCCACCGCGCCGTCGAAGAAGGCCATGGGCACGAACACCGACACCAGCACCACCGTGATGCCCACGATGGCGCCGCTGATCTGGCCCATGGCCTTCACCGTGGCCTCGCGCGGCGGCAGGCCTTCCTCGGCCATGATGCGCTCGACGTTCTCCACCACGACGATGGCGTCGTCCACCAGGATGCCGATGGCCAGCACCATGCCGAACATCGTCAGCACGTTGATGGAATAGCCCAGGCCCAGCATCACGCCCAGCGTGCCCAGCAGGGCCACGGGCACGACCAGCGTCGGAATGAGCGTGGCGCGGAAGTTCTGCATGAACAGGTACATCACGCAGAACACCAGGGCCACGGCTTCCAGCAGCGTCATCAGCACCTTCTTGATGGAGATCTCCACGAAGGTGGAGGTCTCGTACGGAATGTCCCAGGTCACCCCCGGCGGGAAGTACTGGGCCAGCTCCTGCATCGTGGCGCGGATGCGCTTGGTGGTTTCCACCGCGTTCGACCCGGGCGCCAGCTTGATGCCCAGGCCGGTGCCGGTCATGCCGTTGACGCGCGACAGGTACATATAGTCGGTGCCGCCCAGCTCGACCCGGGCCACGTCCTTCAGGCGCAGCGTGGCGCCGTCCGGCTGCGCGCGCAGCGGGATGTTGCCGAACTGCTCGGGCGTGCGCAGGGATTCGCCGGCGACGATGCTGGCGTTCAGCGGGGCGTCCTTGGGCACGGCCTGGTTGCCGAGTTCGCCGATGGTGACCCGCGCGTTATGGCTGCGCAGGGCCGTGACGATGTCGCCCGGGGTCAGGGACATGGCCGTCAGCTTGGCCGGATCGGGCCAGATGCGCATGGCGGCTTCGGCGCCGAAGGATTGCACCTTGCCCACGCCTTCCACGCGGCGCAGGGCCTGCAGCACGTTGGAGGCGGCCAGCTCGCCCAGCTGGATGTCGTCCAGGCTGCCGTCCGATTTCAGCGACACCACCAGCTGGATGTTGTCGGCCGCCTTCTCCACGCGCACGCCGTCGCGACGCACCGATTCGGGCAGGCGCGGCTCCACCGCCTTCAGGCGGTTCTGCACTTCCACGGCCGCCAGGTCCGGATTGGTGCCTTGCTTGAAGGTCAGGTTGATGCTGGCCCAGCCCGTCGAATCGCTGCTGGACGAGGTGTACATCAGCCCCGGGGCGCCGTTCATCTCGCGTTCGATGATGGCGGTGACGGCCTCTTCGACCACCTTGGCCGAGGCGCCGGGATAGCTGGCGCCGACGTTGACCACCGGCGGAGCGATGTCGGGATACTGAGCCACCGGCAACGCGCGGATCGACAGGATGCCGACCAGCACGATCAGTAGCGAGATCACCCAGGCGAAGACCGGGCGATCGATAAAAAAACGCGCCATTGCGGTTTATCCTTTTTTGCCCTCGGCGGCCGTCCTTGCCTGGACGCCGGCCTCGGGATTTTCTGCGGCGGCGGCCTGCGCGCTGGGCGCGGCCCGTTCCACCGGTTTGATTTTCTGGCCCGCGGCCAGGTGCGCGGCGTTCTCGACGACGATGCGCTCGCCGCCCGCCAGTCCCTGCGTGACGATCCAGTTGGCGCCCTGCAGCCGATGCGCCGTGACGGCGATCTTCTTCAGTTCGCCGTCCGGCCCGGCGGCCAGCACGTGCGCGCCTTCGGCGTTGCGCAGCAGGGCGTTGCGCGGAACCAGGTAGGTGTCGCGATTGATCGCCTGCTCCAGCCGCACCCGCACGTACATGCCCGGCAGCAGGTCGCGGCCCGGGTTCTCGAACAGCGCCCGCATGGTGACGTTGTCCGTGCCCGGATCGACCGCCAGGTCGGCAAACGACAGCGTGCCGCCGCGCGCGTACTCGGAACCGTCAGGCAGCAGCAGCCGCACCCGAACCTGGTCCGGCGCCACGCTTTCCAGGGCGCCGGCGCGGATCTGCTTCTGCAGCTGCATCACCTCGGCGGCGGGCTGCGCGAAGTTCACGTAGATGGGATCGATCTGCTGCACCACCGTCAGCGGCGTGGCCTGGCCTTCGCCGACCAGCGCGCCTTCCGTCACCAGCGCGCGCCGCGCCCGCCCGTCGATGGGCGAGGTGACGCGGGCGTAGTCCAGCTTCAGCTTGGCGCTTTGCAGGTTGGCGCGGGCCAGGGCGACCTCGGCCCGGGCCTGGCGTTCCTGTGCCACGCTTTCGGCGTGGTCGCGTTCGCTGATGGCGCGGTCCGACACCAGGTCCGCGTAGCGGCGCAGCTTGTCGGCGGCGGCGGACAGGTTCGCCTGCGCCCGCGCCAGGTTGGCGGCTTCGGAATCGTAGGCGGCCTGCAAGGGGGCGGGATCGATCTGGAACAGGGCGGCGCCGCGCGCCACGTCCTGGCCTTCCTCGTACAGGCGCGCGGTGACGATGCCCGCCACGCGGGCGCGCACCTCGGCCTCGCGATAGGGTTCCAGCCGGCCCGGCAGTTCGGTGGCGACGCTGGTGGGCGTGGCCGCCGCGACGATGACGCCGACCTCGGCGGGTTCCTGGGCGGCTTGCTGGGCTTCCGGCTTCGAGCAACCAGTAATAAGAACTACTACGGATAAAAGGGCGAGCGTGCGTAGAGAGACTCTTTGCTTCATTTTTAAAATTGTCGTGGTGTGGCCGCAGGGGGCCGTGGTGGGGAAAGGCGCCGACTTTCCCGGTGGGGAAGCGAGTCTATCATTTAAGAAAACTGCGAAAAGCGCACCTAGCCCGCGCAATGCATCATCCAGCCGTAACAGAACGAATGGTTTGATGCGAACCGGCTTTCCGGTCCCGCCATGGCTGTGATGAGTCTCCTTGAGGAAAATGCAGGCAAGCAGGAACGCGAACCCGTTGAGAAGGGCGGCGGCGATAAACGGGGCATGAGCAGAGATACCACCGAGCATGCCACCAAGTGCTGGCCCGGCAATCATGCCCGCCCCATAACAGGCCCCCATGTAGCCGAACCAGCGTGCGCGAGAACCTTCCCCCGTCGAATCGGCAATGGTTGAGGCTGCTACAGCTCCGGTTGCGCCCGTGACGCCGGACACGAGTCGGCCGATATAGAGCACCCATAAGACCGGCGCTGATGCCATAATCGTGTAATCGACTGCGGCTCCTGCAAGAGAAGCCAGAAGTACCGGACGCCGACCGTAAGAATCCGAAAGCTGTCCAAGCATGGGCGCGAAGACGACCTGCATCAATGCATAGAGCGACAGCAAGGCACCATAGTGTCCAGCGACCTGCTCTGCTGGCACAAGCTCACGCAGAAGCGTCGGAAGGACGGGCATGATGAGGCCGAGACCCATGGCGTCAAGACCCACGATCAGCAGGGCAATGATGGCAGAGCTGCGCACCTGAAACTCCAGCGCCGCTCAATGGAGCGACTTTATCAACGATAAGGAGATGGAAATATAACTTATCGGTGATAAATTGTCAAGCACTGGCGAAGGAACGTGAATGACCAAACTGGACAAGGGCACCGTGATCGCGGCGGCGCTAGAGCTGTTGAACGAGGTTGGCATGGACAGCCTGACGACGCGGAAGCTCGCTGAACGCCTCAAGGTTCAGCAGCCTGCGCTTTACTGGCATTTCCAGAACAAGCGAGCGCTGCTTGATGCGCTCGCCGAGGCGATGCTGGCGGAACGCCATACCCGCTCGCTACCCGAAGAGAATGAGGACTGGCGGGTGTTCCTGAAAGAGAATGCCCTGAGCTTCAGAACGGCGTTGCTCTCTTATCGGGACGGCGCGCGTATCCATGCCGGCACTCGACCGACAGAACCGAATTTTGGCACCGCCGAGACGCAAATACGCTTTCTCTGCGCGGAGGGCTTTTGTCCGAAGCGCGCCGTTTGGGCGCTCCGGGCGGTCAGTCACTATGTGGTCGGTTCCGTTCTCGAGCAGCAGGCATCTGATGCCGATGAGAGAGTTCCGGACAGGCCAGATGTGTCCGAGCAAGCACCGTCGTCCTTCCTGCACGATCTGTTTCACGAGTTGGAAACAGACGGCATGGATGCTGCGTTCAACTTCGGACTCGACAGCCTCATCGCTGGTTTCGAGCGGCTGCGTTCATCTACAACAGATTAGAGGCTTATGCCCCTTTGCCGCCCCAACTGCCACGACACCGATCCGCTTTGCACGATGCCCATGACCTCACGGCCGAGCTGGGGTCGTTTGCGGGAAGGGGCGGAATCCTACGCTAAGGCTTTGGCCAGCGATATTCTCCGGTGAGATTGATGTGTTCCCAGGGGATAGGAGAAGTCGCTTGATATCTAGTATGACGTCTGTCGCACCTGCTTGATCGCGGCCGCGATAGCTAGATCGCGTTGCTCCTCTTCTCCATCCGCGTTCCAAGCTGCGGAAAGGCACCCATAAGCGTACGCCTGGTCGAGCAGGCGACGCGGATCGACGTCCAGCGCACGAGAGAATGCGTCCGCCATCTGTGCAATGCGTCTAGGATCGAGACAAAGGTCGTCTCTGTCAGCCGGATCGTAGAACATATTGGCGGCGCCAAAGCCCACTTCACCGACCAGACCGACGGGATCTATCACCAGCCAGCCGCGACTGGAGAACATGATGTTTTCATGATGCAGATCGCCATGTAGCCCACGCAGTTCCGAGGCATTGCTCATCATTTGATCGGCTATAATCGCCGCGTGGACGTAGTCAGTTTGACAACCTGCGTTTTGATCATCGCGCGCCCGCTGAAACAAAGCTGCAAAGCGATCCCGGATCGGGAGAAGGGCAGAAGGCAGGGGTTCCTCAGATGCGGCATACAGCTTCGCCATTAGTTCCGCTGCAATTTCGGTCGCCTGGTAGTCGCCGTGCTCGGCAACGATGTGAGAGAGCATTCGCTCCCCGGCATATTCGAGCAACATCAGATTGTTCTCACGACCGAGCAACCGGACTGCTCCCCTCCCATTGCGCCATACCAGATAGTCGGCCCCGCGCAGTTCATCAGCAATGTCTTCTATAGGTTTCAATCCCTTGACGATTGCAGGAGTCCCGTCTGGCAATGAAACTTTCCAAACGAGGCTGGAAAAGGTGTCCGCAATGAGAACAGGTTGCGAAACGTGCCAATGAGCAGGAAAAACAGGCGGCATGAACATCAACCCCAAGTCAGAGGGTCCAATCGCAGATAGAAGGCAAGGCGTTCGCGGTCGGGGGCTTCGATCCCCAATACATTGAATAGGACAGCGAAGGCGCGCTCTGCTTCATCTGGCGCTGCCCAGTTCTCTTCGGCGTTAGCAATCATGAGTGCCAAATCGGCATAGCGATCTGCTGTTCCGAGCCGCCCAAGGTCGATCAGACCCGTGCATTGAAGAGTTTTAGGGTCCACCATGAAGTTCGGCATGCAGGGATCACCATGGCAAACAACCATATCGGTGCGCTCTTGGTCGAGCCGCACCGGTAGCTCTCGTTCGACACGAGCCAAAAGATCGAGCTGCGGCGTACTCTTGTCCTCGTCCGGTAAGAAGTCGGGATTGACGGCATTGCGGGACACCACATCAACGGCGCGTCCGAACATTCGCGACAGCCTGCGCTCAAACGGACATTGATCAACCGATAGGCTGTGAACAGCGCCAAGTTGCTGCCCCATTGACGGCCACGCTTTGAGCAAATCCGCTCCAGACAGATCAGCCGCCGGTACTCCCGGAATTGCCGTTATCACCAAGCATGCACCCTCCTGTTCCTCCTGCCAGTTGATCACCTCGGGGCAAGCCACACCTCGACCTTTGAGCCAAATGAGGCGGTCACGCTCTCCAGCGAGCTCACCGCGGCGGGAAGCAGGTGCGATTTTCGCGAAGGCATGCCCGTCACCACGTCGAAAAACAAAATCACCAGATTCTCCGCCTCTGACAGGCAACCAGTCAGAATGCGATTCACCAAAAAAAATATTAGTTCGATTCAATGGAGGTTCCTTCAGTTTTCTGATGAAGCGCGGAGGTGGCTCAACCTGCGAAAAGAAACGAGTTGCTACGTAAGTCCGAGAACATGCTTTCCATGGTCTCTGAGCTCGCCTTTGGGACCGACATATCGGTAGAGAGTGACGCGCTCGATGCCGAGTTCCTTGCAGAGATCGGAAACTGAAGTATCGCGCTGGGCCATGGCGGCTTGCGCGAGACGCACCTGAGCTTTGGTGAGCGCGAATTTTCGTCCGCCCTTGCGACCGCGCGCTCTCGCGGAGGCGAGACCCGCCATGGTGCGCTCTCGGATCAGATCCCGCTCGAACTCGGCCAAGGTGGCGAAGATTCCGAACACCATGCGACCGGACGCAGTCGTGGTGTCGATCTGAGCGCCCTTTCCAGTCAGAACCCGCAGGCCGATCTTGCGGTCTGACAGCTCCTTCACCGTGTTGACCAGATGGGCAAGCGATCGTCCGAGGCGATCGAGCTTCCAGACCACCAGCACATCGCCGTCACGCAATGACTTGAGGCAGGCAGTCAAGCCAGGGCGATCATCACGACCGCCGGAAGCAAGATCATCATAGATATTGTCCCGTTCGACACCTGCGGCGCGCAAGGCGTCGTGCTGCAGGTCGAGAGACTGCGAGCCATCGGCTTTGGAGACGCGGGCATATCCGATCAGCATGTATCACAAACGTTGGTTTGAGGCGGCGCTTCGGCCACGATTGCATTGACCTCTGGAAATGTATCTCAACCAGCTTCATAAACAAAGCGTCTTGAACGCTATCAGATTTTGAAAAAGGAACATGTATGCCGCGTCGCGTCACTCTAACCGATCGGCAGAAAGACGCGCTGTTGCGCTTGCCGACTTCACAGACGGATTTGCTCAAGCACTATACGCTGAGTGATGAAGACCTTGGGCATATCAGGCTGCGTCGGCGCGCTCACAACAGGTTCGGCTTCGCCCTGCAATTGTGTGTCCTGCGCTATCCCGGCCGGGTGCTGGCTCCAGGCGAACTGATCCCTGCAGAGGTCATCGAATTTATCGGAGCGCAGCTTGGCCTGGGTGCCGACGATCTCGTAGACTATGCTGCCCGCGAGGAAACACGGCACGAGCATCTTGCCGAGTTACGGGGGCTCTACGGCTTCCGCACCTTCTCCGGACGTGGTGCGAGCGAGCTGAAGGAATGGTTGTTCCGAGAAGCCGAGATGGCGGTGTCGAACGAGGATATCGCCCGTCGCTTCGTAGCCGAGTGCCGACGCACCCGCACTGTCCTTCCCGCGACATCCACGATCGAGCGGCTTTGTGCCGCGGCTCTCGTCGATGCCGAGCGACGCATCGAGACGAGGATCGCCATTCGTCTGCCTATGTCGATCCGAGAACAGTTGCTGGCATTGCTCGAGGAGACGGCTGATGATCGGGTGACCCGTTTTGTGTGGCTGCGCCAGTTCGAGCCTGGCTCGAACTCTTCGTCGGCCAACCGGCTGCTCGACCGGCTCGAATATCTGCAACGCGTCGATCTCCCCGAGGATCTGCTTGCCGGCGTTCCTGCCCATCGGGTGACTCGTCTGCGCAGGCAGGGTGAACGGTATTATGCCGACGGCATGCGCGATCTCCCGGAGGACAGGCGGCTTGCGATCTTGGCTGTTTGCGTCTCGGAATGGCAGGCGATGTTGGCCGACGCAGTGGTCGAAACCCACGACCGGATCGTCGGCCGTCTCTACCGTGCTTCGGAGCGTATTTGCCATGCAAAGGTCGCAGACGAAGCGGGGGTGGTGCGTGACACCCTGAAATCCTTCGCCGAGATCGGGGGCGCCCTGGTCGATGCACAGGATGATGGCCAGCCGCTGGGCGACGTCATCGCGAGCGGATCAGGGTGGGACGGCTTCAAAACCCTTGTTGCAATGGCAACCAGGCTCACCGCCACCATGGCCGACGATCCGCTCAACCATGTGCTCGACGGTTATCACCGCTTCCGCCGATACGCTCCACGCATGTTGCGCCTGCTCGATCTGCGAGCTGCGCCCGTTGCACTGCCGCTTCTGGAAGCGGTGACGGCCCTTCGTACCGGTTTGAACGATGCCGCGATGACCAGCTTCTTGCGGCCCAGCTCGAAATGGCATCGCCACCTTCGGGCCCAGAGGGCTGGCGACGCTCGCCTATGGGAGATCGCGGTGCTGTTCCATCTGCGCGATGCGTTCCGCTCCGGAGATGTCTGGCTTACTAGGTCCCGGCGCTATGGCGATCTGAAACACGCACTCGTTCCGGCACAAGCCATCGCGGAAGGCGGTCGTCTCGCTGTGCCATTGCGGCCGGAGGAATGGCTGGCAGACCGGCAAGCTCGCCTCGACATGCGGTTGCGCGAGCTTGGCCGTGCCGCTCGCGCAGGCACGATCCCGGGCGGGTCGATTGAAAACGGCGTTCTGCATATCGAGAAACTCGAAGCCGCCGCGCCGACAGGCGCCGAAGATCTGGTGCTCGATCTCTACAAGCAGATCCCGCCCACGCGCATCACCGATCTCCTGCTGGAGGTGGATGCGGCGACCGGCTTCACCGAAGCGTTCACCCATCTGCGCACAGGAGCACCCTGCGCTGACCGGATCGGGCTAATGAACGTTATCTTGGCGGAAGGGATCAACCTCGGCTTGCGCAAAATGGCGGATGCGACAAACACCCACACCTTCTGGGAATTGATCCGCATTGGACGGTGGCATGTCGAGGGCGAAGCCTATGACCGGGCGCTGGCCATGGTGGTCGAGGCACAGGCAGCGTTACCCATGGCCCGGTTCTGGGGCATGGGCACGTCGGCTTCGAGCGACGGACAGTTCTTCGTCGCTACAGAGCAAGGTGAGGCCATGAACCTGGTCAACGCGAAATATGGCAATACCCCGGGCCTGAAAGCCTATAGCCACGTCTCCGACCAATATGCGCCGTTCGCAACCCAGGTGATTCCTGCAACGGCAAGCGAAGCGCCTTACATCCTCGATGGCCTGCTGATGAACGATGCTGGACGCCATATCCGCGAGCAGTTCACCGACACGGGCGGCTTCACCGATCACGTCTTTGCCGCATGTGCCATTCTCGGCTACCGGTTCGCTCCGCGCATCCGCGACCTGCCATCCAAACGGCTCTACGCGTTCAATCCGTCGGCCGCCCCGGCGCACCTGCGAGCGTTGATCGGCGGAAAGGTCAACCAAGCCATGATCGAGCGCAATTGGCCCGACACCCTGCGCATCGCCGCCACCATTGCTGCCGGGACCGTCGCGCCAAGCCAGATTCTGCGGAAACTCGCCTCCTATCCGCGGCAGAACGAGCTCGCGACAGCCCTGCGGGAAGTCGGTCGCGTCGAGCGCACCCTGTTCATGATCGACTGGATTCTGGATGCCGAACTCCAACGGCGTGCCCAGATCGGGCTCAACAAAGGCGAAGCTCATCATGCGCTGAAGCGGGCAATCAGCTTCCACCGCCGCGGTGAAATCCGCGACCGTTCCGCCGAAGGCCAGCATTACCGCATCGCCGGCATGAATCTGCTCGCCGCCATCATCATCTTCTGGAACACCATGAAGCTCGGCGAGGTCGTTGCAAACCAGAAACGCGATGGAAAGCTGCTATCGCCCGATCTCTTGGCCCATGTTTCGCCGCTCGGATGGGAACACATCAATCTCACCGGAGAATATCGCTGGCCAAAGCCTTAGCGTAGGATTCCGCCCCCTCCCGCAAACGACCCCGAGCTGGCGGTCGATGACCGGCCGCCACGGGACAAGGGAAATGAGCGGTATCTTGCCAGACAGGATACCGCCATTCACGAGGTTTCGAAGATTATTGCGCCGCATCGGAGCGGGCTTGCTTCCAGTCGTCGGCTAGACGACTGGCGACTTCTCGGTGGCAGCATCACGGGATCGAAGGAGCGCCAGCCCCAACGACACCAGCACTGCCATTGCCGTGGCGTAACAAATCACGGGCCACGCTGTATCGCCGTTTAACAGCGTCACCGCCAATGTCCCGACGATACTGACTATCAGGCTTTGGATGCAGAAGTAGAACGCAACCGCTGATCCAGCGATGTCGTCGAACTGCGCAAGTGCGCCGTTGGCGGTAACGGACACCGTGAAGACAATGCCGACCGCGACAACCCACATCGGTAGGATGAAGGTGAGGAATGACGGCGAGCCGTAAAGTTCGCCGATCCCCAACAGGACCGCTCCGCAAACAAGCAACGCCATCCCACGCGCCACGCATCCTGCGATGCCCCATCTGGCGACAAAGGACTTCGCGAAACGGGTTGTCACGATCATTACAAGCGCGACAGTGGCGAAGGCAAAGCTGAATCCGATCTCGGAATATTCCGCTTGGCCTATGAGCACACGGGGAGCCGTCGAGAAGAAGACGAAGAAGGTGCCCATACCGGCGCTAAAGCCGACAGTGTAAACCCAAAAAGCCGGACTCGCGAAGATCGGCAAGACAGATCGGCGCGTCTTGACTTGATCCAGAGGGCGGGTTTCGTGCCACCTGAAACCCGCATTTAGGAGTGCGAGCATCGCCAGTATAGCCAAAGTAATGAATATCGCCTGCCATCCCAAGAACTCGCCGATCAATGCTCCGGCGATAGGGCCGAGCGCAGGCACGAACGCCAGCATCGAACTGAAAAGGCCGTAGATGACGACACCCTCAGGACGGTTGGCATAAACGTCGCGAACCGTCGCGAACGTCGCCACCAGCATGGCCGACGCGCCCACTGCTTGAAGTAGACGGAAAGCGACAAAGGCCGGTGCAGTTGAAGACCAAGCTGCTCCCAGAGACGCAATGACGAAAGCCGTTGCGCCCGCAAGTAGAATTGGCCGTCGCCCGATTCTGTCTGAGAGCGGACCAAAAATCACCTGGCCCACGCCGAGCATCACCATATAGAGGCTCAACGTGAGTTGGATCATAGCGGGCGTCGTGTTCAGGATGCCGGGCATCGCTGGAACGACAGGGAGATAAATATCCATCGCCAGTGAAGCGAGGATGTCGAAAGGAGCCATCAGCAGCAGTGCTGCCGGCAGCGTATAGGCCCACGCGGGGCGTGTGGTGGTCATGACGAATCAACCCTCGATTAAGGAATACCGGGCGACGTCTGCTCGTCAGCAATCAGATGAGACTAGCCTTACAGAGCGCCGCAACAACAATACTGGTTGTTGCGGCTTACTTGTCTGCTGACTTGGAATTTCCCATCTGATTACTCCACGCTTACGAATATGAATTGCTACATTTTATCCGATTATCTTTTGCTTCGCAATGCGGCATGGGCGCACTCAGCGTTCCAGCCCCCTCTGCCGCCCTAACTGCCACGACACCGACCCGCCCTGCACGATGCCCATAACCTCGCGGCCGAGTTGGCGGTCGATGATCGGCCGCCACGGGACAAGGGTGAACTCATGGGATTTCTCGACCACGGCGAACTTGCCGCTCGATAGATGCACGGTTCCGGTAAACTTGCCGCTGACGCTCTCGCCGTCCGTGGCGGCGCGGAACGGCAGGCCCTTACTCAAAGCCATATCCGATCCGACGCCGGCTACCTCGCGCTCCCGCAGGATGGCGAGAAGGTTGCGCCGGTAGAAGACGCGGCTGTCCCGGCTGCGGGTGGCGTCGCCCTGTTCGATATGGTGCTCGCGGCGCTGGTCCATGGCTTCGCGGACTTGTTGCCCGAAGCCGGTTGGCGCAAGGTCGGCCGTCTCGCCATGGACCAATCGCCGGTCCATCCCCGGATCGAGGATGAGCCGGTCGGCAGCGACCCCGCTCCGTCGCAAGGC
>NZ_JBGTYN010000036.1:0-23392 GCF_041730275.1 Comamonas sp. SY3 | reverse complement strand
CCAAGATCGCATCTATCTGAGCATCTGTCACAGCCACTGCTGCGGGCGCTGCCTGGGCATCAAATTCTGTGGAGGCATTCGTTTTGTAATCTGCGCGAGAAAATTTCGTAATTTCTGCGCGAACTGTCTTGCGAAGGTGATCTATGGCAGCTGAGTACCGTCTGGGTTCATCACCTGATGCACAGTAAGCGTCCGCATACTCGAATGCTGCGTTCATGATTTCGTTGAATGCTCCCGTTTCCATCAGAAGCTCCTTGTCAGTCATGAGCGGCGGGGAAGAGTTGTTTTCAGCCATGTTGGGCTCCAGAAAAAGTGGCGAGGCTTGTAGTGCGAGCGATGCTCAAGAGCAGGTCGCGGAATGGGATGGGGGTAGCATTGCGCAATTTGGATGGCAACTGCTGATGCTTGTGTGAACCTGATTCGCGCGCGGCGTCTCGTTCGGCTTTGCTGTGAAAGCCTGCTCCGGCGACCCGTATGCAGCCATCGGCTTTCCCCCACAGAAGGTCTGGCAGATCCACGCTGTGTGCATAGAGCCAAGTAGCTTTGCGTGATAGGTGCCCGTAGTGACCCTGTTCAACGCAACATGTCCAGCCACCTGTGAAGTCGGCTTGAATCCAGCCTCCAGACTTTGGTGGCCTGTTGAGCCCGTGAGCGGCCCAGGCATGCGAGGCTTCGGGATGCTCCAAAACCCCGCCAAACTCCCGCACAGAGGCAAGGGCCGCGGCAAAGCATCCGTTGTCATCTCCAAGCTTGAGCCTTGGCCATTGCTTCGGATTGCCACCCCAGAATCGCCCCCAGCGTTGGCAGGGCGGGTGCGCAACGACTGGCCAGGGCCCGGCGTACTTGCGGGCATCCCGGGCCTCATCCCAAGGATCTACTCCCTCAAGGCCGAAATAGGCGCCATCGCTTTCAACGTACAGCGCTGCGATCTGGTTCATGTTGCGATGCTCCAAAAGGTAAACCCGCCTCGATTGCTCAGGGCGGGCTGTGAATAGGGGCCCACTGGGGGCGGTAGACTTGGCGGTATGACGCTTTACGACACCATGGTCAGTGCCATCCGCGCGCACTGGTCCCAACATGACAACGCCTACCCTCAGTGCATCGAGCTTGATGCCATCTCCATGAAAGACTTCATTGAGACGCGCAAGATCGTGCGCAATGGGCTGGGTAGCCCGGCATCGACTGAGGCGGTGCCAACGCTGTTGGGCGTGAAGCTGGTGCCGGGCGATACAAATGCGCTGGTCGCCAAGGATGGGACTCGGGTGCCGCTGGGCTAACGCTTGGCCTGGCCCCGGTAGCTGAGGCTGGCGCCCGTGTACTGACCCTGCACCGAAGCAGCGCAGATAGGCGCGTAATCGGGCGGGATGCAGATGTGGCGCTGAACCTTGACCGTCGCCGGGGTGATGATCTCGGCAGATTCAGGGATCTTGACGCCGGCCTGCTTGAGCTTGACCTGCAGTTGCTGGTGAGGTCCAGGCTGTTTCAGAGCCTTTGAGGCCTTCGGCGCCTTAGGGGGCTTGTGGGCCTTCCCCTTGGGTATTTTCGCCATCCGCTTTGCTGCGGTGCTCTTGGCGATCCGCAGCTCCGCCGCAGCAACGCGCACCGAAACCCCGTTTGCGCGAAGCTCTCGCAATCTTTGCTCCATCTCAGGGGTGATTACCAAGCTGTTTTGGGCCATAAGAAAAACCGCCTCTTGGGCGGTCCTGGGTTAGATCACTGAGTACAGACGTAGGCTGCGGCGCATGGGGTCGGCGAAAGGAATATCGTCGTCCATGTCATCGAATCCACCGCCGCCCTGTCGTGGCGCTGGAGCTGGTCGGGGTGCTGGAGGAGGGGCGGGGCGCGGCGCTGGTGTGGGTGCAGGGCGCCGTTGGCCTTGGCTTTCACCCTGTGATGAATTGGTGTCCCGCCGGGGGCCCAGCTCTACATCGGAAACATTGCCTGCGAGCTTGAAGGCCTCATAGCCATCCTTGTCGGTGTACGTTTCAATATGCACATCGCTGATGGTGAACAGGTGCTGAGAGCCTTTGACCAGATACTGGGCCAATGCCTCCGCTCGGTCGCCCCACATTGCCGCGTCTACCCACTGTGATGGGTACTCATCGCCATCCTTTTGCCCGTAGTTGTAGACAAGCGAGAGGTTTGCCACCTTCTTGCCACTTGGAAGCGTCTTAACTTCCGCATCGCGCCCCAGGCGCATCAGTCCATACATCTTTGCCATAGTTGCCTTTCGTCCCTCCGGCCTTCCCGGAGGGTGTTGGTTAAGAGATGTTCTGTAGCGTCTGCTTGACGAGGCCTAGAAAATCAGCCCGACGCTGTTGCAGGCGCTCAATCTCAGCCTTGTAGTCATCTTGATGTAAGCGGTGAACGATCAGTTGCTTGCCCTCTTTGAACTCCCCGCAGAAGCTCACGAAGTCCACCCATTGCCGTCGAGTGCAGTCCAGGTGCCCGATGAGTTGCCAGCGATAGACGGGGTCAAAGCTCTTGCGCATCAGGGTGGCATAGTGCACAGCTGCCGTGACGGACTTGATCTCCAGAACACCGTCATCGTTCACAAGCCCGTCTGGCGAATCGCCATACTCCCCCCAGTCAAAGAACCCGCCATTTCTCACGTTCACGAAGTTCTCATCTTCGTAGAGCATTCGGGCGATGGGCTCTTGCTCATGGCCGCGCTCGGTGTGCTCACTGCTGAAGCTGTATTCAGCCTTGCGCCCGGTGTCGCGCTCCAAAGCGATCTGCAGTGCGTACTTTTTGGCGGGCTCACCAAACGCCTTTCCGTCATTGGCCATGAACAAGCCGAAGTTGGAGCAAGTCGCCTTGCCCAGCCTCAGCTGCAGCCATGCCTCAGTGTTTTGCTCAACATCGTGGAACTGCATAGGCCTACCCGGCGCACTCTTGGGCGAGCTGCTGCTGGTGTTCGACGCTCATATCTACCCTGGAAAGCACCTGGTCCAAGTTGCCATCGCGGCGATATGCAGCCTTGGCGTTCTCCCAGCCTTTGGCATTCGCCGGAGTGAGAGTTTTCTTCTCAGGCGTGAAGGGGCTGATTCGCAAGCCCTCCACCGACTCCTTGCCGAACCGCACGTTGTGATCCACGTAAACGGTGATTCTGGTGTTCTGCCAGTCGTCAATGAAGGGCGACCCGGTCAGCTGACGCATGGTCTTGCTGTTGGTTGCATTCAGAATCATTGGCTTGAGCCTTTCGCCTGGGCGCAGGTCGCGCTCGGCAAAGAATGCGGTGTTGAAGAGATCCTTTGTCTTCTTGGTCTTGTCCGCCTCCAGTGTCACGCGGGCCACTGTGAGAACGGTTGGCTCTACGATGTCAGCGCTACTCAGGTAGGGCGAGTCGAAGGCTTTGCGGTAGTGCGTTTTCTCGCTCATATTGCGTCCTTAAACAATCGCGCCCGCACGAACAGCGGCCGCAAAAAAAGAGAGCGCCGTTATGGCGCTCCAGAGGATTGCGTGGAAGAGGGCTCTCAAGGCTTGGCCTCTCCTGCCGCCTTTTCCAGCGCTGCTCGGCGCTTTTGTTGATGTTGGCCTGCTTCTTGTCAACAGCGGCCTGTTGCTTGAGCAGCTCAACATGTCCTGCAGCGATAGCGCCATGCTTGTCTCGATAGATGGTGTGCGTCGAATAGACTTTTCCACTCTGCGATTTATGGCGGCTGCGGTAATAGTGATCTTGTTCCACAAAGGTCAGCTCAGCAGGTTTGAAGCTGGGCATCAGCACCCAGCCGGTGTATGGGAAAGTCATTTCTTCTCCTGCAGCGCTTGTAGGCGCCGGTACTTAGTAAAGGTCTTGCGGATGTCGGTCTTGAGCGCCGGCACGTAGCGGCTCTTCTTCTGGCCTCGCTCGGGGCACAGTGCTCGGGTTGGCATGGTCAGCATGGGGGTGGTGGTCATACTGGCCTCACCACAAGCCCGCCAACGGGCCCAGAGAACAAAGAAAAAGCCGCATCAGTTGCGGCTTGGCGAGATGGGAAGGGGAGGCTCACAACGGAGCCTAGCTTGTAGATGAACATCTCACCCCTCCTTGTGTTTGGCGACCGGGTGAGGCAACGGCATCCATGCGATAGCTTTGGCGCTCACACTCCAATGCGTTTCCTCGTGGGCGTTCCATTCGTACCAGCCTTCTGGGCAGTAGTACATATCGTCTGCCTCGACATATTCGCCCCAGTCGGTGTCGTCATCGCCTGCTTCGATGGTGTGCTTGGCGGCCCACATGGCTCTGATTGGGTATTTGCAACCAGTATCCAGAAGCACTGGTGTTCCTGGAGCTGGCAGGCGGTCGTCAACACTGATCCACTCTAATGGAGCCGCCGTCTGTGCGTTGTTCTCACTCGTCATCTTCAATCCCCTCGATCTCGTTGCAAAGGCGCAGCATCCGATCCCCGGTGCAGCAGCGAATTCGGTTTGCGGTGTCTGCCAGGTCCCGGGCTTCTTCCAAAAGCTGGGTCAGCTGGTCGCGCAGCGTGAAGTTTTCGTCTTGCAGCTCCCGCAGGCTCTGCATGCGCGCTGGCGGGTCGAATTCAGGGACTCTGCTGTCCCATGCCGCCTGCCCACGGGCCAGCGCGTGATAGTTGGACAAGTCGTTCATGGGCTCTCCAGGAATAAAAACGCCGCCCGAAGGCGGCAAATCCAGCGTGGTAGTGCTGGAGTGTGTTTGTGGTGCGTCATGAAGGATTTGAACCCTCAACCTACTGACTAGAATTCAGCTGCTCTATCCAGTTGAGCTAATGACGCGGTGTTTGTGAATAGATTGGCCAGGGTTGGCTACATCTATGAATAGGGCGGGCTACTCGCTGCACCGTGATCTCCCCCGGGAACTCCCAGAGGCGGCATTCGCTTTTGCCCGTAAATGAAGATGGTGGCCGGTTGCTTGTCCGGCTTGCTTCCGCGTGTTGTGGGCCCGATCCCCGCATGTGCCCGCCAAGGTTGATACACATGTCGTTTGGCTGGGGGTTGCCTGTTTCCCGGTTTTTGATGGAAGGCCGGCACCTTCTTTGCCGTGGGCGGTGTCCCGCTGTGGCCGCTTCCAGTTCCCTAGACACTCGCGCATCGCAAATGCGCATTCACCATCGAGGGGTGGCACTGTTTCAGGGCAATTGCCCCTAACCTCGGCGTCGCAATCCGCTGGGAGGCTCACTCGTTTGCGATAGTGGCAATGCCACCTCTTGATGGTCCTCGTCTCTCCGAGGTGTCACCGCTACATGCAACATTGAATTGCGGTTATCGTCATCACGGCTGCATGTGCCGCTCCTGCGTTAGTCAACTCATCAGGAGAAACCCGTTTTTACGGCAGTACGTTGCCAGCCTGACGGGGAGAATGTTGATGGTGGCCGGGCGCGACATGCTTATCCCCGGACGCTTAGCAAGTCCACCATCGAGGGCAGAGACTGGCGAGAGGGGCTTTATACCCTCCAGTCACACGGCACCGTTGCACCGGTATCGGGCTTCTTTTTAGCCAGGCGTGCAAACCAGTCACGCGCCAATCTCTGCTCTTGATGGCCCTCTTTCGAGGAGTACCCAAAGCATCAAATCATCTGATCTGATGCTCTTGGGGTGCTTATGAGGTTGCCTTGGCGATGGTTGATTGAACCTTTGCCTTGAGATCGCCATCAACCCAAAGTGAGGCCTCCTTTAGAACTTCTAGAAGCTCCGGTGCTGAGGCTGCTAGTTGTGCATTTTTTTGCATTTCAGCATCCCACTTAGCCTCCGGGAACTTGCGCCAAATGTCCTGGAACAAAAGGCGAGTTTCGCCTTTGTAAGGCCCTCGGATCTGGATTCCCGCTCCTGGGACATCGGCCCATGCCCAAGGCCCGGGCGTGTGTTTCGCTTCCATGATCGTCCTTCCGCGCCTGTGCGCATAAATTGAAAACGCCCTGAGTAGGGCGCTTGGGGGTTAGGGCAGGACATCCTTGGCGAATGCCTGCAAGCCGTTGCCGCCACGACGGTGGAGCCGCTTGGCTTCATTTACAAACCAACCGCCGGATTGGAACGCCTTCTTAATGGCCCGCAGAGGATGATGAATGCGCAGTGGCGGCAGCGCGGCGTAGGCTGCGTCCTTTGCCTTCTTACGTGCACTGCGTGGGTCTTGCTTGTTTGCCATTTGGCTCTCCTGTTGAAAAAACGAAACGCTCCCGATGGAGCGCTTTGGTTTTACCCCGGTCTCGTCGGGGCGCACGCCGATTGCTCGGGGTCGTGTACGTATAGGCTTCACTGCTTGCGTTACGGGTTCGCCACTCCCTAGTACCCCGTGCGCTCTGTGCGCTTTCTTTGCCCGGGTAACTCGCCTATCGGCAACTCCGAGAGACTGCTCGGCCAGGTGGTTGCCGGGTTGTCCGGCTTATGCATCTCGCATGTGTTCTCCTTCGCAGCGCTGAGCTGCTATTGGCTACCGGGAACCCGTCCCGGCGGCGCCTGCGTTTTTAGCTCTCGCTGGGTGCAATTCCCAGCGCGCGACGTTGAAAGCGTCTATGTGCATCGAAGCTGTTGAGGCTAAGGCGGCCTGGCTGAGTTGCTCCATCGTCAGCGCCCATGCGCTCGATCCCCGGACTCACATCCGCTACACACCGGTTCACCCGGCACCTGCGTTGATCACTTACCGTGAACAAGTCGGAGGCTGCGCAATCGCTAACCACCCATCGCGTTCTGCAACTAGCTGCGCTCCACTGGAGCTAGGCTTTGTTGCTGCGATGTCTTAATGTACCGAATACGGTACGTGCTGTCAAACCGTTTTCGGTATGAATTGAAGAAAAAAATGCAACAGACGCAAAAAAACCGCCAGGAGGCGGTTGCTTAGCTATGGGGGAGGGTCTATTCCAACTCAAGATCCATGCGTTGCTTTGCGGTGTTAAGGCTGGACTCAAGCGCTGAGGTTCGCTGTGTGTACTGGTGCTGCGCCTCACCTGCTTTTGGCTCCAGTCCATCTAAGTAAGACATGAATGCTACTTGGTAGTCTTTAACAGCCTTTTTAGCATCCGCTCCCTTGGTCTTAGCCATGACCCTCTTGTAAACAGCTTTGGACTCGGTCGACACGGCACCTTGGCATTGCAGGAAGTTCTTGTACGCTTCGGTGGGGGTGAGATTACCCATGTCAACCTTTAAGCTGTCGCCTCTGTATTTCTCTTTGCAGAGCATTGCTTTAATTTGCAACGTTCGATAGTCCATTGCCTCTTCAGAAGCTGGGCTTGCATATGCTGAGCCAGCCAGGCTCAGTATGACGAAAGATGCCTTGAAGCGAGAGATCATTTAACTATCCTGAGTGTTAAAAATTAATCAAGTTTGACCGCCATCCACATAGCTCGACCAAGAATGGAGATCGGCTCTCCATCATTGATAGCGATGGGCTCATACGCGGGGTTATCGCTGTGTGCGTACCAGTAGTCACCGTCTCTGACTAAGCGTTTTACCAGCAAGCCATCCATAGGATGAATCAAGGCAAAAATCTTGTTGTGCACCGGCTGCTTCGCGGAGTTCTTAGTGCTGATTAAAAGCACCGAGCCATCGTGAATTGTCGGGAACATGGATGACCCATGCACATCAACAATTTTCGCGTCTTCTGCAGACACTCCTACTTCAGACAAAAACGACCGCCTAAAGGCGAGGCCGCCTATGGCCTCATAGGGAGTAGCAACCGACCCGCTGCCGGCGCTTAAGCGAACTTCTACACGTTGCACCTCCACGAACTCGCCTTCATCTTCGTCAGGATACTTCAGCAAATCCTCTGGAGCCATCTTGGCGAACATCGCCAACTTGTTGAGTGATTCCAGTCGTGCACCCGGTTCCCCCAGCGCGATGCGCTGAAGCGTGCTGGAGCCTATGGCAAGGCCTTCATCGGCCATCTTCTTTCGTATGGCCGCAAACGATAAGTCGCCCTTGATCCTTGCGAAGTGCCAAGCAAGGGCCGGGTTGGCCTTTGATGTACCGCTTGATTTGGTGTCTTTATTTGCCATACAGCAATGATCGCCCTTGCTGTACCGAAATCGGTATGATAAGATCGAACCGAAAACGGTATGTAAGGTCAAATTTCCAATGTGCTCCATCACTGAACAACTCAAAAGCGAACTGCGAAATGCAGGTGCTGCGGCATTCCCGCGCATTGCTGAAGAGACGGGTGTTGCTCTGAGCTTCATCCGCAAGTTTTACTACGGCGGCCGTGAAAACCCACGGGTTCAAACCATCCAGCCGTTGATCACGTACTTTGGCGGCCGATGCGCAGCCAAACCCCAAACCCCCAAGCAGAAGGAGACAGTCAATGCCTAACCATGACAACCAATTCACCAATGCAGGCGAGCGTGTGATCCCCGCCTCAGACAACAAGCAGCTGATGGAGCTGCTCTCTAAGACTGAGACGGAATTGCTTGTGCTGATCTTGCTGGAGCTGCGCCAGTTCATCGCCAGAAGCGAGAGCGGCGCAGCGGTAAGGGTGGCGTCTATTTCGCCAGCGTGACGGTGACCAGAAGGTTTGCTTCGCGCTGATGGCCATCTAGCCAAGTTCGCTCGGTCACCACAAGAACTCGTCCATCTTCCAACTTGATCTTGTCGCCAACCAAAAGAGGCCCGGTTACTAGGTTGTTGCCCAAATAGACGCCTAGGTTTCCAACCGATGCATCGCTGCGCAGATGGAAATTCGGGATCTTCTGACCTTCGTTCTCGCTCATGCCTGCTCTCCTTCAAGTAGTTACTGGATGTGTCGGAGCTTCCAGCATACACGAAGGCAGGGCAGGCACCTCTCTCTAGAAATTTTGTAGTCGTCGTTTTCATGTTCTCAGTATCAGAAAACGTCTCCCCCTCAACAACATCCATCAAGTAGGCAAACGGATATGACACCACAAGACGCACTCCGCCAAATGGCCAAGGCATACCCGGGCGGCTATGAGAGCCTGGCTCCCCGTGTTGGTAAGACTGCCGAAGTTCTGCGCAAAGAACTGTCGGGCGATGTGAAGTTCAAGCTCGGCCTGGCGACTTCGCTGCTGATCTCTGAGTTGTGCGTAGAAGCCAACTCCCCTTTCTGCCATGACTTTGCAAATGCAGTTGCTGCTGATAACGGCGGCTTCGTGCGTCTGCCAGTGGTGACTATGGATGCGGTGGCCTGCGTGCATCGCTCTATTTCCGGAGTTGCTCAAGAGCTGTCCCATGTCATGAGTGCAGCCCTTGAGGGTGATGCAGATGGCGTTATCTCGGACAACGACCTGGTGCGCATCCACAAGGAGGCTGCAGAAGCTCTGGCGGCGGTGCAGCAACTGATTCAAGCAGTCGAAGCAAAGAACAAGGCGGGCAAGAAATGAACGCCTTCACCGTCCCAGCCAAATCCCTCGCATCCCGGCTCACCAAGCCCCGAATCCTCAAGACGGTAGACCGCAACCCTCGTTACCACGGCTACTACATCGAAAGCGGGGCTCAGGCCCAGGCATCACTGCTCAACAACCAAAAACTGAGGAAGGCAAGCATATGAGAGGAGCAGAAGGTGAAGCGAAGAACGTACCCCGAGCGATCCGATTTCTTATGAACTGCATTCGCCTTCGCTCCATCTCTCTATCCCTGTGGCTTGACCAGTACGAAAACCATAAACCTAAGTTTGATTGATATGTCCTACTCCCAGCACCCTCTGTCTGCCGCATTCCCTGCAATGAGCGCCGACGACTTTCAGAATCTGAAAGACAGTATTGCGGAAATTGGGGTTCAGAACCCAATCACCCTGTTTGAAGGCATGGTGCTGGATGGTTGGCATCGCTACAACGCAGCTAATGAGGTGCTGATGCCTTGCCCTCATGTGGAATTGGCAGCAGGAACTGATCCACGCCACTTCGTTCTGGCGCAGAACAAGGCCCGCCGCCACGTCACGCAAGCTCAATTGGCGATGGCGACGACTGCGGTCTATGACTGGAAGCCAGCACATCGGGAAAAAGCTCACATTGAGTGTGAGCTTCCTGCAAAGACCAACGCCGAACTTGCCGCCATCGCGGGTGTTCACGCCAACACCATCACTCAAGCCAAGGCAGTGCAAACCAAGGCAGCGCCCGAAGTTGTCGAAGCCGTGAAGCGCGGCGATATCGGCCTGCCAAAGGCCGCTGCCATCGCCAAGCTACCAAAGGAAGAGCAAGCGGCAGCAATCGGTAAGCCTATCCCCAAAAAGGAACCGGAGGCTGACGTGTTCGAAAAGCTGGGCGAAGTTTTCGGCCCTAGCGAAGAAGAGCTGCGCGCGCACGAACTGCAAGAACAGGCCGACCGCGCTGCGCTCGACAAGCTGATGGAGTCGGACGACAAGCTCGAAACCGCCTACGCGGAGATCAAGCGTCTCAATGCAGTGAACTCTGTTTTGGAGAGCCGCATGCAAGGTCTGATGAACGAAAAGGCTGAGGCGATCAAGCTGGTGAAAGCTCGCGACCGCCAGATCGTCAAGCTCGAAGCAATGTTGAAGGAGTCGGTATGAGCGCCGTGATGATGCCGCGTTTGTTTGATGACGCACCTAACTACGCTAGCACCAGCTTCCCTCCAGCGCGCGCGTTCCAGCAGGCTGCACACGATGCGCTGCGCCAGGGCTTTCGCGATGGTCACAAGAACCAACTGATCATGGCCCCAACTGGTGCTGGCAAGACCTACCTCGGTCACCGCATTGCGCAAGAGGCCTTGGTCAAGGGGAAGAAGGTTGTCTTTGTCTGCGACCGCACCACTCTGATTAATCAAACCAGCAAGGCCGCTGACCAATATGGCTTGTCCTCACACGGGGTTGTGCAGGCGAATCATTGGCGTCGTGCGGTAGAGATGCCGTACCAGATCGCCAGTGCGCAGACCATCGCCAAGCGCGGCTACTGGCCACAAGCCGATGTGATCATCATTGATGAGGCGCATACCCAGCTCAAGGTGTGGACAGAGTATGTGAACGAGACAAAGGCGGCATGCGTCGGTCTGTCTGCTACACCATTTTCTTCGGGGCTGGGAAAGCTCTTCTCGCACCTGATTAATGCCACCACGATGCATGACTTGACGCAAGCAGGCGTTTTGGTTCCGATGCGCGTGTTGTCCTGCAAGCGTGCCGACATGTCTGGCGCTGCGACGTCTGGTGGTGAATGGACAGATGCTGCGGCAGAAGAGCGCGGTATGCAGATCGTTGGCGATGTGGTCAAGGAATGGGTCTCCCACGGCGAGGGACGCAAGACCATTGTGTTTGGCGCGACTATTAATCACTGCAAAGAGCTGGCTCGTCAATTCGTTGACGCGGGCGTGATGGCTGCCGTTTTTACGAGCGAGACCACCGCCGCTGAACGTGAGTTGCTGGTTAAAGAGTACAGCAAATCTGATTCGAGCCTGCGTGTACTGATCAGTGTCGAGGCTCTGGCAAAAGGGTTTGACGTACCGGACGTTGGCTGCGTCGTTGACTGCCGCCCACTTCGCAAGTCTCTCTCCACCGCCATCCAGATGTGGGGGCGTGGCCTGCGCTCCAGCCCCGGCACGGGTAAGAAGGATTGCATCCTGCTCGACCACAGCGGCAATATCGTTCGCTTTGCAGAGGATTTCTCGGCTATCTATTTTGACGGTCTCAATGCTCTGGATATGGGCGAGAAACTGGATAAGAAGATTCGCCGTGATGACGAAGAAAAGGATCTAAAGGGCTGCCCATCGTGTGGCTACAAGCCATTTCACAAGCGCTGTATGTCCTGCGGCTTTGAGAAGCAAGAAGCCGCCTTGCAAGAGTCCGTTGCCGGTGTGATGGAAGAAGTCGTGATGCTGGGCAAGAAAAAGCTGGCAGACGACAAGCGTCACTTGTGGGAGCAAATTTGCGCTTACGCCCGTGGCCACAGTTCGCCTGAAAAGCAGCGGGGCCGCGCATGGCACCTTTTCCAGAAGATTACCGGTGAAGCGCCGCCAGCGAGTTTTGACTTCCATTCGACGCCGAACGCAGAGATCACCCTCAATGTGCGCAACAAGATTAAGAGTCTTGATCTGGCCTATCGGAAGGCGGTGAAGGCATGAGTGGGTTTATCACTTTTGCTCGCGCTCACGGCGTTGAGATCAATCCAGCCAAGTTTCACGCATGCGAAAAAATCCGACGCTGCGGAACAACTGATAAGCCTAAGAGCACAGCAGGCGCGTATTTTTGGGATGGCGAGCGTGGCTGGGTATTCAACTGGTCTGGCGAGGCCAAGGTGCAGTGGTGGAACGATGCCAATGCACGCCCGTGGACAGAGCAAGAAAAGGCTGAGTGGAAAGCACGACGCCAAGCAGCGAAAGCTACGCAAGAGCAGGACTACCACCGTGCGGCGATGCGCAGCCAGGAAATGCTACGCGCGGCCAAGCCTATGGCTCACAACTATCTGCATCGCAAAGGCTTTCCAGACGCTCAAGGATTTGTGAGCGCGGAAGGCGCTTTGCTCATCCCCATGCGCAATCTGCAAACCAATGCCGTGCAAGGCGTGCAGGTCATCCGCTGGGATGAATTAGATCGCAAGTTCGAAAAAAAGATGGCGCCTGGCATGAAGGCTAAGGGCGCAGTGTTTCGCATGGGCGACAAGACCGCGCCAGAGGTGATTTTGTGTGAGGGATATGCCACTGGCCTGTCAATCGTCGCAGCGCTTCGTAGTGTTGGTTTGCGAGCTTCGGTGCTGGTGTGTTTTAGCGCAGTGAATCTTGAATTCATTGCCCAACAGGTCAAGGGGCGCGTCTACGTTTTCGCTGATAACGACGCATCGCAAACCGGCGAGCGAGCGGCAATTAAGAGCGGATTCCCTTATTGCATGAGCACTGTTGTTGGCGAGGACGCTAACGATTTGCACCAGCGTGCAGGACTTTTCGCAGTGGCTCAGAAGCTGATGGAGGTTCGCAGGAAGTAACCCATTTGTAGTGCGCTCCCAAAGCCAGAGAGGGACAGACGGTACTCCGAGCACCGTCAGCGCATGAATTTTCGCCGGGGTGGTTGGAGCAATTACAGCAGCACCCCGGAAGTGAGTCTCCTACTGTTGGATCAGATGCTGAAAAAGGAGAAAGGGTGGCGAAGCTAGTGCCCTTGCATCGAAAGACTGGCGGGTCTATGCGGCTCCAAAGGGCAGAAAGCGCGTAGTGAAGGCTCAGTAAGGATTGGCTGGGTCTTGCTCACCAAAGGGCAGGGATTGAGATAGGAGCAGATAGGAGATGAGTATGAAACAAGGAGTGCATCTTGAGCGAATTGAACACCGAGATGGGAAGGCAGATGCGAATTCACAACCTGGCAGCGATGGTGCTGGATGTGAAGGCCAAAGGTCTGTTGGACGGATGGAGGGATTACATCCACGACCAGCAATTGCAGTCTGGAATCTCGAACGAGGAAATGCGTCAAGCGCTTGCAAAACTCTCCAAGCAGGCTGCACCGGTAAATGTGATCAAGGCCAGGGATGCCTGGCTCAACAGGAAGGGGTGAGGGGATGAACGAATACACAACTGAAATTCACCGGAAGGTCTTCTTTGATCAGGAGGGGCACTTCCTTACTGTGAGACCGTCGCCTGACTTCCCGGACCACAACGTGCTCTTGCACGCTGAAGCTTCTGAAGTGGATTGGTTTGGCGATGTGCGTATCGATATACCGATTGGCTTCGCGCGCCTGCTGGGTCAAGCCCTCATAGCAGCGGCCGATGACATTGAGGCGAAGAACAATCTTGAGCAAGGAGCAGCCGCATGAGCGCACTAGACACCCAAATCGGCGGCGAGGAAAAGCTGTCTACGCACCTCTTGAACCCGCAGACACAACAGTGGATTGAATCCAACGTGACTCGAATTCCTTTCGCAGGTTGCTGGGTCTGGAACAAAAGTGAATGCGTACGTGGCGGATATGGCCAAGTAGGTTATTGCACCTATGGAACCAACAAGGCCCATCGCTTGAGCTATGTAGCTTTCAAGGGAGATTGCCGAGGGTTGTTGGTATGCCATGAATGCGACAACCCTGCATGCGTTAACCCCGAGCATTTGTTCTTAGGGACTTCGATGACAAACCACCTGGATATGGTGAAAAAAGGACGAGGCAATTACGCTCGGGCTGCTCGAAAAATGCGCAAGCTCACCGACCAACAAGTGCGCGAAATTCGGGCCTCCAAACTTACCCAACTCCAATTGGCAGAAATCTACGGCGTCAGCGGAGGAGCTATTGGGCACGCCAGGCGCAAACAACAATACAAGGAGGTGGTATGAGCGCTTTGGATAGACAGTGCGGCGGTTCTCACTATCGCGACATGCCAATCCAGCCCATCGAGGTAATGCGTGAGGTGCTGACCAAAGAGGAGTACATCGGCTTCCTCAAGGGCAACATCATCAAGTACTCGATGCGCGCCGGCAAGAAGCAGGGCGCCTCTGACGACGCGGACAAGGCGGCGCACTATCGCCAGTTCCTGGCTGAGGCGAAAGGCGAGCCCACAAACGGCCTGCTGGACCTGCCCGTTATCGACATGGGGGAGCCAACATGAGCCCAGATCATCCAGTATTCCGCGAGGCCTCTGAGCAGTTGGCCAATGCAATTCACTCTGCATGTGAGCAGTTCATGGAGATGACCCACTGCGACATCGATATTCAGGTGCGGTCCGAGCTCGACCCTGTCAGTGAGAACGTTTCGGTGTCGGACCGACTGCGCATCAGCATCGCTGCAGTGGAGGTGAAACGTGACTGAGCGCATCAGCCTCTCCCTGTGGGAGCCCATCCAAGCCCACAAGGCCCTTATGCATGCATGGGGCTTTGTGAAGCCTTGGATTCTGTCCGGCCACCGTCTCACCCTGGAGATCCGCCCCGAGAAGCGCAGCGATGCGCAAAATCGCCGGCTGTGGGCGATGCTCTCCGACATCTCGGCCCAGGTGGACTGGCATGGCCATCGCCTGACCGCTGAGGAATGGAAGGATGTTTTCAGCGCCGCGCTCAAGCGCACCAAGGTTGTGCCAGGTCTGGATGGCGGCTTTGTCGTCTGCGGCCAGTCCACCTCAAAGATGACCAAGGCCGAGATGGCAGAGCTGCAGGCCCTTATGGAGGCTTTCGGGGCAGAGCGGGGCGTTCGGTTTAAGGCGGTGGAGGGCGAAGCATGAAGGATGTCGCATTCTTCACCATGCTCTGCGGCTTCATTCTGGCTGCACTGGGGCTACCAGGCTGGGGCTGGTTTCTGTTTGTGGCATTCATGTTTGGGGTGATGGCATGACCTTCCGCCGCACCCGTTGCAAGCACTGCAAACAGAAGCTGGAGCCCGGACAGCGCTTGTTGCACCCAGGCTGCATAGACGAATTTGCCGTGGAAGAAGCTGCGCGCATTGAACGCAAGAAGGCCAAGGAGTCTCTGGCCGCTGCCAAGGTTGAGCGCGCCGAGATGAAACGGCGGAAGGAAAAGTCACTGACTCTCTCGCAGAGAAAGGCCCGCGCGCAGGTGCAAGTAAACGCATATGTGCGCCTGCGTGACGCGGACCTTCCCTGCATCTCTTGTGGACGCTTCCATCAAGGCCAATGGCACGCGGGCCATTACCGCAGCCGCGGTGCTGCAAGCAACCTGGCCCTTGACCCTCGAAACATCCATAAGCAGTGCCAACCCTGCAACAACCACCGGCATGGCAACGCGATTGCGTACAGGGCCGGACTGATTGAGCGCTATGGCGTGGAGTATGTGGAGGCGCTGGAGTCGGACAACGATTCCCGCCACTTGACCGCGGAAGAAGTAGACGCCATCCGAGACGAATACAGAGCAAAGACGAAAGAACTGAAAGGTAGACCATGAGCATCACAGCAGAGCGTTACACAGCAGCAATGCATTCCAGCGACCTTTCGGACGAAGCCCACAAGATCGGCCAGGTGGACCTGATCAAGGCAAGCGGCATGAGCAAGGCCAGTGTTGCATCCCACTACCTGCGGATCATCACCAAGCCCAGCCGGTCGGACATTGAGCGCATGCACGCTGAGCTGGTCCACGAGGCCACGGTCAAGAGGGTGGCATCGCCCCACGATTCCGCCACTGAGGCCATGGCCTGGCTGATCGACCAGAAGTGCAAGCCCTGCAATGGAACCGGCCTCAAGGTCAAGGAAGCCAAGACCTACACCTGCTCCAAGTGCAAGGGAACCATGCTGGCCCGCGAGCCCAGCAGCAAGGATGCCCAGTTGCTGATCGACCACGTCATGGACTGCAAGCGGACACACAGCAACAACATGAATAAATTGTTGCGCACCCAGTGAAATTCTGGTATTCTCGGCAGCGTTGAGAGGTTGTTTTATTCACCACGCTGGCAACGGTAGTTGTTGGCCCTCAACCATGATCACTTGCCGGGCTGTTGTGGCTCGGTAAGGCCTTAGATGGCGGAGCGTTTCCGCTTCTAGGGCCATCACACATGCTGATTGGAAAAGCCGGGAATTTTCCTAATGCTCAGGATTCACCGCCCCGGTATAGAGCAACCAGTCAGCAGTTGTGATGGTGTAGCTCAACAGGCAGAGCGCCGTGCATTAGCTCGGAAGTTGAGGGTTCGACTCCCTCCGCCACAAGTGGGTGCAAGTCCCAACAACCAGTCCGAGGGGAAGGGCCTCGGCACCAATTCGATTGGACAAGGCCGTTATGACCGTGAACGAACTAATCTCCGAGCTCTCGGCACTCCCAGAGGAGCTGCGCGAGCTACAGGTGATTGCTGAATGGACGCGTCGCGGCGATCCTTTGGAAGTAGAGACAGTGCGCAAGATCGAATTCGAGGGCGAGTCTTTCATCGAGGTTTGCTCCTAACAAGTTGTCCGCCAAGACTGGTGATGGGACTGGCGCTCATCACTAAACCCAAGCCCTGATCAGAAATGGTCGGGGCTTTTCCATTCCAGCTGCAGCAAGCGCGGCCCGCACCCGAGCGGTATGAAGGTGCGGCATCTCCTACTGAGAGCTTCCCAGTGCTTGAAGAAGCGAACAGCAACCCCAGCCCATGAGGGTTGTCTGATGGGGTACGAATACCAAGGCCAGCCAAGTGCTGGCTTTTCTTTTGGAGCATGCCATGAATGACAGCCTTTTCATTGGACAGCGATTTGGAGCGTTTGTGGAAGATCCTGATGATGTTGAGAACGTCGTGATCATTGGGCTCACCAATACGCATGCGCTCCTGGACTCCGGCGGCGACATGAGCGGATGGCGCACACGCGAATATGTCGTCTCCGCTATAGCACTTGCCAGCGAGCCGCAACCTCCTCACATGCCGCGGTGACTTCCGTCATCCTTCGGGTCGTGCTTTTAGGAGCTGTAACCATTGAACCGCGGAAAACGTCAATGCAGATGCAATGGGCGTGCGACGGCTTAGATCCATCGGGGCCGAACTCTTCGAGCCACCTGTGCATCAACACTGAAACGTATTCAGAACCCGCATGAGTTAGAGCTGAGTCAGGGTTTTTGATGAAATGAAACTTCACAGCGCCGGTGTATTCAGCTCCCCTATTGGTGAATTTGATGAGCAGGTCAGGTCGCACGCTTACATCTACGCCAGCGATGTTCAGCTTTGGAGCAGATGTATCGCCTTGGGTGTATTTCTCATCTTTGGATGAGGGGAGTGAATCGGCAACTTCAAGAAATCGCTCAAGGGCATCTGCCGTGTTCCAGCGATCGTCTAGAGTCCACTCGGTTCCGTCAAATGGAGCGCGCAAAGTTGCAATTGCCGTGTTGATGATCTGTGGGTCCCTGCCACCTCTCAGGAAGGCCGCAATTGGCGCCTGGGCTAGACGATAGCGCGCAACAACAGATGTGCTCGGGTATTTTTGATCCTGGACGATCTTCCTGCGACGAGATGGATTTGAAGTAACAAGCAGTTCGGCAAGCTTATTGACAGAGATCTTGGCCATGAGCACTCCAACAAATGAAGATCAGCCAATTTAACAAACCAAAATAACAAAAGCTTACATTCAACCAGTTACCGCAGGGCAGGCTCTCCGCACACGCGACCTACACACTTGGAGCCTAGCCCCTGCGACCCGATAGGAGAGAGCCATGATTCAACCGAATGCTGACACGCACCCATTTTTGAGATCGGTAGCCGACTGCATTGACCAGCGCGTGCAAGCTGAAGTTGATGCAGCTCTGGCAACGCTTGATACGGCTCAACCCATCGCAAACAGCTTGGGTCTGAGCCGAATGCCCATGCTTTGGCTGAGGTACAGGGACGAAGTCGCGCAGGAGTTGCACAGGCAGATTGAGCGCCGTCTCTGTCAAGAGGTTGCTGACAAGCTGGTGCAGCCGTGGGGTCGGCCTGAGATGCCACAGGCACCTTCGCGATCAACCGAGTGGATGCCCGGAGCCAACAACTCTTGGGTGCGCTGTCCGCCCCAGGCCGAGTAATGGCTGTGTTGCATGAACAGACGCCAACACAAGCGCCGCATCTACAAGCGCATGGCTCATCAGTTCGCCTGCTACCCGTTCGGAGGTAGCGTCAAGGGGCTGCTGAGGTTCTACCGTGGGCTGCATGAAGTGCTGAAGGCGCTCTACGAAAACCCAGAACAGGCGCGAGCTATCTATGGGACTAAAGACACTCAAGCCCAGACCGAGTAGCTCTGTGACGCGCATAACCGGCAGGCGCTTGCAACGCATCAGAGAGCGTCACTTCGACAGCTACCCCTTGTGCGTCATGTGCGAGAAGAGTGGGAGGGTGAGGCTTGCAACTGAGCTTGACCACATCATTGCATTGGTGAATGGCGGCTTGGACTTTGACCGGGATCGAGGTTGCAACCGGCAAGGTCTGTGTCTCGATTGCCACGAGGACAAGACTCGCTCAGACCTCCGCCAGAGGCCCAAGACCCAAATAGGTTCAGATGGGTGGCCCGTCGATGCGTCGCCTCACCAGCGGGTTGATATTGATCGCACGACCTTCCGCGAGACAGGGGCGGGGGCACCAAAAGTGCACACCCCTCCAGACGGAAACCGACCTGTTCCCTCGCAAGACCTAAACGTCCAGAAAAAAGGTAAATAGTTATGGCACAACGGGGCCGAAAGTCTGCTGCACAGATCGCAGTAGCGGCCCAAGTTGGGTCTATTACGCACGAAAACAGGCTGTTGCCATCCATGCACCTAACTGATGCTGAGCAGGTTGTGTGGGCGCGACTGGTGAATGACCACCCGGCATCTGCGTTTACTGAGACGCACCGGGACATGCTGGAGTTGTACTGCCAGCACATCATCCAGGCTCAAGTATTGACTGACGAGATTCAGTCATTTGACCGGGCCTGGCTAGCTGATGACGATGGTCTAAAGCGCTATGACAAGATGCTGACCATGCGAGAGCGCGAAGTTCGCTCTGCATCATCTTTGGCGACTCGTTTGCGAATCACTCGGCAGGCAACCACCGACCCGAAAACCGTTGGCCGCGCCAACTCTGCCGTGGGGCGTTCCCGCAAACCGTGGGAGATGACGATTGATGGGTAAGAAAGCTGCGAGCAGAGGCGCGCGCAATATAGCGTGGATAGAGGCTATGTGTCGCATTCCAGACGGTAAACATGTTGGGCGTCCGGTGCGCCTGACGGACGCGCAGAAGGGCTGGATTAAGCAGATTTACGACACCCCAACACGGACATTCATTCTGTCCATGGCGCGCAAGAATGCGAAGACAGCAACTAGCGCGTTTCTCCTGCTGCTTCACCTGTGCGGGCCAGAGGCTAAGCACAATAGCCAGCTCTATAGTGCCGCTCAGTCTCGTGACCAGGCGGCTATTTTGTATGGATATGCCTCCAAGGTGGTGCGGATGTCGCCCGACTTGAGCGAATACGTGATTCCGAAGGAGTCAGCAAAGACGCTTGTCTGTCCTGAGTTGGGGACGGTCTACAAGGCTCTGTCTGCAGATGCATCCACAGCCTATGGTCTGAGTCCTATTTTCTCTGTGCATGATGAACTAGGTCAGGTCAAAGGGCCGCGATCCGAGTTGTATGAGGCCATTGAGACGGCATCTGCCGCGCATGAAGGGCCTCTATCAATCATTATCAGTACGCAGTCGCCGACCGATGCTGACTTGCTGAGCGTATTGATAGACGATGCGTTGACTGGAGCCGATCCACGAGTCAAGGTGGCGCTGCATACCGCTCCTTTGGACATGGACCCATTTTCAGATGAGGCGATTCGCATGGCGAACCCTCACTTTGACGTGTTCATGAATCAGGAGGAAGTGCGCAAGCAGGCATCCGATGCAAAGCGTTTGCCAAGCATGGAGGCGGGCTACCGGAACCTGATCCTGAATCAGCGCGTGGAGGCCAAGACGCCGTTTGTCACGCGAACTGTATGGCAGGAGAACGGCATTGAGCCAGGGGATATGGATGGCTTGCCAGTCTATGGTGGGCTCGATCTATCGGCGGTGAATGACCTAACAGCGTTGGTGCTGTCGTCATCTGCGGGCGATGTGGTGCCGACGTTCTGGCTGCCGGGTGAAAACATCGCGGAGAAGTCGCGGGCAGACCGAGTGCCATATGACCTCTGGGCGCAGCAAGGCTTCCTGAAGCTTACACCGGGGCGCGCTGTTGAATATGAATTCGTGGCCCACGAGCTTCGGCGTGTGTTCGACACCTATGACATTCGTGCATTGGCGTTCGACCGCTGGGGAATGCGTCATCTGCGACCTTGGCTGGTGAAGGTTGGTTTCACCGAAGACGAGTTGGAGCGCTTCATAGACTTCGGGCAGGGCTTCGTGTCCATGTCTCCGGCGATTCGCGGTCTAGAAGAGCGACTACTAGGCAAAAAACTGAAGCATGGCAACCACCCGGTCCTGTCCATGTGCGCGGGCAACGCAATTGTGATCAAAGACCCGGCAGAAAACCGCAAGTTCACGAAGTCAAAGGCGAGTGGCCGTATCGATGGCATGCAGGCGCTAGCTATGTCCATTGGAGTCATGCCGCACGAGGCCGAGCGGAAAACCTCGGTCTACGAAACGCGTGGAATCCGTTACTTGTAAGGGCGAACAATGAAAATATTCGACATCTTCCGGGGTAGCCCGGAGGCACAGTCGCGCCCACCTGAAGCGCCGCAACGAGTTGAGCCGGTGATGCATCAGGGCGCGCAATCCTCTGCGGTCCGCGCCCAGGGTCAGGTTTTCCAGAGCTTGGATGACCCAGTGTTTCTGGAATTCATCCGCTCGGGTCAGGTCGGCGCTCAGGGCAACATGCTGCGCAACACTGCGGCGCTGCGCTGCCTGACCCTGCTTTGCAACGGTCTGGGCATGCTGCCCCTGAATCTTTACCGCGAGGGAGATGACAAGCAAAAGGCGGCTGATCACCCGGCTCACAAGCTGGTGAGGGTCAAGCCAAACCCTTACCAGACGCCGATGGAGTTCAAGAGCCAGATGGAGCTGCTGCTGGAGACGGAAGGCAACGCCTATGCGCGCATTATCCGATCCGGCAGCCGCCCGATCCACTTGATCCCCTTCGAGAAGGGGCGGGTCATTGGCAAGCTTGGGCCAGGTTGGCGGATGCAGTACCAATGCACCACCGAGAACGGCGGCCAGATCACCCTGGACCAAGACGAGATGCTCCACATCCGTGATTTGTCGCTGGATGGTATCGAGGGCCTATCTCGCCGAAAGCTGGCATCCGAGGTGTTCGACCTGGCGGCCGGCGCGCAACGTGCGGCCTCCAACGTCTTCCGCACGGGCGTCATGGCTGGTGGCGCTATTGAAGTAGAGGGAGAGTTGTCTGACCCGGCTTATGAGCGAATGAAGCGCTCTCTGGATGAAGACCACTCGGGGGCCGAGAACATCAACAAATGGATGTTGCTGGAGGAGGGCGCCAAGGCCAAGACCTTCGCATCGACAGCCAGGGATGGCCAGCATATTGAGAATCGCAACCACCAGATTGAGGAAGTCGCCCGCCTTTATGGCGTGCCCCGGCCCCTCTTGATGATGGACGACACCAGTTGGGGCTCTGGCATT
Source organism: Comamonas sp. SY3 (assembly GCF_041730275.1). Classification (NCBI taxonomy): domain Bacteria; kingdom Pseudomonadati; phylum Pseudomonadota; class Betaproteobacteria; order Burkholderiales; family Comamonadaceae; genus Comamonas; species Comamonas sp. SY3. The sequence continues at coordinate 1,544 of NZ_JBGTYN010000036.1, read as the reverse complement.
GAGCAACTGGGCATCTTCTTCGTGCAATACACGCTGGCCAGCCGCATGCTGGCCTGGGAAGAAGCCCTGTCCCGATCGCTTTTGACCGACCGAGAGCGGGAAACCCTGTACTTCAAGTTCAACGTGCGCGCTTTGCTGCGCGGCACCCTCAAAGACCAAGCCGACTACTTCGCCAAGGCCTTGGGCGCTGGCGGGCATCAGCCATGGCACAGCGCAGACGAAGTGCGGGAGCTGCTGGACTACCCAGCAACTGACCTGCCACATGCAACGCAGCTCGGACAGCCGTCTGGAAAGAAAGAAAGCAATGAGCCTAAAGCAACTACCTGAGATCCGAGCGGATCACCGCCTGGCAAAAGCAGGCTTTGACCTCCGGCCTGATGCTGTAGAGCGCTGGGAGCCAGAGGTTTGCGCGGCCGCGACCGACGCTGACACCAGTATTTCCATTTATGACGCCATCGGCGAAAACTGGGAAGGCACTGGTGTTACGTCCAAGCGCATCAGCGCTGCCTTGCGCTCCATCGGTGCAAAGGACATCACGGTAAACGTGAATAGCCCTGGTGGAGACTTTTTCGAGGGCATGGCGATCTACAACCTTTTGCGTGAGCACAAGGGCAAGGTCACAGTCCGGGTTTTGGGCATTGCGGCATCGGCTGCCAGCGTCATTGCTATGGCCGGTGACGAGATCCTCATGGGGGATGGCTCCTTCCTGATGATTCACAACGCCTGGGCTGTGGCAGTTGGCAATCGGCATGACATGCTGGACGCAGCCGACCGGCTCAAGCCATTTGATGGCGCCATGGCCGCCCTTTATGCCCATCGAACAGGCATGACTGAGGCCGAAGCGGCCAGTTTGATGGATCAAGAGACTTGGATTGGCGCCAAGCAGGCGGTTGATGACGGTTTCGCAACCGCCATGCTGCCGTCATCGGAGATAACCAAGACTGCCCAGGCAAGCGCCGCTAGAAAGCCGCTTGCTCTTATTGAAGCGTCCATGGCGAAAGCGGGGTACTCCCGATCTGCTCGCCGGGATACCTTCAAAGCACTGTTTCCTGGCACGCCGAGCGCTGCCGAGAATGCCACGCCGAGCGCTGGCCCTGAGGTAGCAGCCTCACTGCAATCGCTGCTGAAAACGATTCAGTAAGCAGCTTCCACCCAAGTAATAGACCGCCCATGAGGCGGTTTTTTCATTTCTGAAAGGGCCACCATGGCTAAGACAGTTCAACGCGGCATTCTGGCCGTTCGCGCCGAAACCGGCGCACCCACCGGCGCCGAAGTCAAGGCACTGATTGAGGGCGTGCAGACCGCATTCGCCCAGTTCAAAGCCGAGCACACCAAGCAGCTCGAAGAGATCAAGGCCAATAAATCGGGCGCCGATCAAGAGGCCAAGCTGCAGAAAATCAACGCAGACCTCGACCGCCTGCAGAAGGAAACCGAGGACGCACACACCAAAATCGCCTCTGCTCAGATGGGCGCGGGCGGCAAGGCGCTTCGTGACAAGGAGTACACCGACTCCTTCAACGCCCACATGCGCAAGGGTGATGTGC
>NZ_JBGTYN010000035.1:0-25370 GCF_041730275.1 Comamonas sp. SY3 | reverse complement strand
GAGCAGCGGACTCTTAATCCGTTGGTCGAGTGTTCGAATCACTCAGGGCCCACCATTCTTGACGGCCTAGGCTTCTCGCCTAGGCCGTTTTTTATTGCCTCCCCGCCCCCGCTGCCTGCCGTACTACCGCAGCGGCTGGAAGCGCCCATTCAGCTGCACTTGTAGAATGCAGCCATCATTCATCCCCCTGCCACTTCTCTCCCTCCCCGACCATGCGCCCCCTGCTCCCCTCCCTGCTCGCCGCCTTCGCGTTTGCAACCGCTTCCAGCGCCTTTGCCCATGTCACGGTCAGCAATCCCTGGGCGCGCGCGACCGTCGCACAGCAGCAGGCCTCCGGCGTGTTTCTGGAGCTGCGCTCTGCGCATGACGACGCCCAGCTCGTCGGCGTGAAGACGGACGCCGCCAGCAGCGCTGAAGTGCATGAAATGCGCATGCAGGACAACGTCATGAAGATGCGGGCAGTGCCCAGCGTCAACCTGCCCAGCGGCCAGACCGTGACGCTGAAGCCGGGCGGCTACCACATCATGCTGATGGGCCTGAAAAAGCCGCTGGTCGCTGGCGAGAATGTCGAGCTGACGCTGGACGTGGTGCACGCCGACGGCGCCAAGGAGAGCATTGCCGTTACCGCCCCGGTACGCGCGCTGGCCCCGGCAGCCGCAGGCCAGCCCGCGCCAGGCGGCCACCAACACCAGCACTGACCGGCGACCACCGCAGGCCAGCACTGGCCTGTTGTTTATTTGAATACTAAATAAGCCTTGCCAAACATCTCTGTGGCGTTGCCAACGCTGGGCCACAGAGCTGCCCGGAAAGGCAGTTACACTTTTCAGGCATCCCCCGCCTAATCTGGCACCGAGATCAAACTATAGTAGCTATTAATTAATTACCCATTATTAATAGATCTACAACATTGACATATTATTACAAGCTTTGAAAATGGAACAGCGTCCACGCCAGGCAAATGCTTTGCGCGAACTGCGGTTTCGCAACGCTTGAAGGTGAATGTGCCAGGGAGAGTTGTTATGTCCGAGTTGATCCTGCATGCCGCCCATTTGAGTGAAGCCCATCAACTGCGCTTTAGCTATTTGTTCGAGGTCGCAGCCAAGCACTGGCGTGACAAACAGCCTTCTCAGACCGCCAAGCCTGCTACCGAGTTGTGGGTGATCGACGCCCATAGCGCGCCCGACGCCATCCAGAACCGCTCCCACGGTTCGTTCGTGCTGCTGATTGCGACCGACGACCAGGCCCAGGCGGCACGCGCCCAGTGGCCCGACCAGATCGATGCCCAGTTGCCACCCGATTACAGCGTGGGACGCCTGACCCAGGTGCTCGAACACCTCAGCGTGCAAGCCCATGGCAAGCGCCTTCGCGAGACGCTGAAGAACCGCCGCCAGCACAGCATGACGCTGGGGCATGACGTACAGCTCAAGAATGCCGATGCGGCCTTCCTCAAGGCCACCGATCTGAGCCTGCCAACCGTGGTCGCCGAGCCGGTGCCGGAGCCGTCGGCCGATGTGCCGGTGGCGAACGCCACGGCCGTGCCTGCTGCGCCGGGCAAGCTGCCGGCGGCCGGCACCCGGTTTCGCATCAAGCGCTGGACCCAGCTGACCGGCAGCATGGCAGGCCAGGCGCACCGGCAGTTGCTGGCAGCGATGATCTCCGGTGACCGTGACCTGGACGAATTGGCCGATCGCACGCAGCTCGAGCGCGCGGAGATCCTGCGCGTGCTCCAGGTCCTGCGGGGCAAGGGCGTGCTCGTGGAGACAGCGCCACCCCCAGCCACCCCCGCCGTTGCCATGGCCACCCCCGCGCCCCCAGCAGCCCACGCCGCCGAGCCCGGCGCGGCATCGGCCAAGCTGGGCCTTTTCCGACAACTGAGCCGCTGGATCCACCAGAACCGCGCCAGCGACCCGCATTAACACCTGACGGGAGGACCGCATGCACCACCCCATCAAACGCATCGTGCTGCTGGGCCCCATGGGTATCGGCAAGACCACGGCGATCCGCAGCCTCTGCGGCAGCCTGGCGATCGAATGCGACGTCCCCAACCTGGACAAGCAAGCCCATGCGAAAGAGACCACCACGGTGGGCCTCGACTTTGGCGAAATCAAGCTCGACGATGAGGACACCTTGCAGGTCTACGGCTGCCCCGGCCAGGAGCGCTACGACTTTGTGCGCGAATGGGCGCTGTCCCTGGCCTTTGGCGCTATCGTCATGGTCGATATCCATGATCCTCAGGCGATGGAGCAGACCATCAACCTGATACAGCAGTGCCATGCGGCACCCAACATCCAGGCCATCGTGGTGCTGATTGCGCGCCCGGCATCCGCCGCGCAGCAGGAGATGTTCACGGTGCGGCTGTCGGCCCATGCCGAGTGCGTGGTGCCCGTGCTCAGCGCCGATCCGCGCAACCCTTCGCAAATGCTCGATACCCTGGACATCATCGCCGCGATGCTGCCTGACGAAGTGCAGCCCCGTTGAGCAGCTCCCCCAGCGCTCCCCTATACCGCAGCGACTGCAGCACCCCGGCGCTTGAGGTAAGCTCGGCGCCTGTTGCCTGCGCACCGGGCAGGCCCCAGGCTGCAGCGCAGCCCTGTCTTCACCTCTATTTGACGACGCCCCCTGCCTCTGGGCCGGTGGCGCGCTGGCCATGAACCCACCACGCCCCGCAGACGCCTCCACACCGCCCCCGCCCCAATGGATCCTGGCGGTCATGCTGGCCCTGCTGGGCATGCTCGGCCCGTTCTCGATCGACACCTACCTGCCCGCCTTTGATGGGATTGCGGCATCGCTCAACGCCTCGCCGCTGCAGATGCAGCAGACGCTGTCGGCCTATCTGTTTGGCTTCGCGTTCATGAACCTGTTCCACGGTGCGCTGTCGGACAGCTTTGGCCGCCGCCCCGTCGTGCTGTGGGGACTGGCCGCCTTCGCGCTGACATCGGCCGGCTGCGCGCTGGCCCAGACGCCCGCGCAGCTGATTCTGTTCCGTGCGCTGCAGGGCTGCACCACCGGCGCCGGCATTGTGGTCTCGCGTGCGGTGGTGCGTGATCTTTTCCCGCCTGCCCAGGCCCAGCGGGTGATGAGCCAGATCACCATCTATTTCGGCATCGCGCCTGCAGTTGCGCCGATGATCGGCGGCGTCTTCATCGCCTATGCCAGCTGGCAATCCATTTTCTGGCTGCTGACGGCCATCGGCGCACTGCTGTGGGCCTTCAACTGGCGCCTGCTGCCCGAGAGTCTGCCGCCCGAAAAACGCCAGGCCTTTGATGTGCGCAACCTCATGCGCGGCTACTGGCAGCTGTGCAGCAGCCCGCGCTTTTTGCTGCTGGCTGCCGCCAGCGGTGTGCCGTTCAATGGCATGTTCATCTACATCCTGTCGGCCCCCACCTTTCTGGGCACCCACATGCACATGCAGCCGACCCAGTTCTTCTGGTTCTTCATCTGCACCATCGGCGGCATCATGCTGGGCGCCTGGGTCAGCGGCAGGCTGGCGGGCAAGATACCCCCGAAGCGCCAGGTACGCCACGGCTTTCTGATCATGTTCCTGACCTCCTGCATCTACCTGCTGCTGAACCTGGTGCTGCCCCCACACCCGGCCTGGGCCTTGCTGCCACTGGGCATCTATTCCTTCGGCTGGGCGTTGATGACCCCGGTGGTCACCCTGCTGGTGCTGGATCTGCACCCGGAGCGCCGGGGCCTCGCCTCCTCGCTGCAGGCCGTCGTCACATCGGTGGCCAATGGCATCGTCGCGGGTGTGCTCGCGCCCCTGGTCATGCATTCGACCGTGGCACTGGCCATCGCGTCGATGGGCTTGATGCTGACCGGCCTGATCAGCTGGATCTATTTTCACCACCGCTGGCCCGATATAGGCCGCCACAACGCAGTCTGACGTCTGACGGATGCACCACACCAGGCGCCAAGGTCCTGCCATCCACCAGCCGCCTTGCGCGGCAGGCACAAAAAAAGAGCTTCCCTCGGGAAGCTCTTTGTCATTGCGCGATGCGCTGATTAACGGCTGCGCTCGGTGCGCTTGCGGTCACCACCGGCGGGGCTGTAGGGACGGCCACCACGCTCACCACCAAAGCGGCTTTCACCACCTGGGCGGCGCTGGGCGAAGTCACCACCACCGGCATGGCGGGGGCCTGCGCTGCGTGGGCCACGGCTGTCAGCGCCACGGTTGTCGCCGCCAAAGCGGTCGCCACGGCGCTCAGACGCGCGGTCGAAGCTGCGGCCTTCGGGGCGGGGTGCGCGGTCCTGGAAGCGATCAGCGCCGCGATCCTGGAAACGGTCCGGGCCACGGTCCTGGAAGCGGTCGCCGCCACGGTCAGGGCGCTGCTCAAAGCGTGGTGCGCGGTCATCGCGCTGCTCGAAACGCGGACGGCTGTCGCCACCGCGTGGAGCACCACCAAAACCAGCGTTCTCGCCAAAGCCTGGCTTGCGGCCATAGCCTTCGCCGTCACGGCGGGCACCGAAACCACCACGGTCGGCACCAAAGCCGCCACCGCCACGGCGCTCGCCACCACGGCCCGCACCTGGACGGCCACGGTCACCCCCACGGCCTGCGCCACGCGCGCCTTCGCTGCGTGCAGGGAAGCGTTGCTGCGGCTCCATGCCTGGAATCACTTCCGGCTTGAACTGCTGCTTGGTGTAAGCCTCGATATCGAACACACGGCGGCGGTCACGGAACTCGGCGAAGGTGATCGCCAGGCCCGAGCGGCCAGCACGGCCGGTACGGCCAATGCGGTGGGTGTAGTCTTCGGCCTTCATCGGCAGACCGTAGTTGAACACGTGGGTGATCGTGGGCACGTCGATACCACGGGCGGCCACATCGGTGGCCACCAGGATCTGCACCTGGCCATTGCGCAGCGCCATCAGCCGGCGATTGCGCAGGCCTTGGCTCAGCGCGCCGTGCAATGCCACAGCGGAGAAGCCTTCTTGCTGCAGGTCGTTGGCCAGGCCGTCACACTCCACCTGGGTGGATGCAAACACGATGGCCTGGTTGATCGAGGCATCGCGCAGCCAGTGGTCCAGCAGCTTGCGCTTGTGCTGGGAGTTGTCGGCCCAGAACAGCACCTGCTTGATGTTGGCATGCTTTTCCTGGGGCGAATCGATGGTGATCTTCTGCACGCCAGAGCCGTTGTCATGCATCACGCGCATGGCCAACTGCTGGATGCGGGGCGCAAAGGTCGCGCTAAACATCATGGTCTGCTTGCGCTGTGCGGTCAGCTGGTTGACTTCGGCCAGGTCGTCCGAGAAGCCCAGGTCCAGCATGCGGTCGGCTTCGTCAACCACCAGGAACTGCACCTTGTCGAGCTTGATCTGCATCGAGCGCTGCAGGTCCAGCAGACGGCCAGGCGTTGCGACGACCAGGTCGGCGTTTTGCAGCTTGGCGATTTGCAGCTGGTAAGGCATGCCGCCCACGATGTTGGCCACGCGCAGACCACGGCAGTGGCGCACCAGTTCAATCGCGTCGTGGGCCACCTGCTGGGCCAGCTCACGGGTGGGGCACAGCACCAGCGCGCCAGGTTGGGCGGCCTTGAAGTTGCGGGGGCTCAGCGGGTTCTTGCGCTTGGCGCGCTTGGGCGCTTGCTCGCCACGGGCCAGGGCTTCTGCCACCAGGCGTTCGTGTTCAGCGCGCTCAGCGGCTTCGGCCTGGCCTTGCTGCTGGATCAGCGTGTGCAGCACGGGCAGCAGGAAGGCTGCGGTCTTGCCGGAGCCCGTCTGGCTCGACACCATCAGATCGGTGAAATGCTGGTTGTCGTTGCCTTCGTCAATCATCGCCAGAGGAATGGCGCGCCGTTGCACAGCGGTAGGCTGGGTGTAGCCCAGGTCCTTGACGGCCTGCACCAGCTCGGGTGCCAGGCCCAGCTCGACAAAGCCGTTCGGCTCTTCAGGCAGCGCTTCGGCTTCGGTCTCAGCCACCAGCTCGGTGTTGCCTTCTTGCGAAGCGTCGATGGCTTCAGCGGACAGGGGGGTGGTATTGACGATCTCTTGGGTAGCGTCAACAGTGTTTTGCGCAGGCGCGGGTTCGCCCTGCAGATGGAGGTCTTGCGTCATTTTTGAACAATAGCAATAGGCCGGCCGCTGCGCGTTTCGCGACGCAGTTCCGTACCGTTCATGGTTTAAAAACATCAACCATCAAACGGTAACGGCCATACAGATTGCCGCGGGCTTGTTCAAATCGGCCATGCTGCGAATCGCATGGCCTGGACGCCCAGAGAATGAAGGGAGATGTACGTATCAACCGCCAGTTTTGGCGGGGAAGCGCAAATTATCGCACGTTTCGGGTTTTCCCGCATCAAGCGTAGGACATCTGTGCAACAACAGCGCTGCTGGACACCCAAACCCAGACCTTGGGGAAAACGCAACAAACCAAGCCATTGTGATTGACCACCGCACCATGGCCTCTACGATGTTTCGGGATACACCCCTACAAGGAGACCGCATGACCCGCCATCCACGAACTTTCATCGCGCTGACTGGCCTGCTCAGTGCAGCCCTGTTGGCCGCTTGTGGCGGTGGCGGAGACAGTTCAGAAGAAGCCAAGAATTCCAGCGACTGCTTCAATGCCGGTTTTTACCGCAAGGACACGCAAATCTATGTCAGCCAGAGCAGCCGTTTGAATGATGCGCCGGCTTTGACCTCCATTGTCTACCACTGGGTCACCAGCCAGACGGAGGAAAACGGCATCAACAACATTTATATCAATCCCGCACCCAACAGCGGGCGCACCAGCCTGCACTACAGCATCGAAGGGGGAGCGCTGCTGTACCACGGCTACAACGCATTCAATATCGGCTCCACCAGCCGGCAAAGCCTGGCCCCGCCGCGCCAGTCGGTCATCGCGATGGAGCCCGGCCAGACCACCTCACAAACCATCGTGCAAACGGATAGCTTCTCGAACGCAGGCGGAGAAACAAAGACCGTGACCACGCTGGCCGAGACGCGAACCTACGCAGGCCGGGAAACCATCACGACCGCTCTTGGAACCGTGGAGGCATGCCGCTTCGTCATCACCGTGGCAGCCAGCCAGGAAGGCCAACCCGGTGCGAGCCGGGAGACGCGGACCACGACCTGGGTGGCAGCGGCAGGCCCCTACCGTGGGCTCACCCTCCAAGAAATCGCCGTTACCCACCAGGCCGGAAAAACCGATACCCTGGTGACCGAAACCAGCCAGGTCAACCGTTTCGACCTCAGGTAGCTGCTGCGGGCGCCAGCTGCAGAAAATGCTGGCGGTAGTACCGCATCTCGTCAATCGACTCATGCACATCGGCCAGCGCAGTGTGCTTTTGCGCCTTCTTGAAGCCGGTGACCAGCTCGGGGCGCCAGCGGCGTGCCAGCTCCTTGAGCGTGCTCACATCGACATTGCGGTAGTGGAAATAAGCCTCCAGATCGGGCATGTAGCGCGCCAGAAAACGGCGGTCCTGGCCAATGCTGTTGCCGCACATGGGTACCTTGGCCTTGGGCACATAGCGCTTCATGAAGCGCAGCACCTCGGCCTGCGCAGCGGCCTCGTCAATCGCCGAGGCCTTGACCCGCTCGGTCAGCCCGCTGCGGCCATGGGTGCCCCGGTTCCAGGCATCCATCTTGGCCAGTTCCTCGTCACTTTGGTGGATCGCAATCACCGGGCCTTCAACACGCACGCTCAGGTCGGCATTGGTGACCACCAGCGCGATCTCGATCACACGGTGCTCCTGCGGGTTCAAACCGGTCATTTCGCAGTCCAGCCAGACCAGGTTCAGATCGGACTTGGCCAGCTCAGGCACGGGGTCGGCCTGTGTATCCAGGGTGTTCTTGTTTTGCATGGGGGCGATTGTCGCCTATGCCCTACACTGTCCGGTATTCCCCCACCAACACCCCCACTTGTGACTCCATCGCTGCTGCTCACCCTGATATTCGCGATCGCACTGGCTGCCAGTGTGCTGACCAAACTCTGGCTGGCCAGCCGCCAGATGCGCCATGTCGCAGCGCACCGCGACGCCGTCCCCGCCCTCTTTGCAGACCGCATCAGCCTGGCGGCGCACCACAAGGCGGCCGATTACACCATCGCCAAAACGCGCTTTGGGCTGCTGGGCCTGGCGATAGGCACCGCCACATTGCTGGGTTGGACCTTGCTGGGTGGCCTGGATCTGCTCAACGCCAGTCTCCTGGATGCACTGGGCGGCGGCATGTGGCAGCAGCTGGCCCTGGTCGCCGCGTTTGCGCTGATCAGCGGCCTCATCGATCTGCCAGCCAGCTACTACCAGACCTTTGTGCTGGAGCAGCGCTTTGGCTTCAACAAGATGACGCCCGGCCTGTGGCTGGCCGATCTGCTCAAGGGCACGGCCATGGGCGCATTGGTGGGCCTGCCCATCCTGGCCGTCATTCTGTGGCTGATGGGGTCGACCGGCCAGTGGTGGTGGCTCTGGGCCTGGGCCTTCTGGGTGGGCTTCAACCTGCTGCTGATGGTCATCTACCCGGCTTTCATCGCACCGCTGTTCAACAAGTTCCAGCCGCTCGAAGACGAGAGCCTCAAGGCCCGGGTGCAGGCCTTGATGCAGCGCTGCGGCTTTGCGGCTAAGGGCCTGTTTGTGATGGATGGCAGCCGCCGCAGCGCCCATGCCAATGCCTACTTCACCGGCTTTGGCGCCAGCAAGCGCGTCGTGTTCTTCGACACCTTGCTGCAAAAGCTCAATGGCGGCGAGGTCGAAGCCGTGCTGGCCCATGAGCTGGGACACTTCAAGCACAAGCACATCATCAAGCGCATGCTGGGCCTGTTCGGCCTGACCTTGCTGGGCTTTGCGCTGCTGGGCTGGCTGTCGCAGCAGGGCTGGTTCTATACCGGCCTGGGCGTCACGCCCAACCTGAACATCCCGGGCCTGCCCGGCTCCAGCCCCAACGATGCGCTGGCCTTGCTGCTGTTCATGCTGGTGATTCCGGTATTCAGCAGCTTTGTCTCACCGCTGATGGCGCAGTCCTCGCGCAAGCATGAATTCGAGGCCGATGCCTATGCTGTCCAGCAGACGCGCGCGGCCGATCTGCAGTCCGCCCTGCTCAAGCTCTACGAGGACAATGCCTCCACGTTGACGCCCGATCCGGTCTATGTGCGCTATTACTATTCGCACCCGCCTGCCGTAGAGCGTATCCGCCACATGCAACAATTGGCCCATGACTGAAACCCATCTGCCCAAACAAGACTGGTCCACCCAGAGCCGCCGCGCGCTGTCCGCCTCCGAGGTGGTGACACAGCTGAGCCAACTGACCGGTTGGGTGCTGAGCGGTGATGGCGCCGATGTGGCCATCGAGAAGACCTTCCGCTTTGCCAATTACTACGAGACCATGGCCTTTGTGAACGGCGTGGCCTTGGTGGCCCATACGCAGGACCACCACCCGGACCTGTCGGTGCACTACAACCGCTGCGTGGTGCGCTTCAACACCCATGATGTGCATGGGCTGTCGGTCACCGACTTTGAATGCGCGCGCCGCATCGAAGCCCTGCTGCAGCTGGCCTGAGAGACATGGCAAAACCTGCAAGACGCGCCAGCGCCCCCAGCCACAGTGGTACCCAGACCGGCCTGGTCGTTGCCAGCTATGGCCGCCACTGCGTGGTGGAGACGCCTGACGGCGTGCGCCGCATCTGCCACCCCCGGGGCAAGAAGAGCCAGGCCGTCGTCGGCGACCAGGTGCGCTGGCTGGCCCCGCCGCCGGGCCAGGGCGATGAGGGTACGATCGAGAAAGTGCTGGAGCGGCGCAATGTGTTCTACCGCCAGGACGACATCCGCACCAAGACCTTTGCGGCCAACCTGGACCAGCTGCTGATCCTGATCGCGGCCGAGCCGGTTTTCAGCGAGGTGCAGCTGGCACGTGCGCTGATCGCGGCCGAAGCGGCGCATATCACGCCGATCATTGCGCTCAACAAGATGGACCTGGGCGAGCCCTTCTTGCGCGCCTGGGAACGGCTGGAGCCCTACCGCACCATGCGCGACCAGGCCGAGGACCCGCCGCACTACACGGTGCTGCCGTTCGCACTGGAAGGCGCCGATGAGGAAGACCGCGACGCCATCTATGGCCTGCTCGAAGGCAAGACCACCTTGGTGCTCGGCCCCTCGGGCGTCGGCAAGAGCACCTTGATCAACCTGCTGATACCGGATGCGAATGTCGCGACCAACGAGATCTCGCAGGCGCTGAACACCGGCAAGCACACGACCACCAGCACCACCTTGTACTGGGTGGACGAGGCGCGCAAGACGGCGCTGATCGACTCGCCCGGCTTCCAGGAGTTTGGCCTGTACCACATCGCGCCCACGCAGCTGGCGGCCTGCATGCCCGACATCGGCGCCCATGCCAAGGAATGCAAGTTCTACAACTGCACCCATCTGCATGAGCCCGGCTGCGGCGTGATCAACGCGGTACAAAACGGCCATGCCGAACTGCCGATCAGCGAAAACCGCTACCGCATCTACAGCGAGCTGTTTGACGAGCTCAACCTGAGCGCCTACTGAAGCTGTTTATCCAGACTTCAGCCCCGGCACCACTGCTTGGGCAGGGTCTCGGCATGGGCCAGGTCGACATGGGCTTTCAGAAAATCAAGCACCGCCCGCGTGCGCGACGGCAGGCGTTCGGGCTTGCCCAGGTAGACCGCATGGATGGGCTCCAGCACCCCGGTGTTGAAGGCCTCCAGCACCACCTGCAGCCGGCCTGCAGCAATATCGTGCCAGGCATGGAACAGCGACAGCCGCGCCAGGCCCACGCCTTCGACCGCCAGGTTGCGCATCACATCGCCATCGTTGACGCGCAGCAACTCGCCAATCGGCACCTCCACATCCTGCCCCGCCACCCGGAACGGCCAGTGCGGCACCGTGCGCTGGTAGTTCCAGCCAATGCGCACATGGCCGCCCAGCGCATTAGGGTGCGTGGGCACGCCATGCGCATCCAGATAGGCCGGTGCCGCCACCATCACCTGGCGGGTATGGCCCAGCAGCCGCGCCACCATGTCCGAGGCCGGCAGCTTGCCCCAGCGGATCGCGATATCGGCCCGCGCCTCCATCAGGTCGACCACCTCGTCGGTAAAGCTCAGGTCCAGCACCAGGCCGGGGTACTGCTGCATCAGCCGGGCCATCAGCGGCACCAGGATGGCCTGCCCGGTCGATGAACTGGAGTTGATGCGCACAACCCCCTTGGGCGTGCTGCGCAGCGATGCAGCCGCTTCGGCCTCCTGCAGGTCAGCGAGCACGCGCTGGCCGCGCTCGTAGAGCTGGCGGCCTTCCGGCGTCAGCTGCACGCGGCGGGTGCTGCGCAGCAGCAGCTGCGCGCCCAGCCGCGCCTCCATGCGGGCAACGATCTTGCTGGTGGCCGACGGCGACACGCCCAGGTGGCGGGCCGCAGCCGAGAAGCTGCCGTGCTCGGCCACTTGCACAAACACCTCCAGCTCACCGGAGCGGTTGGTTTCGAAAGTCGGGCTGGCGGCAGAGGCAGGGTTGCGCATGGTCAAAAGCGTCATGGTGGTCGATGGTGACCGCAAATTCTGCACCCATTTATTCCATTTGGGAACAAATACCTTTCCGCTGTTCCGACTACACAAGAATGCGGCTGCGCTTCACAATCCATCTCCTCAACGAGGCCACCGGCCATCGCATCACACAAGGAAACCTCTCATGCCTGTCTCATTGCTGGCGCTCGCCGCCGGTGCCTTTGGCATTGGCACCACTGAATTCATCATCATGGGCCTGCTCACCCAGGTCAGCCAGGACCTGGGCATCAGCATCCCGACGGCCGGCACACTGATCTCCGGCTATGCGTTTGGCGTGGCCATTGGCGCACCCGTGCTCACCCTGGCCACCCGCAGCTGGCCGCGCAAATGGCTGCTGCTGGGCCTGATGCTGATCTTCATCGCCGGCAACATCGCCGCAGCGATGGCCCCCAGCTACGGCTGGCTGATGGGCGCGCGCATGCTGACCTCGCTCACCCACGGCACCTTCTTTGGCGTCGGTGCCGTCGTCGCCACCGGCCTCGTGGCCAAGGACAAGCAGGCCTCGGCCATTGCGCTGATGTTCTCGGGCCTGACCCTAGCTACCTTGCTGGGCGTGCCGGCCGGCACCTGGATCGGCCAGCATTTTGGCTGGCGCATGGCCTTTGCGGCCGTAGCGGGTGTCGGTGCCGTAGCCCTGGGCATTCTGGCCGCCTTTGTGCCCAGCAAGCTCCAGCAAGCCGCGCCTGCTGCACTGCGCGATGAGCTGTCCATTCTGGCGAGCACGCCGTTGTGGCTGGGCCTGGGCATGACGGTCTTCGGCTTTGGGGGCGTGTTTGCGCTCTACACCTATGTGGAGCCGCTGCTGTCGCAGATCACCCAGATGGGCAACACCGGTGTGGCCGTGAGCCTGCTGCTGTTTGGCGCCGGCTCGGCCGTAGGCAATATTGCCGGCGGCAAGCTGGCCGACCGGGGCGTGGTGCGCGCGCTGTGGATCACCCTGGGCGCCCTGGTGGCCGTGCTGCTCGCAGGCCGCTGGGCCTTTGGCATCTCGGCAGGCGTGGCCATGGCCTATGTGACAGTGCTGGGCGTTGTCGCGTTCGCCACCGTTGCCCCCATGCAGATGCGAGTGATGCAAGGTGTGGGCAGCCAGGGCGCCACCTTGGCCTCCAGCCTGAACATTGCCGCCTTCAACCTGGGCAATGCGCTGGGTGCCTGGGTAGGCGGCAGCCTGATTGCCGGCGCAGGCCTGCTGTCGATCATCTGGGGTGCTGCAGCGCTGTCGGCCGTCGGCCTGGTGCTGGTGGCGATGGGCCAGCGCCGCAGCCCAAGCGCTGCGCTGCAGACTGCCTAGTTGCCGTTAACACGGCCCAGCAAACCGCAGGTTTGCGGTTGAGACTAGACGCCAAGCCGCAGGCAGTACAGTAGTACGACAAGGCTTGGCGCGGCCGGCCAGGCAACGACGTATCAAGGGTTGTGTTAGCGGCTCAGCCTAACAGGCGCGCCAGGGTGAGCAGCGCGAGCAGCAACATCCAGACCACGACGGAGCGCCACACCAGACCCACCACACTGCGCAGGTGGGCCACTTCCGGGTCACGGCCCGGGGTGGTGGCGCCATCGCCCTGGATCTGCAGCGGCGCAGCGGCATCGATATCGACACTGCGGGCACGCAAGGCCACGCCTCCCAGGCGAACGTCGATGGCGCCGGCGGTGGCGGCCAGAATCACGCCGTCGTTGTCATTGGGGAAATGCTGGGTCTGAAAGCGCCAGCCGTCGATGGCCTCTTCGAAATTACCCACCACGGCAAAGCTCAGCGCGGTCAGCCGGGAGGGCAACCAGTCCACCACCGTCCAGGCCTTGGCGGCGACCGTCTCGAAAGCGCCTTGCACCAGGGCGGCCGGCTCGGGCGACTTGCGCGCAAAGCGCGACGCATATTCAGCCATGCGGAAAAACACCGCGCCGGCAGGCCCCAGGCCCAGCGCCGAGCCGATGGAGTAGCAGGCCAGCACGCCAAACACATGGCGGTGCGCGGCCAGTACCGAGTATTCGATGACATGGCGCACGATCTCGCGCCGCGGCAGATCATCGGCGTTGACCTGCTGCCAATCGGCCAGGTACTGGCGGGCCTGCTCTTCGTCGCCGGATTCCAGCGCATGGCGGATACGGGTGAAATGGTGGCTGAACTGGCGAAAGCCCAGGGTCACATACAGCACCAGCACATGCCAGGCCATCGCCAGCGGCCAGCCCACCAGTGCGACCAGCAGCCAATGCATGCCCATGGCCAGGGCCGTGGGCAACAGCACCGCGACGCTCCAGGCCAGCCAGCCGTGGCGCTGCTCGCCAGCATCGAGGTTGCGGCTGAGCCATTGCACCCATGCGCGCACGCCGGCATAGACCGGATTGTCACGAGACAGGGACTTGGCCTGCTCCAGCAGCAGGGCCATCAGCGTGGCGAAAAAACTCATGGACAGTGATCATACCGGCTGTGATGTATCACACAAGCCGTTACAAACTACAACGCGGGCGGAAACGCCAAAAACCGGTACAAATTGCGCAGCATGCTGGCCGTAGCCCCCCAGATGAAGCGCTGGTGGCCCGACGCAGGGTCGTCATAGGGCATCGACAGCCAGCGGCGGCTGAACTCCGGCGTGTCCAATTGCTGCCAGCGGTGGTGCGCAGGGTTCATCAAGAAGGACAGTGGCACCTCAAACACCTCATCCACCTCGCCCGGGTTGGCCTGCAGGTGAAACGGTGGCTGCACCAGCCCGACGATGGGCGTCACCTCAAAGCCCGAGCCGGTGGCGTACTCGGGCAGGCGGCCAATGATTTCGACGCGCTCACGCGCCAGCCCCACCTCTTCCCAGGCCTCGCGCAGCGCGGTGTCGTTGATATCGCGGTCCTCCGGGTCCTGGCGGCCGCCCGGAAACGCAATCTGCCCCGAATGGTTGCTCAGGCTGGCGCTGCGCTGGGTCAGCAGCACATGCATCTCCTGGCGCTGCACCAGCGCCACCAGTACGGCGGCCTTGGCGGGTGGGCGGTCCGTCCAGCTGCGCTCGCGGAAGATCTCCGGCTCCCCACCATGGGGATGGGCGGCAAAGGCCTGGCGCAGGGAATCTGCCAGCAACATGCGCGGAGCGACCGCCGGCAGGGCCGAATCGATCTGCACCACCGGCGCGCGCCGCGGGTCCAGCACGGACGAAACCCGGGTAGCGGCGGCGGGGGATGACGAAGGCGAGGGAGAGGATAGGTGGGACATAGACGGGGGCAGCAAGCAGCGGCCCATGTAAAAAAGCCGCCACAGCTTGCACTGTAGCGGCTTTCAGCACTGGGCTCTGTCGCAGCGTTATTACGCAGCTGCCACAGGTGCTGCCTTGCGTGCTGGCAGCTTTTCCTTGATACGAGCCGACTTGCCGCTGCGCTCACGCAGGTAGTACAGCTTGGCACGGCGCACATCGCCGCGGCGCTTGACTTCGATACCGGCGATCATGGGGCTGTAGGTTTGGAACGTACGTTCCACGCCTTCGCCGCTGGAGATCTTGCGCACGGTGAAGCCGCTGTTCAGACCGCGATTGCGCTTGGCAATCACCACGCCTTCGTAAGCCTGCACGCGCTTGCGCGTACCTTCAACAACGTTCACGCTCACGATCACGGTGTCGCCAGGGGCAAATTCAGGAATGGTCTTGTTCAGGCGAGCAATTTCTTCTTGCTCGAGAATCTGGATCAGGTTCATGGTTTCATCCAACGATCATACGCGCGCCATGAATTTGGCAGCCGCGCCCAGCACGGTGTACGGGGCAGTTGCGGCGTGTTGCTTCTCTCACCATTGAAAAAAGCGGCCGTGTAGAGGATCGTAAAACCCGCAATTATAGCGGTTTTGCCAAATTCACCAAATCGGCACTGGCCAGCAGCTGCTCATCCTTGCGGCTGAGCTGGTTGCGGCTGCGCGCCTGGTCCAGCAGTTCAGGGCGGTGCATGGCCGTGTTGCGCAGGCTTTGCTCACGGCGCCAGCGCTCGATATTGGCATGGTGGCCCGACAGCAGCGCCGCAGGCACCGGCTCACCTTCCCAGACCTCCGGACGGGTGTAGTGGGGACAATCCAACAGGCCATCGAGCGCCGGGTTGAAGCTGTCGAACTGGTGGCTGCCCTCGTCATGCAGCACGCCCGGCTGCAGGCGGGCCACCGCATCGAGCAGGGCCATCGCAGCGATCTCGCCACCGGAGAGCACAAAATCGCCCAGGCTCAACTGCCTATCGACATGGCGATCGATAAAGCGCTGGTCCACACCTTCATAGCGGCCGCACAGCAAAATGGCGCCCTGCGAATCGGACCAGCGCTGCACCTGGGCATGGTCCATGCGCTCGCCAATCGGCGAGAACAGCACCAGCGGCGCAGGCTTGGCCTCGGCACGCGCGGCGCGGATGGCGGCCAGGCAATCGGCCAGCGGCTGGGCCATCATCACCATGCCGGGGCCGCCACCAAAGGGGCGGTCATCGACGCGGCGGTAGTTGCCCGGGGCGTAGTCGCGCGGGTTCCAGCACTGCACTGCCACCTGGCCGCTGCTGTAGGCACGGCGCGTCACGCCCACCTCGACAAAGGGGCTGAACAGCTCGGGGAACAAGGTGATGATGTCAAAGCGCATAGAAATTCTCCCCGCTGGCGGCCAGTGTGCCCGGCACGATCAGTAGTCCGGCTGCCAGTCGACCGTGATGCGCTTGTTGGGCAGCGAGACCTCGTCGACAAAGGCGTCGACAAACGGGATCAGGCGCTCCTGCGTCTTGCCGTCTTCTTCGTAGTTCAGCACCAGCACGGTCTGCGGGCCGGAGGCCATCAGGTCGCTGACGGTGCCCAGTGCAACACCTTCGCGGTTGACCACGGCCAGACCGAGCAGGTCCACCCAGTAGTACTCGCCGTCTTCGGTCTTGGGGAAATCGGCGCGCGAGATGAACACCCGCGCACCCTTGAGTTTTTCCGCCTGGTCACGGTCGTCCACGCCCTGGGCCCAGCCCACCATGCCATCGCCATGGAACCGCGCCTGGCGCATCTCCAGCTGGGCCACGCCCTGGAAGTGGCGCGCGCCCTTCTCTGGGGGCTGGATGAACCACAGCTTGGACTTGAGCAGCGCCTGCGGGTCGGGGCTGAGGGCAATCACCTTGAACCATCCCTTGACGCCCCAGGCATCGGCGATGCGCGCCACTTCAATGGCGTCATCGGGCAAGGTGGCAGGGCTTAACAACAACTCGGTAGCGGGCATGGCATTTCAACAGGGCAATAAAAAACGGGCCGCAGTGCTCATCGCAGCAGCGGCCCGCATGCACGAATGGTACCGGAGCACCACCCGTGACGAGAGAGGCAAATTAAGCAGCCTTGGCAGCAGCTTGCTTGACCAGACGGTCCACGGTGGTGGAAGCCTGAGCACCAACGCTCTTCCAGTAAGCCACGCGGTCCAGAGCAACGCGCAGACCTTCAACGCCTTCCTTGGCCAGTGGGTTGTAGAAACCCACGCGCTCGATGAACGAGCCGTCACGGCGCACGCGCTTGTCAGCAACGACGATGTTGTAGAACGGACGGGCCTTGGAGCCGCCGCGGGAGAGTCGAATTACGACCATAATAATCCTTCGGGTGGTTAGTTTTCTTACCACGTTTGAGACACGCAACTAGCCACCCGGCCAGCGACACGCAGTAAAGCCGCAAATTATACAAACTTCTTTCAATCATGCCAAGTGTTCGTGCCAGTACCCCCCAGGACCTTCCAGCCATCACCCGCATTTATGCCCACCATGTGCTGCATGGCACAGGCAGCTTCGAGACCGAAGCCCCCAGCGAAGAGGAAATGACCCGGCGCCGAGACGAGGTATTGTCGCGCCAGCTCCCCTACCTGGTGGCCGAGGATGCCGACGGCCAGATCCTCGGCTATGCCTATGCGAACTGGTTCAAGGCCCGGCCAGCCTACCGTTTCTCGGCCGAAGACTCGATCTATGTGGCGGATGGCCAACATGGCCGGGGCCTGGGGCGCCTGCTGATGAATGCCTTGATCGCGCACTGCGAGGCTGCCGGTGTGCGCAAGCTCATCGCCGTGATCGGTGACTCCAACAACCTCGGCTCGGTCGGCGTGCACCGCGCAGCCGGTTTTACCCAGGTGGGCGTGATGCGCTCGGTGGGCTGGAAATTTGGCCGCTGGTTGGATATCGTGATGATGGAAAAAACCCTGGGCGACGGAGACCACAGCGCCCCCACCACCTAACCCACCCTACCCGCCTTATGAGCCACCCCCTCACCCACGCGATGCCGCGCAGCAAGAGCAAGACCTTGACCACCTGGCTGGCCTTTCTGGGGGGGCCGCTGGGTCTGCACCGCTTCTACCTGTATGGCCTGGGTGACATGATCGGCTGGATGCTGCCCATTCCCACGGCGCTGGGCCTGTATGGCATGGAGCGCATTGCCAGCCATGGCATTGACGACCAGGTCAGCTGGCTGCTGGTGCCGCTGCTGGGCTTCACCATTGCGGCCTGCGCGCTGGTGGCCATCGTCTATGGGCTGATGGCGCCCGAGAAGTGGAACGCGCGCCACAACCCCGGGCTGCCCGAAGACGCACTGCCCGGCCGCACCCGCTGGCTGACGATCTTCGGCATTGTGGCGTCGCTGCTGATCGGCACCACGATTCTGATGGCCAGCCTGGCCTACAGCTTTGAGCATTACTTCCAGTACCAGATCGAGGAAGCGCGCAAGATTTCGCAGTAAGGGAATGGGCGGCGCCAGGCCCTCAGCGCGTGTGCAGATGCGCCTGCAAGAAGCCAAACACCTGTTCCTCATAGGCCCGCGGCGCGAACTGGTGCAAGTCCACATGGGCTGCGCCCGGCACCAGCCATAGCGGCTGCGGCGATCGCCTTGCCTGGTTTGCAGCCTCTGCCATCTGCCGGGTTTCAGCAGGCGGGGTGTAGCGGTCTTCCGTGCCGCCCAGCACCATCACTGGCAGGGTCCAGCTCGCCAGGTGGTCAATGGGCCGCAGCTTATTCGGCTCCAGACCCAGGCGCAGCGGCATCTGCCACAGCAACAAAGGCGTGGCGATCCGCGCCAATGGCGCCAAGGGGCCCAGCACAGCGCGCACCCGGTTGTCCACTGCCGCCCGCAGGGTGGGAAACACGCCTTCCAGCACCACGGCATCGGGTGATTGCGGCAGCTCGGCCATCAATAGACTCGCACCACCCAAGGACACGCCGATCACCGCTACTTTTTCGGCCGGCAGTTGCTCCTGCAGCCAGGTCAGTGCCTGGGCAACCCCCAGACCCTCGCGGGGGCCGAACGACAGCATGTCGCCGTCGCTCTCGCCATGCGCGGGCAAATCCATCAGCAATACGCCATGGCCCAGGCGCTGCAGGGCCAGCGCCCGTGGCAGCATCGCACGACGGTCGGATCGTATGCCGTGCAGCAGCAGCACGGCGCCCCGGCCGGGCTCACCGGGGGCATACCAGCCCCGTACCGCACCGCCTGCAGATGCGATCTCCACCGCTACGGCACCTAGCTCCGGGGGCGCTGCACCGATGTGCTGGCGGTGTGGCTGAGCCAGCCACCCTGCCAGCAACCAGGCCACCGCAAAGCCCCCAAAGCATAGCAAGGCCATGGCGGCAGCCACCCAGCCCAGGGGATGCAGCGGGAAAAATAACGGAGTCAAAGGCAAATCGCGCATGGCCATGGTGATGTCCAAAGTAAAACGGCTGGCAGATCATATCCGCCAGCCGAGTTTTGGCTATCAACCATCCGCCTTCAATAGATTTGCAAACTTACCCAGTAAGCAAACGCTGCTACAAAGGCGCTGGCCGGAATGGTCAGCACCCAGGCCCAGACGATGTTGCCCGCCACACCCCAGCGCACCGCGCTCATGCGCTGGGTGGAGCCGACACCGACGATGGCTCCGGTGATGGTGTGCGTGGTCGAGACCGGAATGCCCAGTGCCGTGGCAATGAACAAGGTCATCGCGCCACCGGTTTCAGCACAGAAGCCGCCCACGGGCTTGAGCTTGGTGATCTTCTGGCCCATGGTCTTGACGATGCGCCAGCCGCCGAACATCGTGCCCAGGCCAATCGCCGCATAGCACGAGACGATGGCCCACAACGGTGGGTCGGCATCGTTGGGCGAGGCGTAGCCCGTGGACAGCAGCAGCAGCCAGATGATGCCGATGGTCTTTTGCGCATCATTGCCGCCGTGCCCCAGGCTGTAGGCACCGGCAGAGACGAGTTGCAAGCGGCGGAACCACTTGTCGACCCGGCCCGGCGTGGTGCGGCGGAACAGCCAGGCCACGATCACCATCATCACCGAGCCCAGCAGGAAGCCCAGCACCGGCGACACGAAGATGAAGGCCACGGTCTTCCAGATACCGCTGGCCACCAGCGCACCGGAGCCCGCCTTTGCAATCACCGCGCCCACGATGCCGCCGATCAGCGCATGCGAGGAGCTGGACGGAATGCCGTAGTACCAGGTGATCAGGTTCCAGGCGATCGCGCCCACCAGCGCGCCAAAGATCACATGGGTATCGACAATGCCCGGGTGAACAATGCCCTTGCCGATGGTGGCCGCCACGCTCAGGTGGAAGACAAAGATCGCCACAAAGTTGAAAAATGCCGCAAACACCACCGCCTGGGTGGGTTTGAGCACGCCGGTAGAGACAACGGTCGCAATCGAGTTGGCCGCGTCATGAAACCCGTTCATGAAGTCGAACAAGATGGCCAGCGCCACCAGCACGACAATCACCCACAGGGCTGTTTGCATCGGTTCCATGGAAGTTCAGTCTCCTGCTTGCTGCAACGGATCAGGAGTTTTCCAGGATGATGCCTTCGATGTGGTTGGCCACATCCTCGCACTTGTCGGTGATGGTCTCGAGCAGCTCATAGATGGCCTTGAGCTTGATCACCTCGCGCACATCGGGCTCTTCGCGGAACAGCTTACTCATCGCCGAGCGCATCACGCGGTCGGCGTCGCTCTCGAGGCGGTCAATCTCTTCGCAGGTCTTGATGGCCGCTTCAGTGGTGGCCGGATCGGCAATGCGGTCGAGCATCTTGACGGCATCACGCACGCGCTCGCAGCACTTGACGCTCAGGTCCGTCAGGCGGGTGATTTCTTCGGTCATATGGCGCACATCGTAGAGCGCCATCGTCTCGGCCGAGTCCTGGATCAGGTCGGCCACATCGTCCATCGTATTGATCAGCGAGTGGATCTGCTCGCGGTCGATGGGGGTGATGAAGGTCTTGTGCAAGGTGCGGTTGACCTCATGGGTGACGCGGTCGGCAGCGCGCTCGGCGTTGTCCACGTCCTGGTTGTATTTTTCGCGCAGGTGGGGGTCGTTGTAATTGGCGACCAGTTGGGAAAACGCGTGGGCCGCTTCTACGATGCGGGCAGCGTGCTGGTTGAACAGTTCGAAGAAATTGCCTTCGCGCGGCAAGAGTTTGCCAAAGAGCATGGGTGCACCTATTCGGTTTCAATGCAAAAAAGGAAAAGAACCTGCGCACTCCCGGCCGGACACTGGCTTGCCAGCCCGGCCCCCAGGCCCCGTCACGACCCTGCAACCCCTTGAATTGTCAGCGGTGTCAGCGGTTGGCCGTGCGCAAAATCTGTCATTCACGGCGCATTGCTGCACTGCAAAATTCACCAATTTTAAATGCAATTGTCATTTCTTTGTCGCACTTGAGGCCGCCGTGCCTCAAACAGCGCTGGCTGCGCCCTGCCCTTTGCACCTTCTCCAGAGCGAACCAGGCGCGCTGGCGCTGCCCTCCAAAGCGCGCCTCCCCGCCCTTGCCGCCCTGTGCTTGCGCAAGGCCTGGGGCTGCCGGCTGGATGCGTATCCCCAATAAAAAAAGCACTGGCATGCAGTGCTGTGGGGAGCGCGGATCGGCCCGGCGGCTATTCGCCCAGGTAGGCGGCGCGCACCTTGGGGTCGGCCAGCAGCTGCTGGCCCGGGCCGGTCATCGTGATGATGCCCGACTCCATCACATAGCCCCGGTCGGCAATGGCCAGCGCACGGCTGGCATTCTGCTCGACCAGCACGATGGTCACGCCCATCGCATAAACATCGCGCACCACCTCGAAGATCTTGTCCACCATGATCGGCGACAGCCCCATCGACGGCTCATCGAGCAGCAGCAGCTTGGGCTGCGCCATCAGCGCGCGCGCCATCGCCAACATCTGCTGCTCACCGCCGGACATGGTGCCGGCCAGCTGGTCCTTGCGCTCGCGCAGACGCGGGAAGATGTTGAACATCTTCTCGATGTCGGCCTGAATGCCGGCCTTGTCCTTGCGCAGATAGGCGCCCAGCATCAGGTTGTCGGTGATGGTCTGGCGCGTGAAGACGCCACGCCCTTCGGGCACCATCACCAGGCCCTTGGCGACCAGGTCCCAGGCGCCCCGGCCCTTGAGGTTCTCGCCCAGAAACTCGATCTGCCCGTCATTGATCGCCTGTGTGGCCGTCACCGCCTTCATCGTCGTGGTCTTGCCCGCGCCGTTGGAGCCGATCAGGGACACCAGCTCGCCCTCATGCACCTCGAAATCGACGCCCTTGACGGCCTGAATGCCTCCATAGGCCACTTTCAGCCCACGCACCTTCAGCAGTACGGGGTTGGATGTCTTGTCAACCATGCTCAGTGTCCTCCGGTGCCCAGATAGGCCTCAATCACTTTTTCGTCTTTCTGCACCTCGGCCGGCGAGCCCTCGGCCAGCCGCTTGCCGTAGTCGAGCACCGTCACCCGGTCGCACAGGCCCATCACCAGCTTCACATCGTGCTCGATCAGCAAGATCGTGCGGTTGTCGTTGCGGATGCGGTCGATCAGCTCGCGCAGCTGCACCTTTTCGGTCGCATTCATGCCGGCAGCGGGCTCGTCGAGCGCAATCAGCTGCGGGTCGGTGGCCAGCGCGCGGGCAATCTCCAGGCGGCGCTGGTCGCCATACGACAGCGTTCGCGCCTTGTAATCGGCATAGCGCTCGATGCCCACATAGGCCAGCAGCTCGCGGGCGCGCTCTGCAATCGCCCGCTCCTCGGCCTTGAAACCCGGTGTGCGAAAGATCGCCCCCAGCAGACCCGAATGGCTGCGCACATGGCGGCCTACCATCACGTTCTCCAGTGCCGTCATGTCGGAAAACAGCCGGATGTTCTGGAACGTGCGCGCAATGCCGGCCTTGGCCACCAGGTGCACGGCCTTGGGCTCGTAGGGCTTGCCCGCCAGCTCGAAGCTGCCGCTGTCCGGTGTGTACAGCCCGGTGATCACATTGAAGAATGTCGTCTTGCCCGCGCCATTGGGGCCGATGAGTCCATAGACCTGGCCGCGCTCGATGGTCAGACCCACATCCGAGAGGGCCTGCAAACCGCCAAAGCGTTTGGAAATACCTGCCACCTTCAGTGCAGGAGCTTGTGTGTTCGTCATGCTCGTCTCTCCTGCTCAGTCTTTCTGGATCGCGCTCTTGCCATGCTCGGGTGCGGGCCACAGGCCGCGTGGGCGCAGCAGCATCACCACGATCATCGCCACGGCAATCAGCAGCTGGCGCAGGATGGACGCATCCAGGCGGCCGTCGGTCATCTGCTGCAGCGGGCCGGCCACATAGCGCAGTACCTCGGGCAGCGCCGACAGCAGCACGGCACCCAGAATGACACCGGGGATGTGGCCCAGGCCACCCAGCACCACCATGGCGACGATCATGATCGACTCCATCAGGCTGAACGATTCGGGCGAGACAAAGCCCTGAAAGCCCGCAAACATCGCGCCGGACACACCACCAAACGTCGCGCCCATGCCAAAGGCCATCAGCTTCAGATTGCGGGTGTTGATGCCCATCGCCTTGGCGGCAATCTCGTCCTCACGGATGGCCATCCAGGCGCGGCCAATGCGCGAATCCTGCAGGCGGTAGCAGATCACCACGCTGGCCACGACCAGCAGCAGGAACAGGTAGTAGTACAAGGTGACCGAGGAGACCGTGTAGCTGCCGATCTCCAGCGGCTTGGCAAAGTCAAAGCCGAGGATCTTGATCGAATCGATCTGGCCCAGACCCTTGGGTCCGTTGGTGATGTTGACGGGCTGGTCCAGGTTCAGCATGAAGATGCGGATGATCTCGCCAAAACCCAGGGTCACAATGGCCAGGTAATCCCCGCGCAGCTTGAGTACCGGGAAGCCCAGAATCATCCCCGCGACCGCCGCCAGCAACGCGGCCAGCGGTATCACCAGCCAGATGGACGTGTGCAGGCCATTGGGGAACATGGCCTTGAAGCCTTCAAAGGTCTCGGCCAGGTGCGGCGAGGCCATCAGGCCCAGCATGTAGGCACCCACGGCGTAGAAGGCCACATAGCCCAGGTCCAGCAGGCCGGCAAAGCCCACGACGATGTTCAGGCCCAGCGCCAGCATCACGTAGAGCAGCGCCAGGTCGGCAATGCGCACCCAGGCGTTTCCGAAGGACTGCAGGATCAGCGGCAGTACCAGCAGCGCAATCGCGCCGACAATCCATTGTGCTTTGTTGTTCTTCATGCGGTGTTCCCCTTAAGCCCGATCGGCCACCCGCTCACCCAGCAGGCCCGAGGGGCGCAGAGTCAGCACGATGATCAGCACGATGAACGAGAAAATGTCGACATACTGGCTGCCCAGCACACCGCCGGTGAGCTGGCCGATGTAGCCCGCGCCGATGGCTTCCACCAGGCCCAGGATCATCGCGCCCACCACGGCGCCCGCCAGGTTGCCGATGCCGCCAAACACCGCAGCGATAAAGGCCTTGAGGCCGGGCAGGAAACCCATCGTGTGCTGCGCCGTGCCGTAGTTCGACGCCCAGAGCACGCCGGCAATGGCCGCCAGCACCGCACCGATGACAAAGGTGGCCGAGATCACCATGTCGGGCTTGATGCCCATCAGCGCCGCCACGCGGGGGTTTTCCGCCGTTGCCCGCATCGCGCGGCCCAGGCGGGTGTAGTTCACCAGGTACATCAGCACCGCCAGCACCACGGCCGTCACGCCCAGCACCAGGATCTGCGTCGGCGTGATCACCGCGCCGGCCAGGTCAAACGGCTCCATTGGCAGCAGGGTCGGGTACGGCTTGTAGTTGGGCTTCCAGATGATCATGGCCAGGGTCTGCAGCAAGATCGACATGCCGATCGCGGTGATCAGCGGCGCCAGGCGCGGGCTGTTGCGCAGCGGCCGGTAGGCCAGCTTCTCGATCGTGAAATTGAGCACCGCCGCCACCACACAGGCAATCAGCGTTGCGATCAGCAAGATGACCCAGCCCGGCGTTCCCGGCATGGCCTCCTGCATCACGCCGATGATGCTCCAGCTGGTCAGCACCCCGATCATCAGCACTTCGCCGTGCGCGAAGTTAATCAATTGAATAATGCCGTACACCATGGTGTAGCCCAAGGCTATCAAAGCGTACATGCTGCCCAATACCAGACCATTGATGATCTGCTGCAGCAAAATATCCATACAACCAACCCTTCAGCTTGGAACCACTACAGCGAAAACTGCATGAAACAGGGGTGTCCCGAGATGCAGCCGCCTCTAACCGCGATAACAGTTTTATGCGGATCGAAACAATTTTATAGACGCCCCTTCGGTTTTTTGGCGACTATCGCTCTAGCGCTTTCCCTAGGGACCTATGCGCAAATCGCATGAATACGGGGGAGGACATCGTCGACACCTAGGGAATTTACTAGGTATCGATTCAACGAATGGCCATGCGTTTTTAATAATTAATGCAGCAAGCTCAATAATCAAAACTCGCCCGTCTCAGCGCGGGGACACTGGTGCAAACACCTATACCGGATTCGGTTGCATAAACAACCAAATAACCGCCGCTTCGGGCAGGCATAAAAAAACGCGGCCTGGGCCGCGTTTTTAGCAAGGGTGGGTCAGCGCTTACAGCTTGCTGGCCATCTCGGGCACGGCGTCGAACAGGTCAGCCACCAGGCCG
>NZ_JBGTYN010000034.1:0-26523 GCF_041730275.1 Comamonas sp. SY3 | reverse complement strand
GAAATCAGCCGCCGAACTGCGCCGCCTGCACGCCGAGATACAGCAGCTCAAGGCCCAGCTATCAGCGCGGCAGGATGCGCCGGATTGGATTGAAGACCTCGCCCAAAGCTGGGATGAGTGCATGTACGACGCGCCAGGCGAGATGATCGACATTGGCGCGTCGATCCGTAAGGCAGCTTCGCGGGCCGCCCCTCCCCCACCTGAGCGGGAGCCGCTGACGGATGAGCAGATTGCGGGGCTGGACAACTTTGTGCGTGGCACCGTTTTTGGACGATTTGCTCGCGCCAAGGCATTCGCTCGGGGGATTGAACGCAGACACGGAATAGGAGGCACCAAATGAAGACCGTGATCTACGGGCCTGTGACCGAAGAACACCTGGCGCTGGCCGAACTGATGTCCGGCATTACGCCCACCAGCTATCTGTCGAATGGGTCTAGCATCCCACCGGCTTCAGATCGAGAAGTATGCGTCATACCGCAGTGCCCTAAGGTTCCGGGCGAGGCAGGAGAGCGGCAGAACCATTGGCGTCTGTGCATCCAGGCGGATGCAGCAATATTGATCGGCGCGCCGGAACATCTTGTCTACGCCGCGACTCAATCCGGGTTGCTCCTGTTCGAGGTCGAACGCTAAAGTGACAAAGCCACCGCAAGGTGGCTTTCTTCATTGGGTCTGTCCGCATCCAGCTCGGTCTAGCTTCACCTGGTCTAGCACACGCTGCACGTCGATGTCTCGCTGGCGGAGAATTCCTCTACCTTCCGCAAGTAGTTCGACACCTTCTCCAGCCAATCGGCCGAGGGTTTCAAGCCGATCGAACGCACGCTGGCAGGCAACGGGGTCAGCTGAACTTCCCGAGTTGGCTCCGGCGGTTGCGTTTTCGAGCTGCTTGCGCAGCCGGCCAGTAGTGCCGCGCTCAGCAGCAAGCTGAGTTTGAAGTTTTCTCGATTCCGATGCATAGGATTCGTCCTTTTCCTGTTGAGCGGCGGCATGCGCCCTCTCCTGCCGCCCTAATTTGACCTCGAACGCACGAGCGGCAGCCTGGCGGTCCGCAAGTTCGTTAGCTGCGGTCAGCTTGAGCTCCGAGATTTCCGCGTCTTTTTGAACCAGCTTCAGGCAGGCAATCGTAACTAGCACCGCCAGCGCGCCCGCCACCCATCGCGTGACCACATTGAGAATCGCTGGAGTCATTTGATAGCGCCCCCAGCACGCGAGTACGCCGCAAGCAAATTGGCCATTTGCTGTTCGTTCTGACCGTAGCCTGCTCCGGGTAAGCTCGCCCAGATATTCCGGACCTTTGCGATTGCCAGCTCAAAGTCCCCCGCGTCGATAAGAGGTAGCGCGCCTTGCTCGCGGATCTGCTGCAGTGCGATCTTGTCCTGGGCCAGCGGGCTGAAATCAATGAGGCCCAAGCTCTTGGCGTAAGGGGCATACCACCGGTAGAGCAGCTGGTAGCGCCCTGCGGCCGTGGACGATATCTTGTACCGTGGAATGGGCACGAGGATGTTCGGGTGGGTAGCGTAGCTGGTAAACAGGCCCCCGCCAACCAACACGTCATACCCGCGGTCGGTCGTGGCCTGCCGGCCGTTGTCAGTGCCCTCCGCCCAAGCCAGTGCGTCCAAGAAGGCGGCGCGGTTGGCGTTTGTCTGAGGTGCGATCTCGCAACGTGCAGTGCTCATTCTTCGACTACCTCCAATGGCAGGTTTGGTGCTGGACCCTCAATCACCCCGTCTCGAAAATAGACTCGATCGCCCGTGGCCACCGAGTCGCCGCGAACAGTCAACACGGCACCGCCCATTTCCTCGACTCGGGCAGATGTCCCGTCCACGTCGCGAACTGTGCCCACTCGAAGCGGTGGGGTTGCGATCAGGCGCCCGAAGCGCTTAAACAGGTTCGACATGGGTTTCCAGCGTTAGGGTTTGGTACGTGTCAGACAGGCCTGCATTCAGACTGACCGAGCGGGTCAGCCCCAGGTGCTCGTTTCCGTTCTCTAGGTATCGAACGAACGCGCCAGGCTTGATCAGTCCTGTCTCGGCCAGGAGCGGCAGCTTGATCGTCACCGTTGCCACGCGGCCGGTGTCCGAAATGATCGTCCGGCCACGCTGCCGCACTGCGTCCGCGTGCGTGATCAGCGGGTCTATCACCTCGGGAGCCAAAAGGTCGCCAGCAGTGCCGCTTCGTGTGTACCGACCCAGTACGCCTCGCTCCTGGCCAGAGACATACACCCGGTTGTAGAGGGGTTTGTCCACCCACTCGATACCTTCTTGGGAGGCAACCGCGTCGGGTATCTCGAAGTCGGGGGTTACGGTCGACCATTCCCACGCAGGCTTGGGGTAGCGCAAGCGAACATCGAGGGTGCGGTCAGTGTTGTGCGGCTGGATATAACCACCCACTGCGCCCACCACTGCATTGAGGGCGGATATATAGGTGCCTGTGTGACTGAACACACCAGCTGGCACCGCCCAGTCGAGTGGATCGAAGATCCCAATGTCCCAACCAATCGGCACGTTGTTGAGCGTCAGGATGTCGTCGAGTAACTGGCGCGCGTTTCGGTTCTCTGTGTTCCCAAACGTGCGAACGGCAGAGTTCGGCGCGTCGAGTTCGGCGCCCAGACCTCGGCCCTGTAGTCGGATCGTCGAAGAGATGAACGAGCGATCTCTCGCTGGCGGAGATAGCGCAAAGCGGAAGTCCAGACCATTGATCGTGGCTTGCACAACCACGGGATCTCCGTGCGTATTGGACAGTACGAAAGGCAGCGCTGCGCCTGGCACAGAAGCTGAGAAGCCCCAAGTCCAAGAGTCCACGTCCAATGTCATCGACATTGCGTATGTGGGAATCATTTGTCCCGTATCCACGCGGATAAGGACAGCGCTGTTGACTGTCAAATACACCTCCTTGACCGGGACAACAACGGTTTCACCAGGCTCTGGGCCTGGCCCGTCGTGTCTGTCGCACACGAATACCAAATGACGACTGTTCACCCACAGATCACCAAAGACCAAGTGGGCGGGTAGCTCAGGCAGATAGCACGGGTCCTCCGGCTCGGGAGGATCTGGTCGCCGAAGACCAGGCGGCGGTTTCATGGCCTCCTGGTATCGTGTGCGCCACCAGTGACCCTGAGGAACGCCCTTCTGCATGCCCTGCAGCCACGATTGAAAGTATGGAAGTCCTTCTTGAAAACGGACTGCGGTGTAATTTCGTCGGTCTCGCAGGGCGTCTTGATAGCGCAACCGCAATCCAGGAGCAGGTAGCCGGGCAGCGACCTGAAAGCGACTTTGAGAACCACCTCGAGCGCGCACTCCCTCTTGGTACGCCACTCGTAGTATCGAGGTGGCTAACGGATCTGCCTGTTGAAATCGCAGCAATCGCTCCGCGCGGAGCCGCACCGCTTGCTGGAAGCGAGCGTTATGCTCTGTAGAGACCGCCATGGCATCCGCAAAACGGCTGCCGAGCGATGTGCGAATTGATTCAGCATCTTCCCAGCGGGCCCGACGTGCATTTGTGACCGTGTGCGCTTGTTGAAACCGGCTCTCGGTGTCGTTAACCGTGGGGCGTTCTGTGTCAGAGAAATATCGGCCTGTAAGTCGACCTCGCAGGCCGGGTAGCCTGCCCGAGACTTGTAGATCCTTGGTCAGTGATACCCGAGCTCGCCCCCGCAAAGCTGGTAGCCGTCCCTGCACCAAAAAATGTGCATCTGGAATCGGTACGCTACCGTCCTCGCCAAATACCAAGTCGGCCGGGTAACTCGGGTCATAAGGAAGGCCAAAAATCAGATCGCTATCGATCATCACTCAATCTCGGTGACGCCTATAATCAGCCGCCCGCCAGCATAAAGCTGTGTCCCGCTGGTCCCTTGAATGACGAAAGGCCCCTCCCCCGCTTCGTCTGTGGCGGGGCCGCTGGCCACGAGTTGATTGGCACCGCTGATCCACTGAGCGCGCACAGCTATACCGTCTATGGCGATCATGTCGCCCGCAGGTGCTGCTTGCGCCAACCGAATGTAGCCGCCAGTTATTACGCCGCAGGGCTTGGCCAGTGTTGCCACTGCCAATAGAAGGTCTGCCGCGTTGTAAAACTCAATGCGTGAAGGGTTTGCCCCCGCATCTGCGAATGAAATCGTCGCTTGTTGGCGTGCTTGGTTGTGGGCGGCAGAGATGACAAAATCGGCCATCAAACCTCCGGCTTCAAATTGTTGGCTACGACCGAGCGATATGAGAGCTCGTGATCCCAAGCGACGACGTCGTATTCGTACTGCGGGGCCACGTTACTGAATTCATAGGTCCCGTCTGATTTGCTCCACGTCTCACGAACTAGCAGGCCATCCCGACTCCGATGTAGCCGCACCCTTCGCACCAACGGCACGTTGGCGGGCGTGTTTTTTCTCGATACAGTTCCAAAGATCCTACCAACGCCGCCAAATTCCATGTCTTTGAAATTTATCGTGTCTCTTGCGCGCGTCTCGAACGCTGGCATGGACGTTGATTTGACAAAGAGCAAGATAGGCAGAAGTTGTGAGCGCAACGGGAGCGGATCAAATACGCGCAGTGCGCCAAACCCAGCCGTATAACCGGGGGGAACTGCGTAGCTAAATGGATCCTGACCGGGATTAAGCTTTGAGTTGAATGGCTGCCCAGAACTGCCATTGCCTGTAGCAAGGTAGACGGGACCAGACCATGGGATATTGAATGGCGCACTTGTTGCAACGCCGTTTGTGTACCGAAGCACCCTGGAATCGAGGTCGATCATCATGCCTACAGTGCCGCTAGACGAAATAGGGCTGATTGAAGTGACGGCATTAGCGATGTACAACTCGGAGTAGTACAGGCCCATACTTTGCGAGTTGTTCCCTGGGTAGCCAGTCTCCACCGGGTGATTCGCGGAAGCTAAGCCCGGCATCCCATACCCATCCGGTGCTGTCACTTCAACATACCACTTTCCCGAGTTTGCGGCTGCGCTACTGAGCACAGAACTGTACCCCCCGCTGCTCGATGATGCAGTGCGAAGAGAAGCATCAAGATTCACACGGCTAGACTTCCTTGTTTCGCTCCAGACCATGGGGGTGGTGGATGAACCAGTGGCCCATGCATTCGCTCCATTCCACCGGTATGCACCGGCGGTCAGCTCAGTTGTCCAGATCGCGCCATCAGAAGAGCGCTGCAGCAAGAAATGAGACAGCATTAAAGCCCGACTGTTGCCCGAACCCAAAAGCCCTTCAGCAACGTCTGCCAGTGAACCCCCAAAATCCCATACCAATGCAAAACTAGGGCTTGCCACATCCTTGGCCGCGAATCGGCAAACTGTGCCAAGATTGTCATCCTTTAAGCTACCAAGCGTGCCGGCGATTGGGGCAAAGGCACTTGAAAGAGTAGCTGGTAGATCAAGGCGCGTGCCAGCAGCGTCAATCAGCTGAAACTCGCTCAGTTCAACATCCCCGCCGCCAAATGGTTGGAGCGATATCGCCCGCCAATAGCGCGCCGCTGTCATGCCGGAGTCCTCCAAGGACCTGTCACGTCAATGAACCCCATCCCTCCGGCTGTGGTGTTCATGCTGCTGGCGACGTTGATGGTCAGCAGCTTTTTACCGGAGTAGGTTCCTGTGCCCTCAACCAGAGTCGGGCTGCGGGTGATGCTAGCCCGCACAGCATCCTGCGGGCAGAAAAGTGCGCCGGGCATAACGCCTCGGCGACCGTTGGATGCAAAAGTGCCTCCATCGGCGACGTGCAGCGGCCCCAACAGCATTGCGTTTGCGGCCGGACTTGGAAAGCTCCCCATTGCCGAGGTGTAGCCCGACGTTCCAGAAAAGAAGCTATCGATCACGGTTGGAATCGCCAAACCGATGCCTGAGGCGCGGCGCATGAGGAAGCAGCGCGAAGAAACATCCGTAAAGACAGCCCCTTCGGTGTCGGTCGATGCGCCGACGAGCAGCGCGGGGTACGCATCGCCATTGCGATCGCTCACAATATCGCCACAGAAATAGACGGCCTCGGGGTAGCCATCGGCGCCGTTGACAGCGGTGCCAAAGGGAGACACCCCAAAATAGAACGCACGACTGTCTCCGGCCAGGGTCCAATGCACGCCGGTCGCGCCCCCCAGGCCGTAGCCCGCCCAAAACACATCGGTCGTAGCATTAAAACCTGTATCTACATCCGTCATGCTCTCGTACATCCCCAGCGCGGCGTAGTTGGCATTGGTGTCATCCACACGCAGATATGGGCGAGAAGAGGCAGGATCTGTGGGACGAAACACAGAAACGTTTGTCTTGGAGAAGACTTCCTCCCAGCCAAGAGAGGCGATCTTGAACGAGATGGAGCCCGTGACGGAACCGTCGGGCAACGCGGTTGCAAACTCCACCCAGGAAGTGCTAACGGCGGTGACCTTTTGTTCACCATTAAGTCCGGCCGGTGTCGCGCCGCTAACTTGAATGACACTACCCACCATCGCGGCGCTTACTCCGCTACTGAAAGGCAAGCGGCATTTGCCGCCAACGATAGTTGCGGCGCCATCGATGGACTTGAGGCCAAATCCAGTGACCAAAAAAGCCTTGAGGGCAGCGAGGCGGCTGCCAGCCTGGCCGTTGACGGTTGCTGCACCAGCCATACTGGAATGAGCAAACTTAACAGAGGTGTCTACGGGCGAAGCCATGCGTATTTCCTTTTAAGGGCGATCCACATCGCCACGAGTGAGTAAATCGAAGCTGTAATCCGTGCCAGCTTCTTCCCCTGCCTGTACAGTCCGCACCACCCAAACGGGTGCAAGTGCACCGATGGTGTTTAGGCGCAGCACATTGCCGTTTGCCCAACCCGTGCCCCAACCCACTGGACGAATCGTGAAATAAGGCTTCCCGGTGGCAGGATTGATCGGTGCGCATACAGTGTTGATATCCCCCGTTCCGATTTGGCCAATATGTTCGCCAATGATTCGGAACTGCGTAGTGCTTGTGAACCACAGTGCGAACCGCTCCGTGCTGGCCCCAAAGTTGGTAACTTCGATCGGCGAGAGCACCGTGTTGTACGTTGCTGTAGCCACCGCACCCGACGGCGCATCCAACCACGTCACGCCGTCCCAAGTAGCTTGGTCGAAGGTCCCACTGACACGTGCGAACCTATCCCCGAACTCCAGCGCGCTCGAGACGTAGGTTCCTTCTACTGGGTAGTCGTGACTGATCCGGCGTGTGAAAGTGATCTGCCCGGAAATCTGGACGTCGTTGGCCAGCGCCATATCCTCAATCCGGTGATCGATGGAAACCGGTGCGGCAATGCCCGTCACATCGGTGAAGGTAACTGTCCCCGCCTCCAAGTCTGCCGTGTAACCCTCGTAGACTGCTCGCCCCGCACTGTCACGTACCAACACTCGCGACAAGCGGGTCCGCGCTAGATTTACCGTCATGCCGTTGGTCGGCGTGATTCCCGAGGCTGTCTTGGTATTCCCGATTACCACCATCGTGCCTGCTTTGAAAATAGGCACACGCCCGTCGGACGGCAGGCGCACCGGATCAATGCCCAGTAGCTCGGCGTTAAGCGGTAGTGACGTGTAAGCCACAGCCGTGTATTTCACGGTTGCGGTAGTTGCTGGGTCTGGCCTAAAGATTCTCCCGTCGCTACCCACGCGCGATGGGTCATACCAGGGCTCTGACTCATTGCCGGCCGCCACGACCCTGGACCCGAATCCTAAACGCACCACCCCTGTCTGGTAATCCACGGAGCCGGTGATACCGGCTCCCGTAATCGAGCCATCAATGTTCGCTGTGACCACTGCTGTGCCGCCAGTTGCCAGTGCGTATTGGATGGACAACGAGCCTGGACGCAGCGGTGCTGCAGCAGTGCGAAAAACATGCGCGCTGCTGATCTGCGTGCCCAACGTTGTGACTAGGCTTGAGCGCCTCGCAGTGGAGGACAGGTCTGCAGGCCAGGAAGTGATGTCGACAGTGTTGGTGGCGTAGTTAATTCGGCCTCGTTCCACCCATCCGGCGCTTGTGAATTCTCGCAAGGAGCCAGTGCCGCTGTCGCCCCAAACAAGAGATCCTAGTTGCAGCAATACGGATCCTGGGACAGTCTGGGCCTCAATTCCAGCTACGAGCGGGAAAGAAGGACGGAACACCGCCGTGTGTGTCTTGCGCGTGCTGCTGCTTGCCGAGTAAAAGCGAATCTTTACCCAGCCCGATTCATCGTTAGGGTAAACCGAAGGAGCCGATACGTAATTAAGCCCTGTGTAGTTAAGACGCCAGAGCCGGCTGTCCATAAGATTTACCGCACCTCCCGACACGACTTGCGAGGTGTACTGGGGTGAAGGAATGCGGATAGTAACATCGGGGCTGAAAACGATGGCTCCTGTGCTGTAATTCACAGTGCCAACTTGAACGCCGTTAAGGATCAGTCCTCCAGTGCCGTTATCCCGCGCAGACTGGATCGGATCTACGGCAGCGCCCAAGCCGATGCCCATTGCCCGCAACTGCGCGGTGGTATATATGCCCAGCACCGTCACATCGGTAAGTGTGTTCCACTCAACGACCACGGACCCAGGCACAAGAGACGAGGTGCCTGCATTGACATTAAGCCGCCCTGCACCATCGCGGGACGGATGTGCGAGGTCCACGACCGTTTGCTCGCCCACGTCGAGTTCGTAGGTGATCTCTGTGCCAGGTATAGGGAGCGAGTTGGGGGCAATCGTCACACTTGAATCGTTGACGTTGAGTGTTCCAGTAGCTGCACCCGAAATAACGCCGTTCGCGCTGCTTGTCGCAACGAACTCTTGCCCGTTATTGGTCCAGGTGGCCCGGAAGAAAGCCGGGTTGATAATCTCCTCCGCAGGCACGGGAAGGACCACGGTTTGCGACATCTTCAAATCAACCGTTGGGTGTGCGTACTCTTGCGAAGGCACGCCCCACTGCACGATGATTGAGCTTCCAACATCAGGGAGTGCACCGAGCGTAACTTGGTAGTCTCCAGTCGCTGCGGTGTAGTTGCCAGCTCCGTAACTGGCGTCAAAGCCGCGGATGGCTCCAGAGCCATCTTCGCTAAGAACGTACCATTGGTTCTGCACCATGTAGCTGATCTTGAGCGTACCGGGAGCTGCCAGCGGGTTGACAAAACCAACGTAGTTCAGGCTGCGGCTCTCCGCAGTAACTACGGTATCGATGCTCTGCGGGACTTGGGCGGTGTAGGCAGCTGGACGGAACGTGACAGTCTTCACCCCGGTGTAGTTCTCACTCGTTGTCAGGATGCCGTTCGCATAATCAACCGTGCCGACTTGGAGCGCCCCGACAACAAGAAGGCCCCCTCGATCTGCGATTACAGTAGCTCCGATCGCGATCGACAATGTGCCTGGCGTAATCCCAATCGGAAGGGCAAGATTGGTCGCCGTGTTCCAAGTCAGGCTTGTGGCGTAGGTGAATACATTGGCTGCGGCTGCTGGGACCAATGCGTTCGCATATGGCGCGGTCGCTGGAATGGGCGTTTCTGATTGAGCCGACGGAACGAGGCTGGTGTATACACTCCCGGCCCGGATAGTCAAGTCCCCGAGTGCGATCGGCTCCGCGAGCGGAACTACTCCCGCGTAAGAGGCAGCGTTGGCAACGAGGGTGTCGCGGGTAATGGTAGATGCAGCTGCTCTTGTGAATAGGCGACTCGCGGGGCTACCAGTAAAGTCGTATCTGAGTGGAGCACTCAATTCCAAAGTGACAATGTTCGCTTTGTAATCTTGGTCGTTGTTGTATGTGAAAGTGCGTTCAACCACTGACCGGCGCGCTACCTGAACATACTGCTCGCGCTGTGTACCAAGGCCCTCGTTCTGCACTAAGCACAACGTCTTACCCACTGGCGGGATTTCAGCCCCCGCGCGCTGGAAGAGTTGAATGGACCCCTGCCCGGCGATGTGGTTCTCAAACAGATATCCGCCCCATTCGGAGCTCTTATTTAGGTACGCTTCTATTCGGCTTTGGGCATTCGACCGAACATCGTAAACCTCATCGCTAGTGAACAGAGTGATGCTCACGTTTGGATCTTCTGGCGGCCGGCCAACAATGACGTTGGAGCCGAGGTATGTATCCACATCCTCCGTTTGTACCGACACGAACATTTTGGCCATGTTCAGGCGTCCGCGCGCTCGATCAGACTCTGATATGTCCTTGAAGATTTCGTTGGATTTGTTGTCCTCGATGATGTGTGAGGATGGCGCGCCGCCGCCTTCTGGTACGTCGGCCATAACAGCAGACGCGACCAACTTTACGTCACCGGCCTTGATTGCCATATTGCTAAATCTCCATCAATCGGATGACGCACAGGTAGAAGTCTTCATCCACGCGGTCTCGGTAATGCACCACGGGGCGCGCTTCAAAGCCTCCGTCTTGATGGCGAAACAGCACTGTGCGCGTTTGATTACGCAATGTAAGGGTCAGTTGCTTAGCCGGCTCTGCGGCCCAATTTCGCAGTTGCGCAACGATTGACGAACGCATCCAGGCGCTGCTGTCATCCTCCGGCTCTAAAGTTATCGGCCGACCCTTGGTCAGCGTGCCAATCTGAACGTCAAGGGCCCCCGTCAGCGTGCGCTGAACAGCCTGCTGGATAGGGTTCCATTTATCTTCATCCGACCAGAATAGATCGGGGTTCAACTCCAAAACAATGGTGCCATCAGAAATGGTGATCACGATGCACGTCCTCCGTCAGATTCAAGTTGGCGCAGGAAGCCAACCAGGCTGTTCGCATCCTGATCGCTAGCCACGCCTATTTGGGTGTTGGTGCCTCGGTAGTTGATAACTACCGTTTTGGTGTTCCCGCGGGTGGGTGCTGCTGAGCCCGAGGAAGACGACGACCCGCCGGCCGAGCTGCCGCCCGTCGTTGGTTTGGTCGCGGCTGTGGAGGTGGTGCCACCGCTCTCCGTGGTGCTGGTATTCGACCCGCCCAGCTGCTGTTTACCCCCCACGGTGTATTGCTCTGCTGCCTTCAAGAGTGCCTGACTGAGGGTCGAGCCCTGCCCGCCGTATTTCGCTTGTCCCGGGTTGTTCATGAACTGCACGTTGCCTTGGCTGTCCAGGAACTCCTTCGCAACAGCGGCGGCGGTCTCGTCGTTCAGGCCGGCTCCCTTGAGGAAATTCATGATCCCCGTGGCCGTGCCCAGTTCAGAACTGGCAGAGCGGGTGCGCGCGGCTTCCTGCCGCTTGTCCAGCTCCAATTCCCGCTCTTTCGCTGCAATAGCTTGTTCTCGTTCAGACGTGTTTGCTGCGATCGCCGCGGTTTCTGCGCCGATGGCGCTGGTCGAGCTGCCGCGTGCCGCAGTGCCGTTGCGTAGTGCAGAGATCTCCCGCTCCAGGATTTCGACTTGAATCTTGGCGGCTTTCGACTCTTCTAACTTCGCTTTGCTTTGAAGTAGGATGATTTCGAGCTGATTTTTCCGCGCGCGCGACGCATCATCGGTTGCGGTGATGCTGTTCTTTTCGATCTCCGTTGCATCGATCGTGGCTTGTGCTTCGAGACGTTTGGCCTCGGCGGTGAGCTTCAGAATCTTGATCTGAATCTCCTTTGCCTGGATCTCTAGTTGTACCGCGCGGACGTTGTCACCTAGCGCGCGCGCATGACTCGCGGCGGCCTCTATTTCAGCCTGACGATTCCGAAGGGCTTGAATACTGAGTTGAATGCTGGCGGATTTCACCGCAGCCTCTTGCTGGAGTGCGTCAGCACTATCCCGAACTGCATCGCGAAACAGGCCCATGGCCAAGGCAGCACGTTCCTGCAGTCGCGCGTACTCTTCCTGCGTCCCCTGGCCCTTGGCGAGTTGCGCAGCGTAGCCATCCACCGCTACCTGCGTCAGTAATACTGCACTGCGCAGCTCTTCAAGCCCGGCCGCGTTGTCTTTCAAGGTCTGGACGTTTAAAGCCCGTTGCAACTGCTCTTGCTTGAGCTTCGCTACTGTCGCTTCTGCTTGATCCGCCTCTGCTTTTGCTTTGACGAGTTTGTCGTCAAGCGCTTTGTTTTCTTTTTCTAACGTTTCCGCACTCAAGCCTCTGGCGAGATTAACTGCTTTGGTGATTTCAATACTCTTAGCTCGTATCTCAGCATCCGCGCGCGCCAGTTCCGCTTGCTTTTGCGCAGCAACAATGTTGGCTTGTGTCGCCCGAAGTTCTGCCTCGGCGGTCGCCGTGGCATCACCTTTCAGCTTTGCCAACATCACCATCGCTTGGCCTTGCAGCTCAATAGCCTTCGCACTTTTCGCGGCGGCTTCCGATTGAGCTTGCGTGGTCTTTAGCATCTGCTCGGCCAGGATGGTTACCTTTGCGATCTGAGCTCCGTAAACCAATGTCTTATTTGACAGTATCTCTTGAGCTTGCTTTTGAAAGTCGAGCGCCTGAGCGGTGGCCACTGATGAGCTTTGCTGCCGCGACAATGCGTTCGCAGCTCTGGTCGCTGCGAGTTCAACATCCACGTTCGCGGTAGCTGCTTCCCGTAACTTCTTGGCAGCCTCGCCGGTCGGATCCAACATGGCTTTGAACCGCAGCTCTTGCTGATCCAACCTGTCGATAGTTTTCTGCGCTTCTTCATTGAAAAACCCCAGCGCTGCAGTGGGGCCGTCCGAGATCGCCATTGCCATTGCGACAGCGCCAACGCCAACTAGCCGCAACCCTTCCCACAAGCCTGAAAGCGTCAGTGCGACTACGCCAACAACGGCGCCTAGGGCTTTCAGCGCGGCGGTGAGTATGGTCAGCCAACCAGCATCGCCGGCATCTTGCGCCACGCCCACAAGCACGTTCTTGAAATTCGCCCAGGTGGTGTTCAGCCCACCGACCTCACCCTGCATGGTCTGCAGGCCTTTGGTGAACGCTGGGAAGAAGTCGCGCGCGGCGAGCTGGCCCGATTCCACCAGAGCAATCAGTTCCTTCTCAGTAATGCCCAAGCCTTGAGCTGCGAGACTCAGCGCACCCGGGAGCCTGTCGCCCATCTGCTGTCTGAGCTCTTCAAGGCTGACCACTCCCTTCGAGGCCATCTGGCTGAGGGCCTCCAGCATCCCGTTGACTTGCTCCCCGCTGAGGCCCAGCGTGCCAGCTGCCTTTGCCGTGGCCAGGAACAGCGCGTTGCTCTCGCTGATCGGGATGTTGGCCGCCTTGGTAGCTGCAGAGAACTTGAGGAAGGAACCGCTCAGGTCCCCCATGGCCACGCCGGAGGCCATGGCCGCAGCGCGCAGAAAGCCCATCTGCTTAGCCGTAGTTACGCTGTCCTTGTAAACCGCCTGCAGGCCCCGCTGAAGCCTTTCAGCCTCGGCAATGGTCGTGATGAAGGCCCGACCCATGTCCTTCACACGCTCGATCAGCGAGCCGATGGCGTCGGCCACCAAGTTGCCTGCTGCAATCTGTCCCATGCTGTCACGCAGCAGGCCGGCCGCACGGTCCGCCAAGGACAGCGTCCCCGTGAGTCCGCGGACCTCTCGTTCGAGCTCGTTCGTGCGCTCCTTTGCGGATGCCATCGCGTTGGCAAGCGTGCGGCCCGTCAACTGCCCTGTACTGGCCAGCAAGGCCATTGAGGCGTTCACGTCGGATATTTCCTTGCGAACCTCTGCAACCGAACGCACGCCTACCGTACGGAACGCTGTATCGATGCGGTTTGCCGCCGTAGTAGCCGCCGCGGCCGTTTCCAGCGCCTGGCGTTCCGCGCCTTCTAGCTCTTGTTCCCAGAAGCGGACGTACTCTGCCGCGCGCAGCATGGCCTTCGCGTCTTCTGCTTGCTTCTCGAATGCACGTTGGTTGGCGAGCTCCTGCTGCGCAGCCGCGAGCCGCTCGCTCTCCGTCTTCAGTCTTTGGGCGGCTTCGGCCGCCTCCACAATGCCGTGGGCCTCGCGCTGCCAAGCCGCCTCGTCCGCGAGTGCCTGGGCTTTCGCCGCCTCGTAAGCCTCTGTGGCGCGCACTGCGTCGCGTTGCGCCAACACCTCAGCTTGCAACGCCTGCTCGCCCTTGCGATAGAGGTCGAGCATCCCCTGGGCTTCAACTGCTGCCAGGCGATCCGCCTCTGCCATGTCGGCCATAGCGGTTTTGCGCTGTTGGACTGCCGTGGTAGCTCGCGAGAAGCTAGTTTGCAGCTCTGCTTCGGCCTGACCCAAGTCGGTAATGTCAACCCCCAGCGCTTCGGCTGCTTTGCCGGCCTCCTGCAGTGCTTGGTTGTGAGCCGCCGCCGCCTGAGTAGCCGCTGAGTAGGCTTTGGTAGCCTTGTTCAGTTCTTGCTGGGCTTTGCTCTGGGCCTGCGCCGCTTCGCTGGTTGCGGCCTCCGCTTGCTGGTTGGCGCGCGTCAGATCCTGCACCGCCTTGGCGGCGTTGCCCTACTCTGTCACTAGCCGAGATACTTCGGTTTGGTATTCGGAAGTTTTCTTCTCGGCCGCATCGTAGGAAGCACGCAACTGTTTGAGCGCGGTGTCAGCATCAATCTTGGCTTTTCGCCCCTCAACCAGCGCTTGCGCTGCCTGGTCTTCGGCTGCCTTGGCCTTGACGGTGGCCGCCGTCAAGAGGTCAAGGCGCTCTGCCATCTGCGAGACCCGTGCCTGAGCATCGACCTGCGATTTGCTCAGTGCCTCAGTACCATCGGCCAGCGCCTTGACCGCCTGCAGTGCTTGGTTCTGTCCACCCAAACGGGCAATCTCATCGGCAAGGTGGCCAAACTCCTCCGCACTGGCGCCGCCCTCTTTCGCTAGGTCGCGCAGGGACTTTTCGAGCTTGGTGATGTTCTCTTGACCCAGCGACTCGACGCTCAGGGTCATCTTCACATCGCGGTTATTGGACGCCATGTTGATCCCTCAGAATATGAAAACCCGCCACGCTTGTGGGCTGTGGCGGGTTGGGCTGTGCGGGCAGTGGCCCCGCCACGCAGCGCGGTTACTGCACCGGCTCTTGGACCAGCACTTCGTAAGGTGCGTCTTTGCCGATGGGCGTCTTGAGCGTGCCAGTCAGGTTGACGGTGCCGAATTCATCTGCCAGGAAGTCGAATTCGGAGTCAGGTGCCAGAACGGCTTCCCAGATGGTCGCCGTGCACTGCGTGCCGTCGGCCTGGTTGATGCCGTCGAATACGATCTCGGCGCGCACTTCGGTGCGAGTGGAGCCCTTAACCAACGTGCCAGTGGCAGCTGCGTGGGCACCGGTGATGAACACCGCGTCGTTGGCGTCGATGCCACCGCCTTCCAAGGCCATGATCCAACCCAGGTCGCGATTGAGCTTGTAGTCGGTGCCTTCGACGAGGGTGGTCCCCCCAGTGGCAGCCGTTTCGACGGTCACCAGTTGAGCCAGGTTCTTCTTGCCGATCGGGATCCAGGTGCCGATTTTGGGGATCGTCACGCTGAAGTCGGTCAGGGTGCCAGACGCCTCACTGAAAGCAGCCGAGGTGCCCAGGAAGGCCATCACCAAGATGTCGCCGGTAACTTCCTTCAGGGCCATGGCGAATTCGGAAGGCTGAGCGATGTTCACCGATTCCAAAACCTGGCCGTAGTCGTGGCGGCCTTTGCTGGTGGATTGAACGGTGTTCACGCTGGGCGTGATGGAGAGGCTGTCGGCGTAGATTGGACCCACGTGGCCCACCTTCACCCCGTCAACCATCCGGTTGATGTAGATGTCACCCGCGCCCAGGAAACTGCGTGCTGCCATGGTTTTCACTCCTTGTTAGGTTCCGTGCTAAACAAGCGCACGTTCTATGACGACGCTAGTTTCGCAATTCCGCTAAAAAGAGCTCTGCGGCTTAATTTCGCAATTAGGCTTCGGTGAGCTGCTCCACGAACTCAACATCGATGTGCACGACCGCAAAGACAATGGCCACGCTGTCCGCGCGGGGGCCGATATCCCGGCCGCGATAGGTCACGTTTTTGACCAAGCCGCCGAAGGTATGCGTCCCACGGTGTCGATCTACCTTCGACGGGTTGACGACAGTGAAGATCGCCTTTTTGATGTCGGCGATGATTTTGTGCGCAGCATCATTCGGGTTGTCCGGGTCGCAGGTCGTGTACCCGCCCAGGACATAGGACTGGGTTACCTTTTGCGATGCGGGCCCTTGATCACTGGTCGGGTTGTCCTCACCCTCGATCAGCACCGCGCAGGGCACTGCGTCGTCATCAATCCGGCGTTTGCCCCGGTAGACCTTGAGTCCGATGTCTGTCTCGTAGCCATTCGCCACGGAGATACCAGCAAGCAGATCGTTGATATGTTGCGCAACATCCCGCGCCCTGGTGTACACGCCTGTCATGTCAGGACCTTTCTTATCTGCTCATCGACTTGATCCAGCAGGTTTGCCTGCAGGTCGCCTGCAACTTCGTCCTCGATACGACTGCTCTGGTATCGGAACAGCTGGTACACCGAGGGGCCGTATAAGTGCTTTAGCTTGTTGCCTTCTCGGCGGAAAACACCCATCTTTTCGCCCTGTTGACTGCCCCGCTTCAGAGGAAGCATGAAGGCATCAACCATGGTCTTTGGCGACTTGACGTTGACACGGACCCCGCCCTGCTTCGAGCCAGATCCCAAGCGAAGCAAGGACCCTTGCGAGCGCGACGGCGTAGTGGTTTTTCGCGGCACAATGAGCATTTGGGCGCCGTAATGCACCAGGCGAGTCATCCGCTGCGCGTCCCCGCTGGCGACGATTTCCGCTTGGAGTTTCGACCCTTTGGCATGCTCCACGCTCATGCGCCGACGGAGGTAGTCGTCGGTGATGTTGATGCCCGTCGTGATCCGGTCGCGCGCGAGCTCGTAAGTGGCGTCAACGGTGGTGTTCAGCGCCGCAACAGCCGCCGTGCTGAAGGCTTGCGCGTCCAAGTCCGCAACTCGGTCGGCAAGGCCAACGACCTGGTCCACAGCAATCGTGATAGCGGAAAGTCGGGCCATCAGACCTCCATGATGGCGAAGCGCCGGGTTACCCCGTTGTCTTCGACCAAGAATTCCAGGCGGTACGTCCTTCCGTTCTGAACAAACGTGTCCTTCGCTTTGGGCCTCAGCGATGACAACACCGTAGCGACGTCGCGGTTAACCGCCATGTCGCCTTTGTAGACGGCCTCATCCCCTCCGATCCCTGCGAGCTGCACCCCGTGCTCGATATTGATTTTGGTGGGGGTTGGGGAGCCAGCGAAAAAGGCATCCTCGCCAATCAAGTCGAGGATGCCTATCGCCATGTCTTGGAACACGCCCAGCATGGCGGCCCAGTTACGAGGCGTTGGTGGTCAGTTCAATGACCGCCTCAGGCAGCGCGTTCAGAACGATCGGGTTGGACTGGGATTCCAGGTCCACGCCCTTGTCGTGTGGCAGGCGCTCTTGGGACGCGTAGTACGGCACACCC
Source organism: Comamonas sp. SY3 (assembly GCF_041730275.1). Lineage (NCBI taxonomy): Bacteria > Pseudomonadati > Pseudomonadota > Betaproteobacteria > Burkholderiales > Comamonadaceae > Comamonas > Comamonas sp. SY3. The sequence goes on along the minus strand of NZ_JBGTYN010000034.1, from coordinate 9,251 downwards.
ATGGTGTTGACCGTGCTCATGTAGTCGCCAGGCGCATAGGCGATCTGGAACATGCCCGGCACACCTTCGGGGTAGGCATAGGCCTTGCCAGCAGGGATAAACGGCACTTCTTCGCCCTGGCCGTTGACCACGAAGCCCGAGTACACCTGGAACAACACATTGTTGAACAGGAAGTTCTGCCCCGGAAACTCGCGGTTGAACGCGCCGTCCTGGTAACGCTCCCATGCCTTGTACATCTTGTCGTGGCCCACGAACTTGTCGAACCACTGCTCGCTGCACTTGACACGTACGCGGGTGAAAGACTTGCCGCCCAGCTTACGCTGGATGGCGCGCTTCAGTTCTTCAGTCTTTTGGCGCAAATCAACTGCCGATGCTGCAGTGTTGATGTTGAAGCCCATCGTCTGGCGGGTCATGCCGAAGATGTCGTACAGGTCCCACAGGACCGACACGCCATCTGCGTCCAGGACCTCGCCGCGCAGCGCGCCGACGCGCATGTGCTCCAGCGTCAGGTCGATGTTGGACTTCAACGTAACCAGTTGCCGCTGCACCAGGCGTTGCACACCTTCCACTTCGGACTCGGTGCCCACCGCGCGCACGTTCTGAACTTCATCGGCCAGGATAGTGTCGCGTTGGGGCAGGTGAACTGCCGCGATAGGGATCAGCTTGCGCTTGTCTCGACCGACCGTGGCACCCACACCGCCGCGGGGGGCAGCCGGCACCAACTTCAGGCCCGAGCCGGTGCGCTCGATCATCATCGTGGTCGTGGTGATGCCGTATTCGCGGAACAGACCTTCGTCGCCCAACTGAGTGGGGACGCGAGGGATGTCAACGATCGTCTGAGTGAGCTGGCTCACCGAGAATGCATCGTCGTTGAAAATGTCCAGAGTAGCCATGTTTTAGTGCTCCTGAGTGGTGGCTTAGGCTCAGAGAGCCGGGGTGTGGACGCCCAGACGACTGCCGTCCGAACGGACCTTGATGCCGACCTTTTTCAGGTCGTCTTCTGCGGCGGCGGTCAGGCCGGTCAGAGCGGTCGCCTTCACTTCGCAGTCGCTGTTGAAGATGACTGCCGGTGTCAGACCAGTAGCGGCCTTCAAGTCGCTATACAGAATCGCGACCGCAGTGCCGGTGCCGGTATAGGGCACGAAACTGTCATCAGCGGGGGTGACCAGCAGGGTGGCGCTGTCGCCGGCCACCGCAGCGGTGCTGCCTGCCGTCAGCGTGAAGCCCAGGCCGCCCGCCGAGAAAGCTGTACCAACCGCACCTGCAGAGCCCACTTGGGTGCCTGCTGGGTTCTTCACAACAAACGCGGTAGCGCTGGTGAAGTCGATGGTGTAGACGCCTTCCGTGGTCAGCGCCGATGCGCTGGTGCTGCCGATGGTCGGGTTGCCCGTGGCGCCCTCGTCCATGGCAAACTGCACGTCACCGGCGGTGTCCTGGATCAAAACGGTGCCAGACTTCACCGCATCGCCAGACTGGCGGACATGGCCGTTTTCACGGCTGCGTTGACCTCGGGCTTCCGACAGAATGAAGTCGGCCAGAGGCGGGTTCGAATAGAGTGCGGGTGCCATTTCAGCGTCCTTCCTTCTTTTGCGAGTTGTGCGAAGCCCAGAGCGAGGTCGGGCTGACGACGGCGGGCTTCGCAGGATCCGTACCCGTCGGGCCATTGGTAATCTTTGGCGAGTTGTCGATTTGCTGATCCGAGGCGGCAAGCAGATTCGCGAGCGTCGCGCGCGCCTCCGCGACGGTTTTGCCGCCTCGGATCAGGGCCGCAGCCTGGTCAGACTTGTTCACTACCTTGCACAGCGCCGTGATCTCGCGGGCAACGCCCATCTGCGCCTTGGCCGCGTCCAGGGTGGCAAAGTTCAATGCGAAGTGGGCCGCGTGTGCTTCCAAACCGAGGCTGCTGGCTTCCGCCACAATCGATTCCGCCACCGGCGTGTTAGGCGCTTCCGGCTCGGGGGTGTTGGTCGGGTCCGCTGGGTCGGTAGGCAGTGTCGGGTCGGTCAGGTCTGTGGGATCAGCCTGGTTCTTAAACACAGCCGCGACGTGATCAGGGAGATCTGCGCGCACCAGATCGAACTTTGCAGTGGCTCGGACTGGATCCACCACCGAATTCACCAACCCCAGCTCCAGGCATTCCTCCGCGCTGAGCCAGGTGTCCTTGGACATGATTTCGATCGCCGTGGCCTCGTCCACACCCATCCGCGAGATGTAGATGTTGCGCAGCGACGCCTGAACTTTGTCCACCACCTCTGCCTGGGCTCGCAGCTCGTCGGCAGTGCCAAAGGCGTCACCGCGCACTGCATGCACCATCGCAAAGGCATTGGTGGGCATCTGGCGGTCATCCCCGGCCAGCATGATGATGCTGGCGATGCTGGCCGCCACACCCGTGACACGGGTAGTGACTTTGTGACCCTTAGCCGCATGGTTGCGGAGCATGTTGTAAATGCCGAGGCCCGACATGACGTCGCCGCCCAGGGAGTTGATCTCAACTACGATGTCGCCATCGACTTGGTCGAGCTGATTACGGAAGTCGACCGCCTGGGTTCCCCAGAAGCCGATATCTTCGTCAAGCGCGAGGACCGCAGGCATGCTGCTGGTCTTGGCGCTAAATGCAAAACAAGGTCGCATGCCCAGTCCTTTCGAGAATGAGCAAATTGTGTGCCGGGGTTTAGCAAGCTCCTCTGCGGCCTAATTTCGCAATAGCAATTTCCGGGCGTTTAGTCCCCCGAGCGAGCACAATCCGCGTACATGCGCACTACAGTCCTGGTGAAGGCCGTGCGCTCTGCTGGCGAGGCATTGTCTGGAAGTTGGGGCAGCGGCGCACACTGACGGAGTTTCAGCACCTCGAGCACGAGCGGCGCCGGTTCAGGTACTACGGCCGAACGCGCCGATCGGTTCCCCGGGGCGCTACAACTGACCAGAAAGAAGATAGGTACAAGTAGCCACTTCATCGTTCATCCTTCAGTTTTGAGTTGGTTTCTCTCACTGCTTGATTGATGGCCCGGTTCTCTGCGCGCGTTGCGGCAGGTACGGTCGCGTGTCCCGGTTTTGGCGATTTCGCTGCGGCTGCGCTGGCGGCGGCGCTGGCCGCAGCATCCACGACCAAATCCGCGGTGTCGGTGACCTTTTCAGCAGCTCTGTTAATCCGGCCCGCCAGTACCTCCAAGGTGGCCGTGTGGTTGGCCTGCAGCCGGGCAATCTCGGCTTCGCGCTCGCTATCGCGTTCGGTGCCCTTGTACCAGTAGCCAAGGCCAACGCCCGAGGTCAAAAGCGTGGCCAACAATAGAACACCCTTGCACAGGTCCCACCATTCATATTTTGTTTTTGGCATTGAGCTGCTCCGTTAGTTGATCCACCTTGGTTTGCAACACCGCCAATTGGCGATTCATTTCAGCAAGTTGCCCCTTGAGAGTCCCGACCAATTCAATTGCTTCGTTACGCTCTTTGGCGAATTGATCTGCGCGGCCTCGCTCTGCAGTAGCTTGGGCCTGCGCGGCTTCTGCTACCTGTCGCCATACGTTGATCGCTGCGATCTGGCCTGAATCATTTGCACGCTCCGCCGCTGCGCCAGACAGGTACTGCCGAAGGAAAAGCACCCCACCAGCGATAGTGCCGCCGATGGCGCCCAGCCACTTGACCCACTCTGGGAGTTCGTTCAAAAAGTCCACAGCTCGCCCCTAGAAGATCGCCTGATAGCGGTTGGTTATCGGTTTTTCTATCTCTCAGTGCGCAAAGAGCTCGCGCATCCGCTCTGTCGCCGCTTCTAACTGGGCCAGCGCCCGCAACTCCGCCTGCGCCCCAACACCCGAAGGATTAGGTGGAGCTGAATACTCGTTGTTGTCGATTTCATCTTGATCGGTGTCGTCGCTCGCCGGTTGCTGCGTGCTAGGCTCGCCTTCGGGAACTCCCAAGCCGAGCTTGCGCTCGCGTGCAGCATCCTCGGCCCGCTCATCGTCAACCAAGTCAGGATCGTCGCCGTGCTCGCCAATGACACTCGAACGGGAACGGAATCCATTCTTGACCTCCAACGCTTTGCCCTGAACGTCTTGCACGGGATGGATGTATTCCCAGCCGTGAGGCGCGTGCTCGGCGCGCTTGATGTCAGCCGCCTCCTGCTCCGAGATGTTGCCGGCCAGCAGTTGGGCGTCTGCAAACCACTCCACCAGGCGCTGGCAGAACATAGGGATGACGATCTGCCACTGGCGTTGGGAGGCAAAGCGCCGGAACTCGTTGATGATCACCCGCAGCGTGCGGTCGCTGACCCCCGCAATATCGCCAGACATCAGCTCGTAAGGCAGCCCCCCGCCGGCGGCCGTACCCAGGTGGCTGGTCCGCATGTAGTCGCTGTAGTTGGTTCCTGCTTCCGGTGGGTTGGCGAATTCCACCTTCTGCCCGTCCTCCAGTTCCTGAAGCAAGCCAGGCTTCATTGGAAGCAAAGGACTGCCCTCGCCGTCGACTTGCGCCAGCATGCCGCTCAATGCGGCCAATGTGTCGGGATCAGTTTCGTCGAGGCTGGGCAACTGTCGCGATATGAATGCGACGAAGAGGTTGGCAATCTTCTGGCGCTCCAGGGTCACATCTTCGTAGTCGATGATGTTGCGTTGCCGCGGGAGCACCGGTGCCAGCATAGGCACCCCGCGCCGCTGGCCAATGCGTTTTGGCTCAAACATGTGAAGCATGTCGGCCGCGTCGACGCGCACCAAATCCCCGGCTGCCGGTGAGACCGACGGGCCCGTCAATCCGTCACCTGGATGGTTTTTGTAGACCCAGTAGGCTACCTTCGCGCCAATCCGGTCAAGCTCAATGCCTGAACGGATGCGATTGCCTGCCGGCAGGCCTATGTAGGTATCTGCATCGAAATTCGGCACCATGTCCGCTTCCAGCAGCTGCACCTGCACTGGCTGCGGCAACCCAGAGTCGAGCCGCCGATGGCGCCGGCGGGCGAACATCTCACCTCGCTCCGCCCAGGAACGCACCGCCAGCGTCTGCATGCCGTAAACGTCAAGCACCCCATCTGCATCTGCGGTGCGGACGAAGTCAGCCCAGAAATCGTTGATTTCCTGCTTTCGCGTCTTGGCCTTGATGCGACGGAATCGCGGAGTGATCGCAATACCTACCAGCGCGGTGGACCACTTCGTGACGATCGATTCGCCCGACCAATCATTGCGCACCGCATCGCTTGATCGGTTGCGTAGGATCTGCAAGCCGCTGTTGATTGCTTCGTTCGGCCCGCTGCCAGGTGCATTCCAGGACGCCATGCGGCGGCCACGGCCGGCACCGTCATAGCGATTCTTGAAGTTCTTGAGCAAGCCTTGGGCCAGCGCCTGGTCCTGATCGCTCAATGCAATCGGTTTAGCCTTTGGGGGTCGGCCGATACGCTTCCCGTTTGCGCTGAATTTCGCCACCATCAATAGTCCCGCCCGCCGAACACGGCATAGGTTTGGCGAGACACTCGCTTGGTGCTACATGCCGCTTGCGCGGCTTGCAACTGCCGTCGCATATCGTCGCGAGCCTTGATCAAAGACTCGGCAGTGTTGTAGATGATGGTTTGGCTGCCTAGCGTCACCGACCGTGCACCGGTGGCGATAGCGCGGTTGAGAGAGTCAACCCGCTGCTTGAGCAGTGCGATGTCTTCGGTGTTGCAGGAGGTGTTCATGGTTTAGCAGTGTGACAACCGCCCGCTAAACACCTCTGCGGCCCAATTTCGGACTTTAAAGTCGAAAGGGCCAAAAACATAAAGGAAACGCCTATGGTTCCTGGCCTCTGGCACCAAGATGGCAGATCAGTATCTGCACCGGCCCCAAACAGATCGCACGGGAAATGCGTCGAAAGGAAGCCACCACTTACCCCTGGCAGCCCGGTCTGTCTCCGGTAAGTTGGGTCCGCTGGTGTCGGCTGTTCGCAGCAACCGTTGACACTGCGCTATAAAATTTGGAGCAGTCTGGGAGGATCGAACTCCCCTATGCGGCTTGGAAGGCCGCCGCTCAGCCACTAAGCCAAGCCAGCCGGTGGTACAGCGCCGGGGAATCGAACCCCGCTTTGCGGAGAGAAAGGCCGCTGTCCTGACCGATAGACGAGCGCTGCATGGAAATTAGTATATAGCAGTTGCGAAACGAATGCTCACTTTTTGCTAAATTAAAGCATTGCCACCGATGCCCGACGTGTTCGCTTCTGTACCGGCCTGGCGACGGGCCGGACTACCCGCTCGACCGGGGCCTCTGGTATCCGTTCGTTCTCTTGCATTGCCCGTCGGTCCTCCCGCGTCAACGTCATGCTGTTTCGCGGCAGTGGGGCCAGCGCGTCAGGCACCACACTCCAGTCGCTGACGCGATAGATCCCCAGCCGGAGGTGGAGCGCGCGCTGCATGCGGCAATGGTCAAACGTTTCGTTGCGCTTGCGGACCTTAGTCCAAGTGCCGCCCTTGCTACGGATCTCGGCTTCGAGCTCGTCGAAAAATGCTGTCGTAACCCACCCGTCCGGGTTGCGTTCCGGGTGCTTGGCCGCAGGGAAGTGGATGTACCCTGGGCCCGGGGTATTTCGCCGCAGGCCAGCATCCACCGCGTCGGAGAGCTTGTTCGGATTGCAATGCAGCAGTGGGATGTCATTGCGGCCCCGGCCAGCAATCTTTCCGACCATCGTCTCTCGCATATCCGGCGCTTCGGGAGTCGATCCACCCTTGTACAAGAATACGCGCTTGCCGTACCCCAGCTTTCGCACCCGCCGGAACCAAGCATAGGCGTTATGGGTGACACCATCTTCTCCGCCAGAATCCACCACAATAGCCAGCGGCTGTATCTCCAGGTTCGGATGCGGCGTGCGCCAGGTGGCCAGCAACAGGCGATCGGTCAGTACATCCCAATCCTCCGGATATGAGGCCGGGTCCAGCGGGGCGAAGGTCCCCTCCGTTGCACCAGGACGTTTTGATTCCTTGATAGAGAACCGATCGATGACCCACTGCTCGCCGCCCGGCCCCACAGCGTGCACCTGCACGTCGAAGCGCGCATTCTGCCCACCCTGCACGTCGACGGAAGCCGTGACCGCGCGCGCCTCTTCGGGTGCAACGTACCTCTGCAGCCCGACCTCGGCGCGCTCCCGAGGCGTGGATTGCCCGGTGGACACCTCTGCCAGGTGCCGGGGCATGTAGGGCATGCCCTGGTCGGTGTTCGTGGTCTGCTTGAGCTTTTCCTCAGAACCCGTGAGCGCGTAATCCTGAAGGCCATACAGATGTTGGGTGACGATCGATTCCCAGGATTGTTTGAAGGCAGCCACACCACCCAACCAGAACCCCCGGATGGTTGACTCCAGCGCGGCGCCTTCCACCTGCCGCTCTTTACTCAGCGTGCATCCATCGGGCAGCCAAATGCCGCGCTGGTTGAAATGGTTCTTGTCCTTGTGCTGCAGCACGGACCCACAATGCGGACAAATGACATTCGCAAACTTACGCGCCAGCGCTGGTATGTTGGCGCTGCGCACCTCGTCGAGCAGCTCCTGCGTCGAAGGCATCAATGAAAACAGTTCCAGGCCTGGCTTGGCCTCGAAATGCTCGCTGCAGTCCGGGCATTGCCAGTAGAAGCGCTCGCGGGTGCTGCGGTTATACAGCGCGACAATGCCCTTGCACGGAGGCCCCTCATGGGCGGTTGCCGGCACCCACTTTGGATCCTCGAATGGCTTTCCCGGGCTGCTCTCCACCAGGGTCATGCCACGCGACATGAAGGTCGTGGTCCGCTTTTTACCTAGGTCGAACAGCGGACCTTCCCCGTCCACGTTGTCGGCATTCTCGATGCGATCGATATCCGTGATTGCGACGTAGCGATACGTAGATCCTGACACGTTGCCGACTGTAGGCCAAGCCACGCGCAGCCACATTCCGTGCCGAAACATCGTGTCGAAGGTGTTGCTATCAACGGCGCGGGGCGACAACATCGCCCGCACTTTTGGACTGTTGCGGATCGCGCGGTCGATGTCGGTCTTGGAAAACTCGCGCGCTTTGTCCTTGGACATCTGAATGAACAGCATGTCGCCGGGATCATTTACCACGTTGTGCGTCAACCAGCCTTGCAGCAGGCCGGCCGTCTTGCCCGTGCGTGCTGGACCGATGAAAACGACAGCTTCGTGTCGGCGGCTAGTGAGCGCGTTCATCGGCTCGACCATGTAGGGTGTGTCGAACGGATTCCATGGGCCGCCGGCCGACCCGGGCTGACGGATGACCAACGTGTCGCGCGCTCCTTCGCTCACGGAGACGCGGTTTGGCGGCATCAGCGCCTCCCAGCCACTGCATGCATCGCTCAGCGCGCGCGGGTAGAAGTCGCTCAAGCCTCGTCTCCTGCAAACAGCGCCAGCGTCTCAGCTATGTTCTTCAGCGATTCGTTGATCACTTCGTCCACCACTTCCAGGGCGGCAGGTGGCAGGCCGCACTTGCTCTCCAGCGTGTCGGTGAGCGAGCGCATACCCTGGGACAGTGTGGCAAGCAACGTAGCCGTGGCCTCTCGATACGCCGCGCGCGGCAGGTACTCGCGGGTCTTGATCTTCAATTCCAGCTCATTGAGCCCCGCCAGTGCAGTTTCTTTGCGAGCCTTAGCTACCGCTGTCTTCACCGCCGTGGTGATTTGGCCTTCCTGGCTTTCCGGGTCGACCTCATCTTCGTCGCTTTCACCGGCGGCGAGCCGCTCTTTGATCTCGCGAGCGATCTTTGGTGAGTAGCCGCGCGGCCGCCCGCCGGGGTTCTTGTACATCGCGCGCCGGAATCCGCTTTCGCGGACCTCCCCGTCCGGGCCCAGGTCGAAATCTGCATCCATAGCCGTCATTCTCTCCATTTAGCGTTTGCTTTACAAGCATAGAGCAAATAGAAAATCAAAATTAGCCATGGAGGCCTGCCGTTCAACGTATAGAACGAAAGTGCTAATAAATTGGCACGAATGGCCTAAAAGCGCCATTAAATGAACACTCAACGTAGCAAAAGGTAAACCAAGTTTGGAAATTTTGGGCCAAGTGAACCCCGCGCTCACGTGTCCCCGCGCGTCCCATCCAGAACCCTAGGGTCCCCGACAATGTGTTGAATCTGCAGGATTTTTCAGAGTGAGACGGTAGCACCTTGAACGCACATCAATGACTCGATTTGATACCTCGCAAGAGGCTGCTAGGGGGTCGTGACCTGCAGCTATGTGGCTGACCTGCAGTCGCACACCAAGTGCTGGTGCTGGTGCTGGTGCTGGTGCTGGTGCTGGTGCTGGTGCTGGTGCTGGTGCTGG
>NZ_JBGTYN010000033.1:0-32923 GCF_041730275.1 Comamonas sp. SY3 | reverse complement strand
GATGTTGCGAGACGGAGAGAGTCACTTCAAGATGGGTTCACCGCGCGCTTACGGGATAGCGGCCTAACTGAAGCCTATCCAGACTTCCACTCCTTCAGGCATCTGGTCAGGACTCGCATGTCCAAGGCCAAGATACCAGAGAAGGTCCAGGATGCCATCACAGGACACGAGACGCAGGGCAGCATAGGAACCAGGGTCTACCAAGGTATTGACCTAGAGGACCGGCTAGAAGCCATCCTAAGCCTCTCCTACAGCTCCTTTAGCCTCCCGAGGGTCTACACCTCGCCACGCCTGGAGAAGGCCTCCAGAGGCCGCCAGAAGGGCTACAAGGTCAAGACCAAAGAAGACTAGATAAGGAGTCTCCTCAGGAGTACTGATGCCTTTACAGATGGAGACCCTAATTGGCCTCAAGTCCCTTATGGTGTGGGTTAAATGCCCCCCCTATAGGTACTCTTAAGGGCTCTCCATTGGGTCTAGACTCTCCTCTAGTGATGGTCATCTCTGTATGGTCATCTCTCTATAGGGCTCCTATGGACTCCATTGGGTCTCTCTGTAGGTTTATCCTCTGGACTACGGGCTCTCCTCAAGACTGACTAGCTTCATCTGATGATGGTCATTCTCTACAGGGACTCCGGTGCCTTTGGGCTCCTCTGGAAGGGTCTCACGCCTACCAATGGTGTGGGTTAATCGGCAGCCCCACAGGAAGCCCTCAGGAGCACCAATAGCCGTGCATGTAGGCAACCCCACCAGCTAGACCCCAGAGCCTCACAGGCAGCCCCTGGAGGCCTCCAGTGGGGCAGTTTAGACCGCCTCTAGATTACCCTGCCTGATCCGCATCACGGTCTGCCGACTGGTCCCCATGGCCCTAGCGATTGAAGCTACAGCCTCACCAGCAGCAAGCCTCCTGAGGACCTCCTGAGTCTCCTCATCAGTCAAGCTCTTGGGCCTCCCCAGGCTCTTGCCCTCAGCCTTCGCTCTGGATAGCCCTGCCTGAGTCCTCTCGATCAGCAGGTCTCTCTCAAACTCAGCTACTGCGGCAATAACCCCCATGGTCATCCTACCCGCTGGGCTCGTGAGGTCCATCCCACCAAGGGCTAGGCAATAGACCCTGACCCCCTCAGCAGCAAGATCATCCACAGTAGTACGGACATCCATAGCATTCCTCCCGAGGCGATCCAGCTTGGTGACCACCACTACATCTCCAGCCTCCAGCTTGGCAACCAGGGAGGCCCATCCAGGGCGCTCAGAGGCCGCTACAGAGCCGCTAACGGTCTCAGTGATAGCTCTCCTAGGGGAAACCTCAAAGCCCGCTCCAGCGATCTCCTGCAGCTGATTGGCGGTAGTCTGGTCTGAGGTAGAGACACGGCAGTAAGCGAAGACTCTAGGGGTGCTGCTGGCGCTGGTGGACATCGAAAGGGGCTCCTCAGGGTGTACTAAATGGATGTCCGTAATATACACTATGTACAGAACATTGTCACCCTATCTTTTGGACACCCTCTGAACCCCTGACCGTAAACGACCGATTGTGGTCACTCGGCTTTCGTTCAGCCTGAGGTTAAAGTAGCGAGTCAGAACTCCCTTGAGGTTGACATGGTAGATAGACGACGAGCATTGACACTTACGATTGATGCAAACTCCGCACAGGACATGAAGATGCTCCTGAAGCAGGCTCTATATGAGATAGAGCAGTTACTCCCCCTCCCCACCGACTCAAGTCCTGAGGAAAGGGCTCGGTCCGCTTACATGACGATCCTGTCTCCCTCAATGGGTGGCGAACGAGTGACTAGAGGACACACGCAGGGAAGTATTGGAAGCTATGAGTTCTCTTATGTCTATTCCTCACGCGAGTACAAGGCGTTAGAGGATCAACTGCTTGAGCAAGGGTACCAATTGGAGAATGAAGGAGGAATGTTTACCAATACGGAGTTCTACGGACACTCAACGCTCCCTCCCAAGATCATTACCGGCAACCCGCTAGCCATTGAAGACAAGCCACCGAGAGACCCTAACGGCTGGTGAAGTCGGCAAAGACTAACCCACCCCCCCTTCAGCCCTCCGGAGCCCTCCTCAGTACCGCACACGGGGGAACCTGAGTCCAAGGTCTTATTGAGAAGCCCTCAAAGAGTTTTTCCAAGATTTCCATTCCAGGAATCCTCCACTGGCTCACCCCTACAACCTGCTAGACTACCCTTCTTAACCGTGACCCAGCACTGTGCACGTTGAGGTTAGAGGGGATGCTGCAAGCCATTGATTTGCATAAGGTGTTATCGCAAACTGACAGCGGTCAGGCTCGTCACCTTCTTTTGACCAATGCCAGCCTCGTGCTGGCATTTGCTTTTCCAGGCCAGGCGCGGGAATGCACGTAGAATGGCGCCCAAGCCATTCCTGTCACTGCCATGAAATACCTGCTGTGGCTGCTCAAAGCTGTCATCTTCTTCACCCTGTTTGCATTTGCGCTCAATAACCAGCGGGATGTGGTGGTGCACCTGTTCTTCGGCACCCAGTGGCAGGCCCCCCTCGTTCTGGTCGTGCTGCTCGCATTCAGCGCGGGTGTGATTGTCGGCATCATCGGCATGGTGCCGCGCTGGTGGAAGCACCGCAAAGCCGCGCAGCGTGCAGCGGCAGCGCAAACGGCCGCGGCTGAGCCCGCCCTCTCCATCAACGCCCCTGCGGACGAATCCACCCCGCTGCCCCCTCATGGAATTTGACATCTCCTGGATCCTGCTGGGCTTTCCCGCTGCGTTTGTGCTGGGCTGGCTGGCTTCGCGTTTTGACCTGCGCCAGATCCGCCGCGAGAACCGCAGCGCCCCCAAAGCCTACTTCAAGGGGCTGAACTTCCTGCTGAACGAGCAGCAGGACAAGGCCATCGATGCATTTATCGAGGCCGTACAGAACGACCCCGATACCGCCGAGCTGCACTTTGCGCTGGGCAATCTGTTCCGCCGCCGGGGCGAGTACAGCCGCGCGGTGCGGGTGCATGAGCATCTGCTCTCACGCGCCGATATCAGCAAGCCCGAGCGCGAACGTGCCCAGCACGCGCTGGCACTCGATTTTCTCAAGGCGGGCCTGCTGGACCGCGCCGAGGATGCGCTGTCCCGACTGGACGGCACGCCCTATGAGAACGAGGCACGCCTGTCGCGCCTGGCCATCTACGAGCGTGCCCACGACTGGCCCCAGGCGGTGCAGATTGCACGCCTGATGCACAGCCACAACCAGGGCGACTACAGTGTGCGCATTGCCCATTACCTGTGCGAGCAAGCATTGGGCCAGCAGGCCCAGGGCCAGCGCGACGCTGCACTGAGCCTGCTGCAGCAAGCCCAGTCCGAAGCCCCGCATGCACCGCGCCCCCGCATTGAGTTGGCCCATCTGCAGCACAAGAGTGGACATCCTTCGCTGGCGCTGAGTTCGTTGATCGAACTGGCATCGGTGTCGCCCTCCTCGGTGCCGCTGGTCGCCCCGCTGATGCTGGAGCTGGTCAAGACCGATGAGCGCAAGCCGCAGGTGCGTGCGCTGCTGGAGGCGAACTACCAGAACGCGCCGTCGCTGGATGTGATGGAGAGCCTCGTTCAGATGGACGAGCATGCGATGGTGCCGGACGCGGCGGCGCCTGCCGGGCGTGACTGGTATATCGAGCATCTGCGCCATGAGCCTTCGGTGGTGGCTGCGGGTCGCTGGCTGACCCAGGAAACCCTCAGCCATGAGGAACACCACCCGGCTATCCAGCGCGCATTGGACAATGCCGCCAAGCCGCTGACACGCTACCGCTGCGCCGCCTGCGGTTTTGAAGCGCGCCAGCATTTCTGGCAGTGCCCCGGCTGCCAATCCTGGGACAGCTACCCTCCCCGCCGGGTGGAAGAGCAATAGGACATCCCGGTCGCTTCTGCTAGGATGCGCTGACGCCCTGCCCTGGGGCGCAGGAGCCCTGACATGCCTCGGCACCGGACCCCATGCACCCAAGCCCAGCCCACCATGGAGCGCGCCTCAGCGGCGCGTCGCACATGCACGCCGCGGGGTGGCTCGCCGCGACGCACCATTTCCCCCCTGATACCCATCCCAGGTGCTGCAGCCCGGCTGCCGTGTTGGCCTATGGCCAAAGGCCTGCCTATTCATGCAAAGCATGCATCGGCCCATGTCCAAAACATCCATCCAGAAACCGCCTTTGCTCGCGCATTTGCAGTCACTAACATAGGGTATTGACTATCGATAAGCCATGACCAATATCCTGAACTTGCTCGGGTTTTAGTAGCAGCTGGGATCGAGCCAGCTTGTAGAATTTACAAAGAAATGGCACTTTCCTACCTGATCCTCCTCCCCTTCGTCGGCAGCGCCATCGCGGCGCTGCTGCCTGCCAACGCGCGTAACACCGAGTCCACCTTGGCAGGGGCCATAGCCGTGTTCTGTGTGGTTCAAGTCGCCATGCTTTTCCCGGAAACGCAGAACAATGGCGTGGTGCACCACAACGTGGCCTGGTTGGGCCAGTTGGGCCTGGATCTGCACTTCCGCATGGACGGCTTTGCCTGGATGTTCTCCATTCTGGTGCTGGGCATTGGCAGCCTGGTGGTGCTGTACGCCCGCTACTACATGTCGCAAGCCGATCCGGTGCCACGCTTCTTCTCGTTTTTCCTGGCGTTCATGGGCTCGATGATGGGGGTAGTGCTCTCGGGCAACCTGATCCAGCTGGTGTTTTTCTGGGAACTGACCAGCCTCTTCTCTTTCCTGCTGATCGGCTATTGGCACCACCGCAAGGATGCACGCATGGGCGCACGCATGGCGCTGACGGTGACCGGCACCGGCGGCCTGTGCCTGCTGGGGGGCGTATTGCTGCTGGGCCATATTGTCGGCAGCTATGAACTGGACAATGTGCTGGCGGCGGGCGACCAGATCCGCAACCATGAGCTCTACCGCGTTACGCTGGTGCTGGTATTGCTGGGAGCACTGACCAAGAGTGCACAGTTTCCCTTCCATTTCTGGCTGCCGCGCGCCATGGCAGCACCCACCCCCGTGTCGGCCTACCTGCATTCGGCCACCATGGTCAAGGCAGGCGTCTTCTTGCTCGCGCGCCTCTGGCCAGCGCTGAGCGGTACCGAGGAATGGTTCTGGCTCGTCGGGGGTGCCGGCGCCATCACCTTGCTGCTGGGCGGCTACATCGCCATGTTCCAGCACGATATGAAGGCGCTGCTGGCCTATTCGACCTTGTCGCACCTGGGCCTGATCACCTTGCTGCTCGGCCTCAACAGCCCCTTGGCTGCCGTCGCTGCCGTGTTCCACATCATGAACCATGCGACTTTCAAGGCCTCGCTGTTCATGGCGGCCGGCATTGTCGACCACGAATCGGGCACGCGTGATATCCGCCGGCTCTCCGGCCTGCAGAAAATGATGCCCATTACCGGCACCCTGGCGATGGTGGCCAGTGCGGCCATGGCCGGTGTGCCGCTGCTCAACGGCTTTTTGTCCAAGGAAATGTTTTTTGCCGAAACGGTGTACATCAACACCACACCGTTTCTGACCACGGCGTTGCCGGTGGCAGCTACCCTGGCCGGTATTTTCAGCGTCGCCTATTCGCTGCGCTTCACCGTCGATGTGTTTTTTGGCCCCCCTGCCACCGATCTGCCGCATGAGCCGCATGAGCCACCGCACTGGATGCGGGTGCCCGTCGAGCTGCTGGTGCTGATCTGTCTGCTGGTGGGGATCTTTCCGGCCTGGGCGGTCGGCCAGTACCTGGATGCGGCCGCCTCGCCGGTGGTGGGCGGCAGCTTGCCGGAGTTCAGCCTGGCGCTGTGGCATGGCATCAATGCGCCGCTGGTGATGAGCATCATCGCCATGCTCGCTGGCATTCTGCTCTATCTGCTGCTGCGTCTGCTGCGCGCCAAGCAATACCTCGATGATGCACCGCTGGTCGGGCGCATCAATGGCCAATGGGTGTTCCAGGCGGTGATGGCGATCATCACCAACGGTGCGCGCCATCTGCGCCGCTGGCTGGGCACGCGCCGCTGGCAATGGCAGGCGCTGTGGCTGGTGCTGGCGGCATTGCTGACGGCCACGCTTCCGCTGCTGATCCATGGCCTGGAGCTGGGCAACCGCGGCCTGCAACCGCTGTCCCCCGCCTTTGGCATTCTGTGGCTGATCGGCATCAGCTGCTCGCTGGCAGCAGCCTTCCTCGTCAAGTACCACCGCCTGGCGGCGCTGGTCACCTTGGGCGGCGCCGGGCTGGCGACCTGCCTGACCTTCCTGTGGTTCTCCGCGCCTGATCTCGCGCTGACCCAGCTGGTGGTCGAAGTAGTCACCACGGTGCTGCTGCTGCTGGGTCTGCGCTGGCTGCCCAAGCGCGACAAAAAGCTCAAGAAAGTCTCCCAGCAAGGCGCACTGGTCACGCTGCGCCGCTGGCGTGACTTGTTGATCACGTTGCTGGCCGGTGGCGGCATGGCCTGGCTGTCATTTGCGATGATGAGCCGGCCCTTCCCCGAAAGCACCTCGACCTTCTTCCTGGAGCGTGCGCAAACGGAAGGCGGTGGCACCAACGTTGTCAACGTGATGCTTGTCGATTTCCGTGGCTTTGATACCTTTGGTGAAATCGTCGTGCTCGGCATTGTTGCGCTGACCGTGTATGCGCTGCTGCGGCGCTTCCGCCCGGCACCCGAGGCGATGGACGTGCCCGAGCAGCAGCGCTTTTTGCCAGCTGACTTGCAGACCGACCTGCTCAACCCGCGCAGCGCCACCGATACCGCTGTGGGCTACCTGATGGTGCCCGCTGTGCTGGTGCGTCTGTTGCTGCCGTTTGCCGCCATTGTTGCAATGTACCTGTTCATGCGTGGCCACAATGAGCCCGGCGGGGGATTTGTCGCCGGCCTGACCTTGGCCATCGGTCTGCTGCTGCAATACATCATCTCCGGTACGCACTGGGTCGAATCGCATTTGCCCATCTACCCGCGCCGCTGGATTGCCGCCGGTCTGCTGTTTGCACTGGGCACCGGTGTGGGCAGCTGGTATTTCGGCTATCCGTTCCTGACCAGCCACACCGCACACCTGACCCTGCCGGTCGTAGGCGAGATCCATATCGCCAGCGCACTGTTCTTCGATATCGGCGTGTTCTCGCTGGTCGTGGGCTCCACGATGCTGATGCTCACCAGCATTGCCCACCAATCCGTCCGGGGCTTCCGCTACCACGAACGCCAGCAAGGCGAGCGCAGCGACTCGGCATCTCAACCCTAAGGACAATACCAAATGGAAATCGTACTGGCCATTGCCATTGGCGTATTGACCGGCTCCGGCGTCTGGCTGTTGCTGCGCCCACGGACGTTCCAGATCATCATGGGTCTGCTGTTGCTGTCGTATGCGGTCAATCTGTTTATCTTCAGCATGGGCCGCGTAGGCCTGGCAATCGACCGCGAACCGATACTGCAGCCGGGTGTACCGACTGATCTGATGCACTATGCCGACCCCATGCCCCAAGCGCTGGTGCTGACGGCGATCGTCATCGGTTTTGCGATGACCGCGCTCTTTCTGGTGGTGCTGCTCGCCTCGCGCGGCATGACGGGCACCGACCACGTGGACGGGTCCCTGTCCAATGACGTGCAGGAGGCGCCTTGATGTCGCTGATGACGCTGACTGAGCGCCTGATGCCGCACCTGCTGCTGGCACCGATTTTGCTGCCCATGCTGACCGCAGCCTTGATGCTGACCCTGGGCGAGAAGTACCAACGCACCAAACTGCTGATGAACATCAGCTCCTGCCTGATCGGCCTGGTCATTGCGATGGCGCTGGTCAAATGGAGCAACCAGGATGGCATGGCCACCTCGATGAATGTCTACCTGTCGGGCAACTGGGCCGCGCCGTTTGGCATTGTGCTGGTGCTCGACCGGCTCTCGGCGCTGATGCTGCTGACCACCAGCGTGGTTGCGCTGTGTGCAGTGGTGTATTCGGGCGCGCGCTGGCACCGGGTAGGCGTGCATTTTCACCCGCTGTTCCAGTTCCAGATGATGGGTCTGGCCGGTGCCTTTCTCACCGGCGACCTGTTCAACCTGTTCGTGTTCTTCGAGATCATGCTCGCTGCCTCCTATGGCCTGCTGCTGCATGGCTCAGGCAAGTCCCGTGTTCAGCATGGCCTGCACTACATCGCCATCAACCTGGCAGCGTCGTCGCTGTTTCTGATTGGCGTGTCGATGCTCTATGGCATCACCGGCACCTTGAACATGGCCGACCTGGCGCGCATCATTCCGAGTGTCAGCAGCGCGGACCGGGGCTTGCTGCATACCGCCGCCGGCATTCTGGCCACCGCCTTCCTGATCAAGGCAGCGGTCTGGCCGCTGAACTTCTGGCTGGTGCCCGCCTATGGCTCGGCCACGGCCCCGGTCGGCGCCATTTTTGCGCTGATGACCAAGGTGGGCATCTACACGATTGTGCGGCTGTGGACCTTGATGTTCAGCAGCGAGGCCGGGCCATCGGCCCATTTTGGCAGCGCCTGGCTGATCCTGGGTGGCCTGGCCACGATGCTGTATGCGGCCATTTCCATGCTCGGCACGCAGCGCCTGGGCTATGTGGCGGGCTATGCCGCCATCCTGTCCGCAGGCACGTTGCTGGCTGCCGCCGGCTTTGGCCAGAACCTGATGACGAGCGCCTTGCTGTACTACATGCCGAGCTCGACGCTCGCGGTGGCGGCGCTGTTCCTGATCACCGACCTGATCGAGCGATGGCGCACGACCGACGGTGCCAGCGTACGCTTCGAGGATGAGGAGGCGCCGTTCCTGACCGCCGAACTGCTGCCGCGCGATGGTTTCAACCTCGACGAAGACGAGGAAGTGCTGATCGGCCGGGCCATTCCGGCAGCGATGGCGTTTCTGGGGCTGTCGTTCATGCTCTGCACCTTGGTGATATCGGGCCTGCCGCCGCTGTCCGGCTTCATCGGCAAATTCGCCATGCTCTCGGCGCTGCTCAATCCCCTGGGACTGGGCTCTTCGGCAGGTACGCAGATCGGCTGGTTGGGCTGGCTATTCATGGGCTTGCTGATCGCGACGGGGCTGATGGCGTTGACCGCCCTGGTGCGGATCGGGATTCGGGAGTTCTGGTCCAGCATCAGCCGCAATACCCCTGAGCTGAAGGTCATCGAGGGCCTGCCGCTAGCCATCTTGCTCGGTTGCTGCATCCTGATGGTGACCCATGGTGCCAGCGTGATGCGCTTTACCCAGCGCGCGGCTGACAACCTCCACGCGCCCGGCAACTACATCCGCGCTGTGCTGGAGACCCATCCCAAGCCCTCCCCCACAGCCAAGCCCGTGGTCGCTCCCGAGATCCCGACCGTGCTCCCTGAGACGGGGTTTGGGCTTGCGCCGCAAGCTCCTGCAGGAGGTACCGAGCCATGAAACGCCTTTTCCCTGCGCCCCTGCTGTCCGTGCTGCTGTGCCTGGTGTGGCTGCTGCTCAACCGCAGCCTCAGCCCCGGGCAGATCATTCTCGGTGTGCTGCTGGGCTGGCTGATTCCAATGCTCACCCAGGGGCTGCGCCCACGCTCGGTCAGCATCAAAAAACCCTGGACCATCATCCGGCTCGGCTTTCGTGTGGCTGCGGATTCGCTGCAATCCAATGTATCCGTGCTGCGACTGCTGCTGATGCCGGGCAGCCGAAAAAAGCCGGCAGGGTTTGTCCATGTGCCTTTGCAGCTGCGCGACCCCAACGGTCTGGCCGTGCTGGCAATGATCGTCTGTATCACCCCCGGTACCGCGTGGGCCGAGATATCGCGCGACCGCTCCATTCTGCTGTTGCATGTGCTGGAGGCAGACGACCCGCAAGGCGTTATCAACCACATCAAGGCCTTCTATGAACGGCCCCTCATGGAGATTTTCGAATGAACATCATTCTTGCCTGGACCATGCCGGCAGCCCTTTTCATCTTGCTGCTGGCCATGCTGTTCGCGATGATCCGCCTGCTCAAGGGCCCACAGGCCCAAGACCGCGTTCTGGCGCTGGACTGCATGTATCTGATCGGGATGCTCGCGATGCTGGTGCTGGGCATCCACTATGCGTCCGTCAATTACTTTGAGGCCGCGCTGCTCATCGCGTTGTTCGGTTTTGTCAGCTCGACAGCGATGGCCAAATTCCTGCTGCGCGGGGAGGTGATCGAATGACCGAAGTCGACCTGCCCATCTGGGTACAGATCCTCGTGTCGGTGTTGGTGCTTGGCGGCACCTTGATTACGCTGATCGGGGCACTGAGCCTGTTTCGACTGCCCAGCTACTACGAGCGCGTGCATACACCTTCCATCATCGCGTGCGCCGGCTGCTGGCTCATTGTCTGGAGCTCGGTCTTCTTTTTCAGCCTGCAGTCGCACAAGCCCAGTTTCCACACCTTGCTGATTGCCGTGCTGCTGTCGGTCGCGGTGCCGATCACCAATATCTTCCTGATGCGTGCGGCACTGTTCCGCGATCGGCGCATGGGCAAGGACGTGCCACCCAGCCTGAGCCGCATCGTGTCTGCCAACCCGGAAGGCAACGACGCCTGAGGGCCAGATGGCGATAGCCGGCTAAATAAGACCTTGCCGGATGGAGTGTCAGCGGGAATAAGCGCCGGCGTGCAGCAAGAACAGCGTGCTTGTTCTATGCTGGTGGATCACAAGCATCTACACCGCAGGCCACACCATGACGCTCCTCCTCTCCAGCACCCTAGACCGTACGCTCACCCAGTGGGTGGCAGAGCGCCTGGCCCATCCCCAGCCCGAGTGGTCCTGGCAGCTGTGGTGTTTCGAAGGCGTTGAGGCGCGCCGTGCGGCCGAGCAGATGCTGAGCAAGCAGGGCATCCACGCCCGCATCCGCAGCGCCTACAAGCCCTTGGTGCATGCGGTATTGGAAGACCTTGATACCACCGGGCTGCAAAGCCTGCATCTGCACTACCCGCTCCATGCGGATGCCGCGCCCAATCGTTTCATGCTGGAAGCCTACCCCCTGGCCGCCATGCTGCCGCCGGGGGTGGACCTGCAGATGCAGGCCGGTCAGCACGCCGACAGCTATACGCTGGCGCTACGCTACCACGACGGGCACACGCAAAACCTGCAGGTATTCGCACCCAACCGGTCTTTCCACACCGCACACGGCAGCAGCGGCATCACCCCCTGCGGCTGGCAGCAGGCGCAGGATGCGCAGGGGCGCACCGTGCACGATGCCGCCTTGCAAACCGACTACGAAGCTGCTTACGCCCAGGCCCTGCATGCGATCGAGCACCATGCCTGGCCGCAGAGCGAGCCCTTTTTCGGCCGCCTGCACATTGCGATGCAGTTGACCGGTTTTGAGCAGGAGATTGCCGGCACTGGTGAGACCATGAGTACACCGGAAGCCATGCATGAGGACCTGTATTTCTCGCTGCTCGAGCACTTCCAGAAGCTGTCCGGGCGTGCAGCAGGCGACCGCCGGCTGCAACCGGGCCAGATCGTGCCGGACATCCGGATCGCCGCACAATCCCATCCGCTTGAACAGACCTCCGTCGGCTTGCAAATACACGCACTGGCGCTGTCAGAGCCGTTGCCCACCGCGCCTGAGGGCCTGCCGCCAGCGTTCTTCCGCCCCAACAGCATCGAAGACGCTGCTTTCCATGCGGCGCAGCTGCAGCGTGCCCCCAGCCTGGCCCAGATGGATGCGCTGGTCCAGCCGCT
This sequence comes from Comamonas sp. SY3, assembly GCF_041730275.1. Classification (NCBI taxonomy): domain Bacteria; kingdom Pseudomonadati; phylum Pseudomonadota; class Betaproteobacteria; order Burkholderiales; family Comamonadaceae; genus Comamonas; species Comamonas sp. SY3. The sequence continues at coordinate 21,290 of NZ_JBGTYN010000033.1, read as the reverse complement.
GTTCGCCGCCTATGGCAGCGCCTGCCAGGGCCAAAGCGTACAAGGCCGCCCTATTGCCGCCACCTATAAAAAAGGCAGCGAACACGCGGTGGTGCTGAGCGGCGGCCAGCATGCCAACGAGATCTCTGGCGTCACCGGCGCTCTGCGCGGGGCGCTGGCGCTGGCGCAGCAGGCCGACAGCCACTTCGCCTACATCCCCATTGAAAACCCGGACGGCTATGACCTGCACCAGTGGTACTGCGACTACGCACCGCAGCAGATGCACCATGCAGCGCGCTACACCGCGCTGGGCGACGACCTGGCCTACCGCGACCACGCCCCCTGGTACGAGAGCGCACTGCGGCGTGATGCAATCGCTGCCAGTGGTGCGCAGCTGCACCTGAGCCTGCATGGCTACCCCGCACACGAATGGACCCGCCCCCTGTCGGGCTACGTGCCCCAGGGCTTCGACCTCTGGACCATTCCCAAGGGCTTTTTCCTGATTCTGCGCTACCGGAAAGACTGGCAGGCGCAAGCCGAGGCCCTGGCCGAACGGGTGGCGCAGGCGCTGCTGAAGGTGGAAGGTTTGCCGGAATACAACCGCCGCCAGTTGGCGCTGTACCAAAGCCATTCCGGCCGCCAGCCGTTTGAGTTGCGGCACGGTACCCCTTGCTCGATGCAAGTGGACGATAACGGCCTCACGCCGGTGAGCCTGATCACCGAGTTCCCGGACCAGACCGTGGTGGGCGATGCGCTGGTGTTCGCGCATACCGCACAACGCGCAGCCGTGCTGGCCGCCTATGCCGCCTGGCAGGACATCGTGCAGGCGCGCTGACGCATCAAGCGGAGCCTTTCTGCGTTGCATTTCTCCCCAACACAGCGGTGCCCTGCTAAGCTCGCGGGCATGTGGAACGTTCTTGGCATATCGATTGGCGCCTGCCTGGGCGCGCTGGCACGCTGGCAGTTGGGCCGCTGGCTCAACCAGCCCCATGCCCTGCTGCCGTGGGGCACCCTGGCGGCCAACCTGGTCGGCGGCTACGCCATTGGTTTGCTGGTGGCCCTGTTCCAGAACTCCCCCGGCATCGACCCGGTCTGGCGCCTCGTGCTGATCACCGGATTTCTGGGTGCACTCACGACTTTTTCCAGCTTCTCCGCCGAGACGGTGTCCATGCTGCAGGCGCAGCGCTATGGTCTGGCGCTGCTGCAGTGCAGCCTGCATCTGCTCGGTTCGCTGGCGTTGACGGCCCTGGGGCTGGCCACCGGCCAAGCCCTCTGGGGTGGGCGCTGAACGACTTTTTTCAACGCATTGCCCCAAGCGCATGCCCAAAACGCTCTATATTCAGTAGCAGCACAGGCCCCGCTTGTGCTGCTCGTGTTTTTTGTGACCGCTGGTGCCTGCCCCGGCGCCGGCTTTGTGAAAGCTGGAGAAGACCATGGACGCCAACACCCAACTCGACGAACAAGTCATGGCGCATGACTGGAACCTGTTCGGCGCCGACATGCCGCCCGAGCAAGCCGCCAAACGCGATTCATACCGCCTGGCCTTTGCCGATCCGGAGTTTCTGAGCCGCCGCGAAACCCGCTCGATCCGCTTTCAGCTGGAGATGCTCAAACCCGACCTGGAGCTGACCGCCCAGGGCATCAACAACACCGTGGTGGTGTTTGGCAGTGCGCGTTTCGTAGCCCCCGAAGAGGCGGAGGTACTGCTGGCCGCTGCCCAGGCCCAGGGCGATGCGCAGGCGATAGCTGTGGCGCAGCGCGCCATGGCGACCAGCCGCTACTACGATGCGGCGCGCCGTTTTGCACGCCTGGTCGCCAAGTTCAGCGAAACCCAGAAGCTCGAGGACCGCCTCTACATCTGCACCGGCGGCGGCCCCGGCATCATGGAAGCCGCCAACCGGGGCGCCTCCGAAGAGCATGCACCCAATGTCGGCATGAACATCACGTTGCCCCACGAGCAGTCGGGCAACCGCTACATCACGCCGGCGCTGTGCTTCAAGTTCCACTACTTTGCGCTGCGCAAGATGCACCTGATGATGCGTGCACGCGCCCTGGTGGTGTTCCCAGGCGGCTTTGGCACGATGGATGAACTGTTCGAAGTGCTGACCCTGGTGCAGACCCACAAGGCCAAGGGTGTGCCGATTGTGCTGTTTGGCGTGGACTTCTGGTCGCGCATGCTCAACTTCGACGTGATGATCGAATACGGCACCATCTCACCCGAGAACGTCAAGCTGTTCCACATCACCGACGATGTGCATGAGGCCTGCCGCATCATCCAGGCCTACTACCAGCGCTAAGGCAGCGTTCGGCCCCTTAAAAAAACCGCTCCTGGCCATGCAGCCAGGAGCGGTTTTGCTTTGTGCAGCGGCAGCCTCTGCCGCCGCACCCATCAGCCGCCCAGGTACGCCTTGCGGATGTCCTGGTTGCGCAGCAGGTTGACCCCGGTGTCTTCCAAGGTGACCTTGCCGGTCTCCAGCACATAGCCACGGTCGGCGATCTGCAGCGCCTGGTTGGCATTTTGCTCCACCAGGAACACAGTCACGCCCTGCTCGCGCACGGCCTTGATGATCTCGAAGATCTGCGCAATGATCAGCGGCGCCAGGCCCAACGTGGGCTCATCGAGCAGCAGCAGGCGCGGCTTGCTCATCAGCGCCCGGCCAATGGCCAGCATCTGCTGCTCCCCCCCGGACATCGTGCCGGCACGCTGGTCGGCACGCTCCTTGAGGCGGGGAAACAGACCATAGACATAGTCGATGCCGTGGGCGATCTCCTGCTTGTTCAAGAAGAACGCGCCCATCTGCAGGTTCTCCATGACCGTCAGATCCTTGAACACACGGCGGCCTTCGGGCGATATCGCAATGCCCTTGCGCATGATCAGGTGAGACGACTGCCCCACCAGCTCTTCGCCCTCGAACCTGATCGAGCCGGTGGTCGCGCAGGGATTGCCGCAGACGCTCATCAACAACGTGGTCTTGCCCGCGCCATTGCTGCCAATCAGCGAGACGATCTCTCCCTCATTGACATGCAGACTCACATCATTGACTGCACAGATCGCACCGTAATGCGTGCTGATATTCTTGATTTCCAACATCGGCTGCATCAGGACTCTCCCAGGTACGCCTTGATCACGCGTTCGTCATTGCGAATGACCTCCGGCACCCCCAGTGCGATCGGCTTGCCATACTCCATCACCAGGATGCGCTCGGACACCCCCATCACCAGGCTCATGTCGTGCTCGATCAGCAGCACGGTCACACCGTACTCCTTGCGCAAGCGGTCGATGAGGTGCTGGAGCTCCACTTTCTCCTGCGGGTTGAGGCCGGCGGCCGGCTCATCGAGCATCAGCAGCTTGGGCTTGGTGATCATGCAACGCGCGATCTCCAGCCGGCGCTGGTGGCCATAGGCCAGGTTGCCCGCTTCGCGGTTGGTGAAGGCACGCAGGCCCATCACATCCAGCCAGTGCGCAGCTTGCTGCTTGGCGTTCTCTTCCGCTTCGCGGTAGGCCTTGGTCTTGAACAGACCCGACAGCAGGTTGCGCTTGATCTGCTGGTGCTGCGCAACCAGCAGGTTTTCCAGCACCGTCATGCCTTTGAACAGGCGCACGTTCTGAAACGTACGCACCACGCCATGGTTGGCGACCTCATGGCTGGCCAGGCCGGCAATCGATTGCCCGCCCAGCGAGACCGTACCAGCCGTCGGCTTGTAGAAGCCGCTGATGCAGTTGAACACCGTGGTCTTTCCCGCACCATTGGGGCCAATGATGGCGAACACCTCCTGCGGCTTGACATCGAGTGCGACCTGGTCGACTGCGAGCAAGCCACCAAAGCGCATGCACAGGCCTTCCACCTTCAAGATGCTTTGACTCATAAACACTTCTCCCTGTTTGCGTTTTCCGTGTTTACGGTCATTGCTTCAACTCTTCGTGGTAGCGCTTCATCGGGAACAAGCCCTGCGGACGCCAGACCATCATCAAGATCATCACCAGGCCGAAAATCAGCATGCGGTATTCCGAGAACTCACGTGCGAGCTCCGGCAGCACCGTGATCAGGATCGCAGCCACGACCACGCCAATCTGCGAGCCCATGCCGCCCAGCACCACGATGGCCAAGATCAGGGCCGACTCGATGAAACTGAACGACTCGGGGCTGACAATGCCTTGCCGCGCTGCAAAAAATGCACCGCCAAAGCCTGCAAACATGGCGCCCAAGGTAAAAGCGGAGAGCTTGATCTTGGTGGGGTTCATGCCCAGCGAACGGCAAGCCACTTCGTCCTCACGCAGTGCTTCCCAGGCGCGGCCGATCGGCATGCGAATCAAGCGGTTACTGATCCACAAGGTGACCAGCGCCAGGCACAGCGCCAGCAGGTAGAGGAAGATCACCATGTGCATGGTGTTGAACTCGATACCCATCAGTTGCTGCAAGGTCTGCGCACCCTCTTGCGAGGCGGTACGCGTCAGCTCAAAGCCGAACAACGTCGGTTTGGGAATGCCCGAGATACCGTCCGGCCCGCCGGTGACATCCACCAGGTTGACCAGCAGCAGGCGAATGATTTCGCCAAAGCCCAAGGTCACGATCGCCAGGTAATCACCACGCAGGCGGAGCACCGGAAAGCCCAGCAGGAAGCCGAACAACGCGGCGGCGGCGCCGGACAGCGGCAACGCTTCCCAGAACGACCAGCCGGCCCAGTGGAACAGCAAGGCATAGGTGTAGGCACCCACCGCGTAGAAGCCGACAAAGCCCAGGTCAAGCAGACCGGCAAAGCCCACCACGATGTTCAGGCCCAGGCCGAGCATCACGTAGATCAGCGCCAAGGTGGCAATGTCCACCGCATTGCGGCCACTGAAAAACGGCCAGGCAATGGCCGCGACAATCACCAGCCACAGCAAGGTCATCCGCATGCGGGTGCTGACCTCGGGCAGGCGCGGCGCCTGCACCCGGGCCATGTGCTTGCCCAGCAAAGGCTTGATCAGCTGCAGCACCAGCACAATGACAAAGCCCCAGATCACCAGGTTCCAGTGCGGCTCGATGTAGTTCTGACCGCCCTTGCGCTCCAGATGCAGTCCGAAAATGGGCATCACCACCAAGGCCGCCAACACGGCCGAGATGATGGCGTTCTTGAAGTTCGCTTTCATCATCAGACCTTCTCCACCTCAGGCTTGCCCAGCAGACCGGTGGGGCGGAACAGCAAAATCAGCACCAGCAGACCAAAAGCAACGATGTCCTTGTATTCCGAAGAGATATAGGCTGCGGCCATGGTCTCGGCCACACCCAGCAGCACGCCGCCCAGCATCGCCCCCGGAATGCTGCCGATACCGCCAAGCACCGCAGCGGTGAAGGCCTTGATACCGGCGACAAAGCCGATGTAGGGGTTGAGCTTGCCGATCGCCAGCGCAATCAGCACACCGCCTACAGCCGCCAGCACCGCCCCCAGGATGAAGGTGAATGACACGACCTTGTTGGTGTCGATGCCCAACAGGTTGGCCATTTGCATGTCTTGCGAGCAGGCGCGCGATGCGCGGCCCATGCGCGAGTGGCGGATGTAGAAGGTCAGCGCGGCCATCAGCACCACCGCCACCACAATGATCAAGATGCGGGTGTAAGGCACAAAGACCTCGAAATCACCCATGTGAAAGTTGAATGCACCGGGCAGCAGCGAGGGCACGGCCATATCGCGTGCGCCCTGCCCCAGGGCTACCCAGTTCTGCAAGAAGATGGACATGCCGATGGCCGAGATCAGCGCCACCAGGCGCGGGCTGCTGCGCAAGGGCTTGTACGCCACCTGTTCCACCACATAGCCGTAAACACCGGTGAGCACCACTGCAACGAGCAGCATCGCACCGATCACCACAAACACCGGCAACCCGCTTTGCGTGCCGATGGCCGACAAGGTCACGAGGCCGATATAGGCCGCAATCATATAAATCTCGCCGTGGGCGAAATTAATCATTCCGATAATTCCATACACCATCGTGTAGCCAATGGCCACGAGCGCGTAGATCGCGCCCAGGGACAGACCATTGAACAACTGCTGTATGAATTGGGGCAAAAAATCGTTCATACCGTACCAACCCAATTCCTTTGGCGCTTGTGGCCGCCAAAATAAAAAAGCATGGCTCTATGTTTTAGAGCCATGCTTTTGTCAAACACTTACTTAGACGCTGGCGACTTGCTGCCATCCTTGTGCCAGTTGAAGACCTGGAAGTCGTAGGACTTCAGGTCGCCCTTGGCATCCCAGGCGAGCTTGCCCAGCGGGGTGTCGAACGTAGCGGTATGCAGGTGCTTGGCCACCTTGGTGCCATCGTTGCCCACGGCCTTGATCGAGTCAGCGATGACCTGCACGGCAGTGTACGAGCCCATCTGGAACGAACCGGAAGGATCGCGCTTCTTGTCCTTGAAGGCCTTGACGATGGCCGCGTTCTTCGGGTTGCCAGCAAAGTCGGCGGGCAGGGTCACCAGCATGCCTTCAACGGCGGGGCCGGCGATCGCATTGATTTCGGGATTGCCCACGCCTTCAGGGCCCATGATACGGACCTTCAGGCCCTGCTCTGCCGATTGGCGCAGCAGCAGTCCCATTTCTGGGTGGTAGCCGCCGTAGTAGACAAAATCCACACCGGCGCTCTTGAGCTTGGTGATCACGGCCGAGTAGTCGCTGTCACCGGCGTTGATACCTTCAAACAGCGCAACATTGATGCCGTCAGCCTTGAGCGTATCGCGCACGGCCGTGGCAATGCCCTGGCCGTAGGATTGCTTGTCATGCAGCACCGCAACCTTCTTGGGCTTGACGGTCTGGGCAATGAACTTGGCAGCAAACGGGCCTTGCTGGTCGTCGCGGCCAATGGTGCGGAAGACCGACGTGAAGTTCTTGCCTTCGGTCAGCGCAGGCGAGGTGGCCGAAGGGGTCACGACGACCACACCTTCATTGTTGTAGATCGGTGCTGCAGCGATGGCTGCGCCCGAGCATACAGGTCCCACCACGTAATGGATCTTCGCATTGACGACGCGGTTGGCGGCCACAGGGCCCTGCTTGGGTTCGCAGGCATCATCAACGATCACTGCTTCAAGCTTGTTGCCATTGATGCCGCCGGCAGCATTGATCTGCTCGAGCGCCGTATCCACACCCTCCTTGACCATGTCACCGTACTGGGTCAGCGGACCCGTCGCAGGAATGACCACGCCGATCTTGATATTTTGAGCCTGGGCTGCGCCAGCGAGCATGCTGCCGGCCAGACCAAATGCAACCACCATCGAGTTGAGGCGAAACGGTACCTTCATATCGGAATCCTTTTTAATCAAGCTATGGATCGCAGACATTGACAATAGAGCAACTATCAAGTGCGATGCGGAGACAGCATATAGGTCTAATAAACTCTCGCAACAGGGATGCCTAGGATTGCCAAATATGTCACTTATGTGCTAGCAAAAAGTGATTTTTGCACCTAATCAGGGCATTAACGGGCATTCATGCACCAATAATGTGCAAAACACCTTTAAAGCCACCGCGCAAGGCGCTCAGACCCTATACATTCTGATGCATTTAGTAGCATCAATCTGAAATGCCCCAAGCGCCTCCTCGGCATCGGTGCCGTCCCGGCTCCCTTGTCTTGCACTGAGCCCAGCGGCCACCGCAAATTTCAGAACCCAGGCAGCTTCGCCGCGAGAGGCAGCATTGTGCGCGAAAAAGATCCCGCCACGCACAAAACCAGGGCTGTGGAAACCCTGATCTGCAGCCAAGACGCGCGCGCCCGTCCATGCACCTCGCCCGCCTCTGTTACATCTAGCCATGGATCACGCTCGGGAGCTGGTGGGGCCGATAGGCATGCCCATCGAAGACCACCGTAAAGCGTTTGATGTCTAAAGGCTTATTGAATGCTCGACCTACACACCATCAGAATGTGCTCATTCATTGGTTCTTTAACCATTGCTAACTCAAGCAAAAACCACTTGCACAATATCAATCAGGGATGGAGAATTGTTCAACATGAAAGAAATTAGGTTGATCAATTCCAAGGGCACCGGCGCAGACAACGCCGCTGCTGCCTCTGCCTGGCTGCCCGATGATGTCCACCATCGCCAGCAATTCCTGCAACTGCTGGAGCAGGCCATTGCCGATGGTGGTCCAGGCACCTACCTGCTGCAGACCCGTGGCCAGCATGTGCTGACCGATATTCTCTATCCCAACCGGGCGTTCTGCGCGCCGGTCTGAGCGCTGGGGGTTGGGTCGCGCGCCTCCGGCTCTCGGGCAAGGCATGCGGCATGCCCTCGTCGCCGCTCAGCCTCATCGGCTGGGCAGGCTGATACTTAGCCGCGATTGCTGGTAGCGCTCAATCACCCAGCACTACGCCCAGGGCGGCCAGCTTCGATGCCATGACATCGCGCCGGCGCTCGGCTTTCTCAGCAGTGGCCATCGCGGCACGCATGGCCTGAGGGCCTTTGAGCGATGCAACACGCACCAGATCCGTTTTCTTGTTGACCTCGGCCACCAGCTTTTGGTAGCTGGCAATCAGGTCCGCATGTTCAGGGGAAGGGCTCACAACAGTTCCTTGTTTTCTACAGCCGCTATTGTCCGGCGAAATGCCGGACTGCCCGTGTTGCTGCGCCATCGGTCATTCCCCGTCCACGGCTGGCCCAGCACCTTCTGTAAGACCATCTCCACGGACCATGTTGCGTGGCGGCCAATTTGCCTGAGCGCCCCCAGGAACCGGTTACAGTGGGGCATAACACCAGGAGGATCCCATGGCCCACAACGCGCAACGCCATCGCTGCCCAGGCCTGCAAGCACATGGAGACCCGCCGCAGGCAGCCCCCTCTCCTTGGCGTTCTCAGCCGACTTAAGCCCCGTTCCCCTTTCGCCGAGATTTCCCTTTGATTGCCGCTGGCAGCTGACCCTGGTCACGTTGTCATGCCCACCGCTTGATTGTTATGAAAACCATCGACGAAATGCTGAGTCTGGACCTGCTTACCCATGACCAACATGGTGAGATCAGCGCATGGATCGACCAGTCCACCACCCCAGAAGAAATTCTGCAGATGCCCCCGCAGCTTTGGCAAGCCATTGAGCGCGCCAGCCTGGCGATGGGCGTCAACGATGATCTTTTACGTCCGCCATCGCTCGATGCGGGAAGCTTGCTGGTGAGCTGAGCTTGTCATAGCGCCTCTCGCGGGCAAGGAAGGCGCTTTCTCAGCGGAGTGCGGCCGCTCGTTGGGCAGGCCTGGGCTGGGTAGGCACCAAGCCCTCTGTCCTGGTTCGCCTCGCTGCATAGCGAGGCGATAGGAGCGCAGTCAAGCTACGTGGAGAGTTCCCACGCCCTCCATATCAATGGGCCCACACCTTACCCCGCCGCCTTGGCAGTTGATATTTGGAGATGCTCAAGCAGGCAACCGGTATAGCTGATTGTCGGCTGAACATGGGCGCGTACGTGAGACCAACTGGCGCCATTCACCGGTGGAGAGCCTGCAGATCCCAGGCTGTCCTTGTTCAGACCTAGGGAATACCCTTTGAGAATCGAGTTGTATAAATCTATAGAATATATCTAATGATTTGCCGGGTTCATGCACCATCCTCCCTCCCTCTCTAGATTTGCATGAACATCCTGAGCGATCAGGAACGGCTTTTCTTCAGCGCCTCAGGCCACCTTCGGGTGGCCTTTTTTTGGCTCGGGAGGTAGCCATTTAGTGAAGATCCCGCCTGTCGCATGTTCATTCGTCGATTACCCGCCCATCGGGCAGCTTGCAGATGCTTCGTTCCCCGATCGCTGAAGACTGGAGATGTGACGTGCCTACATGCTGTGCGCCATATACAGATCAAGGATAGCCATGCCCAGCAGTGGAACAGACGCTGCCGGACGCTTAGCACCGCCGGTCAGCGGCATGAAGGTTGAATTCATATGGATGCGCAAAAACACGCACGTAGAAAGGGCGGCGAGCTTCTGCTGAAAATGTCGGGTGGCGACACCAAACACGGACCACTGCTCGACTGGCCGCTAAACTGCCTCCATCCCAAGCACACAAGGCGTTTTCTATGTTGTCCCGCTTCAAGGTTTCACTCACCTGTATTTTTTTGGTATACGCAGGTCTGGCACACGCCAGCCCTGCATCGCAAGAAGCCTCTGCATACGAGACCTTGAAAATCAAGGCCATGATCTGCAAGGAGGAATATATGATTGGACTGTTGAAGGCTGGCCAGGGCGAAACGACTCTGCAGCAGGCTTACAGCGATTTTCTGGGCTGCAGAGGCGCTGTGTCGAAAGCATCCAAGGAGGTCTATAAAAAGGTGCTCGGCAAAGCCAAGGGAAGCGATGCCAAAAAGGCCCTCAAGGACTACCAGGTGGCCTTCATGACTTTTCTGGACGGCATAGATGCCAAGGCGGGAGAGACAAAATACGACTACTCGCTACGCTTTTCCGCATTGGAAGACAACCTGAGCATGGCCAAGCGGCGCCTGGATCTGGAATTGGAATAAGCGATAGGCATGCCCGCGCTACTGGCAAGCTGGCATATCCGCACCAGTTGCGCACATCTTCAGATGCGTTTGGCTGGATACTCTCACTGCCGCCATCAGCTTGGCAAAGACGGCATTGAATGAAGTGGAACGACTCCGGAACCTTGTTCGCCGCGCACCGGCCCCCATGTGCAGGGTGCTTGCACCTGATAGCTGCATATCGTGTCTGGCCTTAATTCGGAGGCGCTTTGCTCTTGAAGAACACTGCGAGGTGATTGGCGATTCCGGCTTTTGGATCTGGAATATTGCAGCCTCGCGTTGTGCTGTGTAAACGCTGACAGAATCACTATTTTCAGTGATACCAATTGTTACTCAACCTCTCTAAGCTTATAACTCAGCAGCTCATCGCTTAACCGCCCAACCGGGGGTTGCTGAGTTTCAGTTCCACCTTGTTGGATGGCTAGAGATGAATACCAGCACTGCACACCCATTGTTCGATGCGGCCCCTACTCTGCAAGGCTTGCTGCCTCCGCACCTGTGGAGGGTACTGGCAAGAAATGGCATTACCACCATTGAACAGGCAGCCCAGAGCTACCCAGAAAAGCTGCTGCTGATGCCCAGCGTGGGCCCCAGAACCTTTAGAAAAATTGAAGAAAGCCTGTTTCCCGGAAAGCACTATGCGCCGCCCCAGCAGGAAGGTGCCGTGCAGCCTGGTCTGGACCAGACATCCAGGGCCCTCCCCTTTTTCCGTCGCACCCAGAATGCGCTGAGGCGGCACGACCTCAAGTAAGGAAAGCGGGCTGTTGAATGACCGGGAAGCCCAGCCGCCCGGAACCAGCCGCCCATTCAACTGGGGCCCATCCCCAGTGTTCGTGACAACGGAATCTCTGCAGCGTGGGCGTACCCGCGAGGCAGACCGCCGCGCCTACCATCACTCCTCTGCGGCTTTCAGCGTATCGCCCAGCCACAACCGGGGACCAGCACCCCGTTTGCCAATATAGTCCGCCTGGTTGAACACGTGGCAGACCTTCATCGACAGGCAGCCACAGCCGATGCAGTTCTCCAGACTTTTGCGCAGATGCGTCAGTTCCTGAATGCGCTCATCCACCCGCGCCATCCACGTCTTCGACAGGCCACGCCATTCCTCCCCAGAGGGCGCATGGTGCTTGGGCAGGCCCTCCAATTGCGACGCGATCTCCTCGAGCTGAAATCCCAGCCGCTGCGCGAACACGATATAGGCCACCCGGCGCAGAGCTGAACGCCGGTAACGGCGATGCCCCGAAGCGCTTCGCACCGATTCGATCAAGCCCAGTGACTCGTAGTAACGCAGCGCCGACGCGTTGACGCCGCTGCGCTTTGCGATATTTCCGATGGGCAGCAGTTCATCATCCCCAGGAGTCATGGTGCTTCTTCCTTTTCGCTTGACTTAAAGTTAACTTTAACTTGAAGAATCCGCTCCGGCGATGACGAGGGAAATTTTTTCTCGCAAGTCATTGAGCCCTTCTGCGTCCCCGTCGCTTGCCGCTCAGGACGGTAGACGCCCGAGTCTTCAAGAAAAGGAATTCCAATATGAGATCAGAGATCTGCCCGCAGGCGACTGCTGCTGGCACAGGTCCTGCGATGGCATCTGCCGTGCGCGTGATCATGCTATCCCTTGCATTGTCCGCCGCACTCACAGCCTGTGGACCCCCAAAGCCACCAGAGGACAGCAGTGCGCCGGGCGAACCAGCGCCCGCCGCCGTCACGACTGCCACGGTACGCGCTGAGCCGGTACAGCTGTGGAACCAGTTCAACGGCCGGATTGCTGCTCAGGAAACCGTGGAAATCCGCTCCCGCGTGGCAGGCTACATCGAACATGTCCATTTCCGCGAGGGGCAGCCTGTGCGCAAAGGCCAGTTGCTGTTCAGCATCGATGCCCGCCCCTATCGGGCCTCGCTGGCGAGCGCACAAGCACAACTGCAGCGTGCCAAAGCGGCGACGGAATTGGCTGCCACGCAGGACCGGCGTGCACGCGACTTGGTGGCGGACCGCGCCATCGCTGCTGAAGAAGCCGATAACCGCGCTGGAACTCTGGCCCAAGCCCGAGCCCAGGTAGCGGCTGCCGAAGCTGCGGTGGCAGCCGCACAACTGGATCTGGGCTTCACCGAAGTCCGTGCCCCCATTGCGGGCATAGCCGGACGCGCGCTGCTGACCACCGGCAACCTTGCGCGCGCGGACGACAGTGTCCTGGTGACCGTGGTTTCTCAAAATCCGGTGTATGTGAATTTCGATGCCGATGAGCAAAGCCTGCTGCGCGGCATGCAAAACAGCAGCGCGGCCCCGAGCGATGCGATGGTGCGTGTCGGCCTGGTCAGCGATGAAGGCTTTCCGCACACGGGCCGCGTGGGCTTCACCGACAACCGGCTGGATCCGCAGACGGGCACGGTGGCACTGCGCGCCACGTTGAATAACGACCAAGGACTGTTCAAGCCGGGCATGTTTGCGCGGGTGCAAATGCAGGAGCGCAGCACGGTAACCGCCGTACTGATTGACGACAAGGCAGTGCTTACCGACCAGAGCCGCAAATACGTCTATGTCGTGGACGCTGCCCAGCGTGCACAAAGGCGCGATCTGCAGTTGGGGAGGATGGTGGACGGCAGACGCATCGTCGAGTCGGGGCTTGCGCCCGGCGAGCAATTGGTGGTGGCAGGCATGCAGCGCATTTTTTACCCCGGCATGCCATTGGCGCCCCAGAGGTTGGACAGCCAAGCTGCGGGCGCCGCGCTGCCGGAAACGCAAAAACCCGCCCAGAAAGCGCAGCCATGAGCAAAGGACACATGGACTTCTCCAAATTCTTCATCGACCGGCCCATCTTCGCGATCGTGCTGTCGGTCATCATGTTCGCCGTAGGACTGATTGCGATTCCTCAGCTGCCGTCCGGCGAATACCCCGAAGTCGTTCCCCCCAGCGTGGTCGTGCGTGCGACCTACCCCGGCGCCAACCCCAAGGAAATCGCCGAATCAGTGGCAGTGCCGCTGGAAGAGGCCATCAATGGCGTCGAAGGGCTGATGTACATGAAGTCCGTCGCGGCCTCGGATGGGAGCCTGCAGGTGGTGTCCACCTTCCGCCCGGGCACCGACCCCGACGCCGCTGCGGTGCGGGTGCAAAACCGGGTGAGCCAGGCCCAAAGCCGCCTGCCCGAAGAGGTGCGCCAGTACGGAATCACCACGCAAAAGCAATCGGCCACGCCGCTGATGTATGTCGGCCTCGTCTCCACGACTGGCAGCCTCGACACGCTGTATCTGCGCAATTACGTCACCTTGCGCGTCAAGGATGAACTCGCGCGCCTCCCCGGCATCGGCGACGTGGGCGTCTACGGCGCTGGTGACTATGCGATGCGCATATGGTTGGATCCAGACAAGGTCGCAGCCCGCCAGCTGACCACCGACCAGGTCATTGCCGCCGTGCGCGAACAGAACGTCCAGGTATCAGCGGGCCAGCTCGGCGCCGAGCCCAGTGGCCGCGCCACGGACACCTTGCTGTCCATCAACGTGCAAGGCCGTCTGCAGAGCGAAGAGGAGTTCGGCAGCATTGTGCTGAAGACAGGCGCCGATGGGCAACTGGTGCGCCTGTCCGATGTGGCCCGGCTGGAGCTGGGTGCCAGCGACTACACACTGCGAGCCTCTCTGGATAACAAACCCATGGCAGCCATCGGTATCTTTCTGACACCGGGCGCCAATGCGCTGGGCGTGGCCCAAGAGGTGTACAAGACGCTGGACCGCTTGTCCGGCGACCTGCCGCCCGGCACCGCGTTCAAGTACCTGTGGGACCCGACCGTCTTTGTGCGGGATTCGATCACGGCGGTACAGCACACGTTGATCGAAGCCGTGGTCCTGGTCGTCCTGGTGGTCATTGTCTTTCTGCAGACCTGGCGCGCCTCCATCATCCCGCTTCTCGCGGTGCCGGTATCGATTGTCGGCACCTTTGCCTGGCTGTACCTGCTGGGCTACTCGATCAATACCCTGACCTTGTTTGGACTGGTGCTGGCGATCGGGATCGTTGTCGACGACGCCATCGTCGTGGTCGAGAATGTGGAACGCTTCATCGGAAAAGGCCACAGCCCGCGCGATGCCGCGCACCTGGCCATGCAGGAGGTGTCAGGCCCCATCATCGCCATTGCGCTGGTGCTGTGCGCCGTGTTTGTGCCCATGGCGTTTCTCGATGGCATCACCGGCCAGTTCTACAAGCAGTTCGCGGTGACGATTGCCATCTCGACCGTCATCTCGGCCATCAATTCGCTCACCTTGTCGCCCGCCCTTGCGGCCAAGCTGCTGCAGGGCCACGGCGCGCGCAAAGACTGGCTGGCGCGCAGCATGGACACGGGGCTGGGCTGGTTCTTCAGGCGCTTCAACCGCCTGTTCGACCGCAGCGCGCAGCGCTATGAACATGCGGTGGCGCGCTCATTCCAGGGGCGCGGGCTGGTGTTTGCCATCTACCTGGCGCTGCTGGGTGCCACCGCCCTGCTGTTCAACCAGGTGCCCGGTGGCTTTATCCCGATGCAGGACAAGCTTTACCTGTTTGCCGGCGCCAAATTACCCGAGGGCGCATCGCTGCAACGCACCGATGCAGTGACGCAAGAACTCACGCGCCACGCCCTGGCCATCGACGGGGTGGAATCGGTGCCCGCCTTTGCCGGAATGAATGCGCTGCAGGGAACCAATACACCCAATCTCACCAGCGCCTATGTGATCCTCAAGCCTTTTGCGGAGCGCCAGCGCAGCGCGACGGAGATCAGCAATGCGCTCAACCAAAAGCTCGCGGGCATGGAGGGCGGCTATGGCTATGCGCTGATGCCGCCGCCGATCCAGGGTTTGGGCAATGGATCGGGCTATTCGCTGTTTCTGAAAGACCGCGCCGGCCTGGGCTACGCAGCCCTGCAGCAAGCGCTGGGAGCGTTTCAGGCAGAGATTGCCAAGACCCCGGGCATGCACTACCCCGTCAGCGCCTACCAGTCCAATATTCCGCAGCTCGACGTGAAGGTGGATCGCACCAAGGCGAAAGCCCAGGGCGTCGCCTTGAGCGACCTATTCCAGACCCTGCAGGCCTACCTGGGTTCGGTCTACGTGAATGACTTCAATGCGCTGGGCCGCGTCTACCGCGTCGTGCTGCAGGCCGATGCCAGCCACCGCCAGACGGCAGAGGACATCGGAAAACTGCAGACGCGCAACAACCGGGGCGATATGGTGCCGCTGGCCTCCATGGTGTCCATCGTACCCAGCTACGGGCCCGATCCGGTTTTGCGCTACAACGGCTTTCCGGCTGCCGACCTCATCGGTGATGCCGATCCTGCCGTTCTGTCATCGTCCGAGACACTGCTGAAGCTGCGTGACATTGCGGACAAGACCTTGCCACCGGGCATTGAACTGGCCTGGACGGACATGAGCTACCAGCAAGTCGAGCAAAGCCATGCCGCAGCCGTCGTATTCACCCTGGCAGTGATGCTGGTGTTCCTGGTGCTTGCCGCGCTGTACGAGAGCTGGACCATGCCGTTGGCCGTGATTCTGATCGTACCTGTCTGCATTTGTGCGGCGCTGTTTGGCGTCTGGCTGTCAGGCGGCGATAACAATGTCTTTGTCCAGGTGGGCCTGGTGGTGCTGATGGGCCTGGCCTGCAAGAACGCCATCCTCATTGTGGAATTCGCCCGCGAACGCGAGATGCAAGGCGCAAGCACCTGGGATGCCGCACGCGAAGCATGCAGGCTCCGCCTGCGCCCCATCGTCATGACATCCATTGCCTTCATTGCCGGTGCCGTGCCGCTGCTGATCGGCCAGGGCGCTGGCGCGGAAGTACGCGCTGCCACTGGCATTACTGTCTTCTCCGGCATGCTGGGTGTCACGCTCTTTGGGCTGTTCCTCACGCCGGTGTTCTATGTCACCTTGCGCAAGCTCAGTGGCACCCAGCTGCATACACCCGACACTGCAGAGGCATTGAAGCCCGGCCGTGCAGCACCTGCAATCGCCAAGGAGCTGGCACATGACTAAATACTTCCATCTGCGAAGCATCGCTGCCGCCTGCTGCATCAGCCTGTCAGGCTGCAGCGCAGTAGGACCCGATTTTCATTCGCCGCTTGCAGAAGACAGCCTGCCCACCCGGTTTGCACAGCAGCATAGGTCTGCGCAGGCAGACGCGGCTCCATTGCTTTCCACCGATATCCACGATGCCCCATTCTGGAGCCAGTTTGGCGACCCGTTACTCACGCAGCTGGTACAGCAAGCGCTGCAGAACAACAACGACCTGGGTGCGGCGCTGGCAAGGCTCCAGTCGGCGGAGGCGCTTTTCAGGCAATCAGGAATGGATCGCTTCCCCACGGTCACGATGAACGCCGAGGGCCGGCAGCAAAAGCGCAGTGCTGCGCAAACCAGCCCGGGGCAGCGGTCGGCTCGCCTCTACAGCAGTGCCATCACCGCGCAATGGGAGCTGGATTTTCTGGGGCGCATCTCGCGGTCGGTGGAGGCAGCGCAGGCCAGCATGCAAGCGACGCAAGCCGATGTCGCGGGACTGCAAATCATCATCGCAGCACAGGTGGCAGACGCCTACACCCAATTGCGCGGCGCCCAGCTGCGCCTGCAGATTGCACAGGCTGCTGAGAAAAACCAGCTTGGCACCCTGCGGCTGGTCGAGCGGCGCTTGCAGGCAGGAAGCAGCACCGATCTGGATGCCGCCCGTGCGAGGGCTCAGTGGCTGAACACGCAGGCGCGGGTTCCCGGATGGCAGACGCAGATGGCGGTTCAACAGCATCGCCTGGCGGTGCTGCTGGGTCTTTCGCCGGATCGCTTGTCGGCTCAGCTCTCCAACACAGCTGCGTTGCCAGCCATGCCACCCGCAGTGGACCCGGGGGTGCCCGCTCATCTGCTGCGGCGCAGGCCTGACATCGCTGCAGCAGAATTGCGCCTCCATGCCGCCACAGCACGCATTGGTGTTGCGACAGCGGACTTGTTCCCCCGCCTCTCGTTGGGCGCTGTGCTGGGCAGCACCACGCTGGCCGGCCGCCATCTCTTTGCGGGTGACACGATGCAAAGCACTGCCTTTCTCGGCATCGACTGGTCGTTCCTGGATGTGGGCCGCGTGCGCGCCCGCATTGCAACGAGCCAGGCAGATGCCGCCGAGGCCCTGTCGCTGTACCAGCAAAGTGTGCTGCAGGCGTTGGAAGAAACCGAGAACGCGTTGGCAACGGTGCATCGCAACAGCAACGAGCTCAGCGCTTTGAAGGACGCGCAGGCCGAAAGGGACCGGGCTGAGCAGCTGGTCCAGCGCATGTACCGAGGCGGCTTCATCAGCCTGTACGAAGTGCTGGATGCCCAGCGTGAGCAGCTGGCAGCGCAGGATGCCCGAGCCCAAAGCCAGATCTCTGGCGTACGTTCGAGCATTGCGCTGTACAAGGCACTGGCAGGTGGGTGGACTGGGCTGCCGCAGCCAGCAGAGACACTCGCCGTTCAATGACGGTGAGACGGGGCATGTGGACGCTGGGATCCCGCAGCACAGTGCCCTGTCTCCGCCATGACCGGCCATGGAAACATGCGGATGACATGGCGCGGTTACGCTTGAACGGAATCCATGAAACACGCGGCAGCAGAAATACCCGTTGCAAAAGCTCAAGCCACTAGACCGGAAGCGATGAACTCAGGCCAACGGTTTAGTTTCAAAGAGTTACATACAGCTTCACAGGAGAGACAAACTCCCACCCAGATGCTTGCTTACGATCGTCGCAAGTCATTGGCATTGCTGACGAATCAGCCCTTTGCAGAGATCCCTCCCGCCCGTACCCTGCGGGCATTTAAGCCATCCTAGCCGGTGGCTTTTTTTTCTGTCTGAGTGCGTGCGCAGCTGCAAAGCCAACCGACAGATTGCGGAATATTCCCTGAGATCACGGACCAACAGACAAGAAAAAAGCCCCTGCGCGATTTGCGCAAGGGCTTGATTCAAATAACCAATGTTTGGTGGGTCCTGCGAGATTCGAACTCGCGACCAACGGATTAAAAGTCCGCTGACAAGTACCGCTTTAGCCATACAGGTCAATAGACAAAACTATACAAAACAACGCTCTACGCTTTCACGTCAATAAAGCACCCAGATTCTCAACGACTGAAAATTTACGACAGCGGCTACACGGCGGCTACATCAAGCCGTAGAATTGAGGTCTAGCAGACTATTTTGTAACCATTTATGTCACGACCGTCCCGCTCAGCTCCTGTGGATGCCAGCGCGCCAATCGCACTCACCGCCAGCGTGATTGAACGCTTTCAATTGCCGCCAGGTAGCACACAAGCCTTTCTCCGCGACTCGCTGGTGCCCGGCCTCAAAGTTCGTGTCACGAAGACCGGATTCAAGGCTTTCATCTTTGAGCGCAAAGTTGGGCAAAAGACCACCCGCCGCGCAATAGGCAGCGTGCTGGTGTTGACCATCGATGAGGCGCGGGAGAAAGCTCGCGAAGCTCGGCTCTCGATGGACGCCGGGACAGATATTCTGGGCGAACAGAAAGCTCAAGCACGGCGTGAACTGTCCGCGCCAGCACCCAAAACCTGCCCCATGGTCGGCGAGATTTGGACACGATACATCGCCGACCGGAAAGCGCATTGGGGGGAAAGACACCTCAAGGATCACGAAACATTAATGGGTGCGGGCGGAAAAGAATCTACCCGCGGTACTGGCGGTAAAGGAATTACTGTGCCCGGCGTTCTCTTCTCGTTGGCTTCATATAAGCTGGATACCCTGACCCCGAAAATAGTAGAAGCTTGGGCTAAGGAGGAAGCGGCGACGAGGGCTACGCAAGCACGTCTTGGCCGTCGTCTGTTGCGCGCATTTTTAAATTGGTGCAAAGAACAAGAAGACCTAGAGCCATTTCTGCCCGTTGGGGATGTGGTCGGTACAAAGCGAGTAAAAGACGCGCTGGGCAAAGCAAGAGCTAAAAGAGATGCGCTAATGCGTGAGCAGCTTAAATCCTGGTTTGGTGAAGTTAGGGCTTTGGACAATAGAACCCAATCCGTTTATCTCCAAACGTTATTAATAACTGGCGCGCGACCAAACGAGATTTTGGATATGAAATGGGCCGATATCGATTGGCGCTGGGGGAAATTAACGATTAGGGATAAGGTAGAACACAGTCGAAATATCCCATTGACCGAATATTTGGGCACACAGATAAAAAGTCTTTCCCGTGCAGGTGAGTACGTATTTACCAGTACCCGTATTCCTGGACAAAAGATGTCGTCACCTGCGAAAGCGCATCGCAATTGCTGCCGCGCGGCGCGCATCACCCCCGTGTCGCTGCAGGGGCTGCGCCGCAGCTTCAAGAGTCTGACCGAGTGGCTGGAGATCCCGACTGGGGTTGTCGCCCAGATTCAAGGTCACAAGCCCAGCGCCACGGCAGAGAAGCACTACACCGTTCGGCCGCTAGACCTGTTGCGGGTGCACCACCAGCGCATCGAGTCCTGGATCCTTGAGCAAGCCGCGATCCTCCCGGCTGATGAAAACCCGAATTTGCAACATAAAATGTAGCGTTTGCTAAATTTTAGTGTACTATTCGGTACATGCTTAGCAATTGCCAAGCGCAACCGGAGTAGTACACATGCAACTTTTCACCCCGCTGGATCAGGTGTCGACGCCTACGGTTCCCACCGACGCCGCAGCGCACTATCTCAACCGTAAACCCCAAACGTTGCTGGCCTGGGCCTGTGGCAAGCGCGCCGGCCCAATTCAGCCCGTGCGCGTAAACGGCCGTCTGGCATGGCCCGTGGACAAGATCCGCAAAGTTCTGACGGGTAGCTAAAACATGGCTGCCCGTCAAAACTGGTC
Source organism: Comamonas sp. SY3 (assembly GCF_041730275.1). Lineage (NCBI taxonomy): Bacteria > Pseudomonadati > Pseudomonadota > Betaproteobacteria > Burkholderiales > Comamonadaceae > Comamonas > Comamonas sp. SY3. The sequence goes on along the minus strand of NZ_JBGTYN010000033.1, from coordinate 1,043 downwards.
GTCGGCGCAAATTGACACCTTGCGCGCCCTATACCCCGACCAAACCGCAGCTGTCGTGTCTCACTCCTTGGGGATTCCCACCAGAGCCATTTACCAAAAGGCAAAAGCGTTGGGATTGCGGAAATCTGAGGCCTTCAATGCCAGCATCAACTCTGGCCGTATAGCTCGGGGCCGAACAGACCCGCGCATGGTCGCAACGCAAATAAAGCCTGGTGCCACGCCATGGAACAAAGGCCTAGCGGGATCTACGGGGCTTCACCCAAATTGTCGGGCGACGCAATTTAAGAAGGGGGACATGCAGGGCGCCGCGCAGCACAACTATGTGCCTATTGGAACCGTCCGACTGACCAAGGACGGATACCTTGAGCGAAAAGTTACTGACGACCCCAACATTTACCCAGCGCGTCGATGGATCGCACTGCACCGCTTGCTCTGGGAAGCATCACACGGACCAATCCCGCCTGGCCACATCGTGATCTTTAAGGCCGGGCAAAAAACAGCGATTGAAGCGGATCTGACCATTGATCGGCTCGAGTGCATCTCGCGTGGCGAAAACGCTAAACGCAATCACCCTCGCAGCAAATCGCCCGAGCTCGCCAAGCTGGTTCAGCTCAAAGGAGCGATCACGCGTCAAGTCAACCGCCTTATCAAGGAAAGCCAGCCATGAGCAATACACCACACATCACGGAGGTGCGCCAAGCATTGCTGTCCACCTTGAGCGACCTACGCAATCGAGACAACCCCATGGACATCGACCGAGCAAAGGCTGTGGCGCATGTTGCTTCTGTACTGGTTGAAACCGCAAAGGTCGAGGTGGATTTTCTGCGGGTCACCGGCTCCGACCGTTCGGAGTTCCTGGCGCCACCACAAGAAGAACAAAGGCTGCCCCAGCCAAGCAATGAACCCACCGCACACAACCCCTTTCCTGTCAGCGCTTCGCATCGCCTGAATGGCTGATCGCGGCCCATATGGAGCATCCCATGTCCAATGAAAACAACTCTTCCGCTCCCCTCAAGACTGCCGAGGGGGCTGAACATCCGCAC
>NZ_JBGTYN010000032.1:0-33113 GCF_041730275.1 Comamonas sp. SY3 | reverse complement strand
AGCGATACCTTGCCAAGGTATAGGTCGACGGTTCGAACCCGTTTTCCCGCTCCAGATAGTGATCTACAGACTTCTACTGACGTCTGTAAGTCGTTGAAAAGAGGGGCTTTGGCCCCTTTTTTCATTCCAGCGAGCGCCACGGAAATCCACCCACAGCTACCGTTTTTGAGTGACCAATTGAGGCACAAGAATACGGTTGGGACGGCTACCGGATAGTTGCTGGGGCTGAGCGGGAACCATGACGAGCATTAGGCCTAAGTCATAACTTAGGAGCCTCGAAATGGCACTCTCTGATCTGACAGTCCGGCAGGCAAGAACCACCGGCAAGCGCTACACCCTCTCCGATAACGACTGCCTGGGCCTGATGGTCTCTGCCGCAGGCGGCAAGTCGTGGATCTTCCGATACTACTGGCTGGGCAAGCAAAAGCGCATGTCCCTGGGTGGCTATCCCGCCCTCAGTCTGCGCGAGGCCCGCGCCGAGCGGGACAAGGCTCAGGTTCTGCTCGCCAAGGGCATTGATCCCCAAATCGAACGCGACCAGCGCCGGCACGCGGCCAAGCTGGCGGGCGAATACACCTTCAAGAACGTCTTCGATGCTTGGGTCGAGCATCGCCGCAAGGAACTCAAGGAAGGCCGTCAGAGCACGCTTTCGCAGATCCTGCGCATCTTCAACAAGGACGTGCTGCCTACCCTGGGGAAGATGTCGATCTACGACATTCGACGGCCCCAGCTCGTGGGCGTCGTGGCGGCGATCGAGAAACGCAAGGCGTTCACCACCGCCGAGAAGGTCCGCACCTGGTTCAACCAGATGTTCCGCTATGCCCTGGTCATCGCCGAAGGGCTGGAAGTCAATCCGGCCGCGGACCTGGACGTGGTGGCCGAGCCCAAGCCCCCGGTGGCCCACAACCCCTATCTGCACCTGCCCGAGCTGCCCGAGTTCCTTCAGAAGCTCCGGCGCTACAACCCCCGGGGCTGGCAGACCCAGCTTGGCGTCCGGCTGCTGTTCCTGACGGGGGTGCGCACGGGCGAGTTGCGCCTGGCCGAGCCTGAGCAATTCGACCTCGACCGCGGCTTGTGGATCATCCCGCCGCAGGTCGTCAAGCAACTCCAGGACGAAATGCGCAAGGCCGGCAAGCGGCCGCAGGACGTGCCGCCCTACATCGTGCCCCTGTCCCTGCAGGCCATCGAGATCGTGCGCTATCTCCTGGGCGTGATGCGTCCAGCGCAGAAGTACCTGCTGTCGCATCGCAGCGAACTCAAGAAGCGCATCAGCGAGAACACCCTCAACAAGGCCGTGCAGCTCATGGGCTACGAGGGGCGCCTGACCGGCCACGGCATCCGCGGCACCATCTCGACCGCGCTCAACGAGATCGGATACCCGAAGATTTGGGTGGACGCTCAGCTTTCGCACTCCGACCCCAACAAGGTGAGTTCGGCCTACAACCACGCCAAGTACGTGGAGCCTCGGCGTCGCATGATGCAGGACTGGGCAGACCGTCTTGACCTGCTCGAACAGGGTGAAGTCGAAGCCGCGAGCGCGCATCTGACCATCCGTATCGACGGGGTGCCGGCAATGGCGGAAGTGGAGGAAGTGGTGGGCGCGGTCTCCACGACTGCTGAGCCTGTTGTCCCCGGCGTGCCGCCCGTGGTGGCCACGCCTATCGTCGTGACCCCCAACAGCGGCGGAATCATGTTCCAGCGGCTGTCGCAGGTGCCGCCGCCTCCGGTGCATGCCCCGGAGCCGGAAGTCTCCGCGATCCAGCGCGAGCGCGAGGAAATGCTGGCCATCTACGAGTCGCCGAACAATCTGCCGGTCCCGCTGTTCGGCAAGCTGGCCGGGAAGTCCAAGGACCAGATCAACCGCGAGCTGAAGGCGGGCAAGCTGCTGTCGATCAGCCTGGGCAACCGGGGGCAGCGGGTTCCCGACTGGCAACTGGTGCCGCTCAAGCACAAGCTGGCCCAAGTGCTCATGAACCAATGCCCGCACGCCGATTCGTGGGACCTGTACCGCATGCTGACCCAGCCTCACCCCGACCTGGGTGATCGTGCGGCCATTGATGCGGTCACGCCAACGAACGTGCCCGCAATCATCCGGGTTCTCATGGGCGACTACCAGCACCATGCGGATGTGCCCGAGGCCGTTGCCCCGCGGCCCATCCCCGAGGACGTGCGGCAGAGCGTCCGCCGACTGGTGGACAGCGCAGCGGTGCTTGAAGGGGTCTAGTCCGGTCTAGTCCCATGCTGCAACCTATGGCCGGGATGAGACGGCTCCGGCCTATAGGAGTGCCTGCTACAGGGCGCCTGCCTCGGCGATCTGCAGCGCCCTGCGCTCGAAACGCTTGGCAGCAGAATCTGCTTGCGCGTGGGGCCGTTGGAGGTACGTCACGATCTCATAGGGGCCATCGGCGAGCGGTCGCATGCTTACCCCCCATTGATGGGCACGCTCGATGCGCGATTGCGCGCATACGCCGATGCCGTAGCCGGCTGAAACCCACAGCGCCATCATCTCGAATGAAGTTGCAGGCAGGATGTTCTCTTGGTCCACTGGCATCAGGGAGGCCAACCTCTCGTCCAGCAAGGGACAAGCCTCCGCCTGCCAGCGATAGATTGGATAGTCCTGAAGATCGGAGATGGTGAGCTTCGCCTGATCAACCAAACGGAACCGCGGTGGTATCGCGACGGCCATGCTTTCGCACCACAGCCTCCGGCTACTCGTCAGGTGATCCCCCGCACTGCTAAGAGATAGCCCCGCGTCGTAGCGGCCCTCATGCAGGCCCGTTACCAGCTCTTGATCCGAAACTTCACGCACGGCGATCGCGACACCCGGCTCGTGCGCTCGCTGCAGTGCAAGCAGCGCCGACAGCCGTGAAGACGGCACACCTGGCGCTATGGCGAGTGTGAAATTCGGGGACGGTCTGATGGCGTTGTGCATGGATGCCCCCAAGAGGCAACGGGATCGAAAAGAGCAGCCGACATCATACTCAAGAGATATCTTTAACGTGGTTAAAGATCAGTGATTCCATGACGCTTCTGCGAATGCAGAAGCGCACTATTCGGCCTGGACGGCCCGCCGGAGTAACCACCTATGAGTCCGCACCGGCGTTGGCGTTCGGGCAAGCGGTGCGAGCCGCTCGCCTGGCTCAGGGGATTGCTCAGGATGAGTTCGCGGGCTTGGCGGGGATCGCGCGCTCGCACATGGGCAAGATTGAGCGCGGCGAGCACATGCCGACACTCGCTCTCATTCTAAAAATTTCCCTGGCTCTCAAGATCAGCTCGGCCGAACTGATGACGGCCACGGAGCGCAACCTCTACCTTCAGGGCGATGCGTGACGCCGGATGTGGCGCAGGCGTCGTAGCTAATCGCTCTTTGGCGAACGCAAACGCTCGATGAAGCGCTCTACGGGTGCGGATAGTCCGCTACCGCCTTCGGGCCGAAGCAGGTAGGTGATGATGACGGCCGAATCGAGCGCCAACGGCCGGATCACCACGTCGGGACGTTGACACGCCGCGATTCGGGTCGCCGTTGCGAAGCCGATGCCGTAACCAGCTCCGACCAATGTGAGCATCATGTCCAGCGACGAGACATGCTCAACGATGGTGGACTCGCGCTCCAGGGGATGTAGCAGCCGGGTCAATTCGCGGCAGTAGCCCTCGCAAAGCTGCGGATCGCACATCACCAGCGGGTAACTCACGAGTTCACGTAGCGACACTTCCTTGTGGGCCAGCAACGGGTGCCGGATCGGCACGGTCACCACCAGCGGGTCCTGCCAGATGGGCTCCGTCACCAGTCCGTCGCCGACGTCCGCGGTGTGTGCGAAACCGATCGCGAAGTCGCCGGATCGCAGTCCCCGCAACTGTTCCGCCAGGGTGACCTCGGAGAGCCGTATTTCGATCTCCGGCTCCTCCTGGCGGCACAGGGCAAGAAGTGCAGACAGCCGCGGGTCGATGGCGCCATCGGAGATGGCGATGCGCACGCTGCCTCTTAGGCCTGCGGCGATCGCCCTGACGTTTTCTCGTGCCTGCTCCAGGTTGGTGAACAGCCTGCGAATGTCCTGAAGGAAGGTGGTGCCCGCTGGCGTCAACCGCGTTCCCCGCCGATCGCGGTCAAAGAGCAGCACCCCCAGTTCGTCTTCCAATTCCTTGATCGTGCGGGACAGCGGCGGCTGCTCGATGTGCAAGCGCTCCGCAGCACGGGTGAAATGCAGCTCTTCGGCGAGAGCCACGAAGCAGCGCAAATGACGAAGTTCCATGGGCACGTCCTTCAGCAATCCTGGTCATTGGGTTGGCCACGGCGCATTGCTGCCGAAGTGCGCTTAGAGGGGGCGACGTAGTGCTGGGTCCCTCTTCAGGGCGAGGAAAAAGGCCATCGGTGTATCTGAATAAGAATACATATGTTCATGTATTAACTCAAGTCAAGGGCGGTAGCAACTGTTTCGGAACGTGACGCCGAAGCCAACCCGCTCAATGCTTGAGCGGCTAAGGCAGTACTGACGCCAAAGTAGCGCGAGCCCACAGAGGGGCTCGCGAGATGTAGGACTGAAGGCGCTCTGCCTTCATGGAAAGGCCCAAATCAGGCCGGGTTGATTTCCAACGAGCCACGGTTGATCTGGTCGCGTTCCATCGACTCGAACAAGGCACCGAAGTTTCCTTCGCCGAAGCCCTCGCGGTAGTTGCCCTTGCGCTCGATGAACTCGAAGAACACCGGGCCAAGCAGCGGCTCGGAGAATATCTGCAGCAGCAGGCGGGGCTGGCCGCCTTCGGTCGTGCCGTCGAGCAGAATGCCGCGCGCCTGCAACTCGGGTACGGGCTGGCCATGGCCGGGCAGGCGCTTTTCCAAGTTTGCGTAATAGATGTCGTTGGGGGCGGTCAGCAGCGGGATACCGGCCATCTGCACGCGGTCGAGCGCATCGAGTAGGTTGTCGCACAGCAGGGCGATGTGCTGGATGCCCTCGCCGCTGAACTGCATCAAGAATTCCTCAATCTGGCCGCCGCCCTGGCGTGCTTCCTCGTTCAGCGGGATGCGGATCAGGCCGTCCGGCGCGCTCATCGCCTTGGAGGCTAGGCCGGTGTACTCGCCGTTGATGTCGAAGTAGCGGATCTCTTGGAAGTTGAAGAACTTCGTGTAGAAGTCGGCCCAGTACTCCGACTCGCACAAGCGCAATCCCATGGACGTGTTCCGCGCGTCTGTCCAGAACTGGCCAGAGGTTGTGGAGTGCCATGCGCTGACCGGCGACATGGACTATCTGCTGCGGGTGGTCGTCATGGACATGGCTCACTACTCCCGCTTCGTGCTCGACACGCTGCTCAAGCACCCCAGCGTGCAGGACTGCAAGACCAGCTTCGTGCTGGATCGCGTAAAGAGCACCACGGCCTTGCCCCTATGAGCATTCGGCCGGTTGGTGTGGCGGGGATGCAAATAGCGATTGACCTTCCAACGGTGGCAAGGAGCACACTTCAAACACCCCAACCCGAAAGGAGTTTTCCATGCAATTCCATCTCGAAGACATGACCTGCGGCGGCTGCGCCCGCACTGTGACGAAAACGATCCAAATGATCGACCCCAACGCCAAGATCGTCACGGACCCGCCGACCCGCCGTGTCGAGGTCCAGACCTCGGCCTCGCAAGAGCAGATCGCCGCGGCCCTGAGCGAAGCTGGCTTCCCGCCGCGCGCGCAGTAACACCGCATCGTGGCCGGCATGCACACAGGACGGCCGATGCGAGCACGTGCGCTGCGCCGTACCTGGCGCGGCGCTCAGTGCATCCCAAGGTAGGCCGACCTTGGCCACAGGGCCATCGCCACCATCATCAGGTTCTCGGTCAGGGACACGAAGCCCAGCGGCACGTTGCTGTCCCCGCCCACGCAGGCGCACTTGAGTTCCCGGCGATCGACATAGACCGCCTTGAAAACCGACACGGCCCCGACGGTCCCGATGAACAGCGCCAACGGAATCGACACCCACATCCCCACGCCCGCGACCATCTGGACGCCTGCGATGGCCTCCGCGAACGGGTAGAAATAGGCATACCGAACCCAGCGCTTGGCCAGCAGGTCGTCGCGAAGCCGTCCACGTCCTTGAGCTTCTGCAGCGCCAGGAGGCACATGGCAAAGGCCACGAACCACTCTGCCGCCTGAATGCTCTAGACTTGGCCGAAGGCCGCCCAGCTCGCCGCCAGCGCCATTGCGGCCGCCGTGGCGAACAGCGCGATCACAGGGGTCTAGGTCACGGCGTTCTTGTCCTTCACGGACATGCCGAAGAATTTGCGTAGGTCGTCGTAGCCGCCCACGCGCCGCCCGTTTATGAAGACCTGGGGCGTGGTCTCGATGCCATGCTCCTTCTTGAACGCATCCGTCTGCTCGCGGCTTGCCAAGTGTTTGTCCTCGACCTCGTAGCCCTTGCGGTTGAGCAGATCGAGCGACTTCAGCCCGTAGGGGCAGGTATGGCCGGGCATGACCATTCGGTAGAGCGTGGCTAGCTTGGGCGCAGACATGCAGGACTTCTCCTGTGGGACTTTCCATGGGCCGGCCGTCACGGATTTAAGGACGTTGATGACCTTTCCAGCCTAACCGACGACCGTGCAAAGGGAGTGTAGACACCTGGCTCGCGGGTTGGTCTGGCCCACGGGTTGGTTATCTGGCGGCAATGCCGTCAGTCCTCCATCTGCCAGAGCAACCCTGCCGCAGGCCGGTGCGCCTGAGGCAGCACGCAGGCTCCTAGTGGTTCTCCTTGGCATGGTTGATCGTGTACTTGGGGATCTCGACGGTCAGGTCTTCGGTCGCAACGATGGCCTGGCAGCTCAGCCGCGACTGCGCCTCCAGTCCCCAGGCCCGGTCGAGCAGATCGTCCTCGCATTCCTCGACTTCGTTTAGAGAATCGAACCCCTTGCGCACGATGCAGTGACAGGTCGTGCAGGCACAGCTCATGTCGCAGGCATGCTCGATCTCGATGCCGTTGTCCAGCAGGGCCTCGCAGATCGAAGTGCCTGCTGGCACGTTCAGTTCGGCTCCCTCAGGCGCCAGTTCAGGATGGGGCAAGACGGTGATTTTGGGCATATCTCTCCTGGCTGCTCAGTGCGCACACGGCTTTTTTCCTGCTGCGTTGGCTCGCGCGCGGCGCGGCACTGCGCCAGTGCGCGCTTCGGGCTTGTTGTCACTGATATCGGGCTGCTCCAGCGTGTGCAGGATCGGGCAGTCGGGCCGTTCGTCGCCGGCGCAACACCGGATCAGCGCCTTGAGCGTCGCGGCCATCTCCAGCATGCTCTCGATGCGCCGGTCCAACTCGTCGATGTGTTGCTGGGCCAGACGCTTTACATCAGCACTCTGGCGCGACTTGTCATTCCACAGTCCCAGCAAGTCCGTGATCTCGGCCACCGAGAAGCCGAGGTCGCGCGAACGCCGGATGAAATGCAACCGGTGAACGTCGTCCTGGGTATAGGCGCGGTAGCCCGAATCGGTGCGGTCAGCCGGAGGGATCAGACCGATTTGCTCGTAGTAGCGGATCATTTTGGCCGAGACCTTCGAGGCCTTGGATGCTTCACCGATGTTCATGGTGTTCCTCCTTTCTCAATGAGCGGTATCCGCCGCCAGCGGCGGCTGGAAGCGGCGCAGGCGCAGCGCGTTGCCGAGCACGAACACGCTGGACAGCGCCATCGCGCCAGCCGCGAAGATCGGCGACAACAGCACACCGTATGCGGGGTACAGGACGCCAGCGGCCACCGGGATCAGGGCCGTGTTGTAGCCAAACGCCCAGAACAGGTTCTGGCGGATGTTGCCGATGGTCGCCTTGGACAGCGCGATGGCGTTGGGCACGCCCTGCAGGTTGCCCGACATCAGCACTACGTCGGCCGACTCCACCGCCACGTCGGTGCCGGTGCCGATGGCCAGGCCCACGTCGGCCTCGGCCAGCGCCGGGGCGTCGTTGATGCCGTCGCCCACGTAGGCGATCTGGCCGTGGCTGGCTTTCAGCCGGCGCACGGCTTCGACCTTGCCCTCGGGCAGCACTTCGGCCACCACCTCGTCGATGCCCAGTTGCTTGGCGATGGCCTGCGCGGTACGCGCGTTGTCGCCGGTGATCATCGCCACCTTCAGGCCGAGCTGGTGCAACGCGGCAATGGCCGCGGGCGTGCTGGACTTGATCGGATCGGCCACCGCGATGATGGCGGCCAGCCGGCCGTCGATCGCGGCGTACAGCGGTGACTTGCCCTCGTTGCCCAGGCGCTCGGCCGTGCGAGCGAAGCTGCCCACGTCCAACCCCAGCTCACGCATGAAGCGATCGGCACCGACCTCGACACGCGCGCCGTCCACGGTGGCGCGCACGCCCATGCCCGTGACCGAATCGAAGTCTGTCATCGTCGGCAGCGCGATGCCACCTTCCACGGCCGACTCGACGATGGCGCGTGCGATCGGATGCTCCGAGCGCGATTCGACAGCGGCGACCTTCGCCAGCACCTGGTTGCGATCAAAGCCGTCGGCAATCTCCAGGTCGGTCAGGACCGGGCGGCCCTCGGTCAGCGTGCCGGTCTTGTCCACGGCCACCACCTTGGCGTCCTTGAGCAGTTGCAGGGCTTCACCCTTGCGGAACAGCACGCCCATCTCGGCGCCCCGGCCCGTGCCGACCATGATGGAGGTCGGCGTCGCCAAACCCATGGCGCAAGGGCAGGCAATGATCAGCACCGCCACGGCATTGACCAGCGCGAAGGACAGCGCGGGCGACGGGCCGAACACCAGCCAGACCAGGAAGGTCAGCACCGCGGCCAGCATGACGGCGGGCACGAACCACAGCGTCACCTTGTCCACCACGGCCTGGATCGGCAGCTTGGAACCTTGCGCCTGCTCGACCATGCGGATGATCTGCGCCAGCATGGTCTGACCGCCCACGGCGGTGGCACGCAGCGTCAGCGCACCCTTCTGGTTGACGGTGCCGCCGACCACGGTGCTGCCTTCCGCCTTTTCGACGGGAATCGGCTCGCCGGTGATCATCGACTCGTCCACGAAGCTGCGGCCCTCGGTCACTTCACCATCGACCGGCACGCGCTCGCCGGGGCGCACTTCCACGATGTCGCCCTGCGCCACGTCGTTGATCGGGATGTCCACGATGCGGCCGTCGCGCAGCACGTGCGCCTCCTTGGCCTGCAGGCCGATCAGGCGCTTGATGGCCTCGGAGGTGCGGCCCTTGGCCCGTGCCTCAAGAAAGCGGCCCAGCAGGATCAGCGCCACGATGACGGCTGCCGCCTCGTAGTACACGTTCACCGTGCCGGCCGGCAGCAGACTGGGCGCGAACGTGGCGACCATCGAATAACCGAAGGCCGCGGCCGTGCCGACCGCGACCAGCGAGTTCATGTCGGGACCCAGGCGGAACAGCGCCGGGAAGCCCTTCTCATAGAAGCGCCAGCCCGGAATGGCGAGCACCAGCAGGGTCAGCACGAACTGCAGATACCAGCTCTGCTGGATGCCAATGGTGGAAGCCACCCACTCGTGCATGCCGGGAATCATGTGCGAGCCCATTTCGAGCACGAACACAGGCAGCGCCAGCACGGCGGCCAGGGTCAGGTCGCGCTTGAGTTCGGCGCGCTCGGCGTCCTTTTTCTCGGCAGCTTCCTCGTCGGCCTGCATGCCTGTATCGACCGGGCTGGCCTCGTAGCCGACCTTATCGACAGCAGCAATCAGATCCTGCACGGATGCTACGCCACGCACGGTAGCGCGCTCGGTCGCCAGATTGACCACAGCCTCAGTGACGCCCGGCACCGCCTTGAGCGCCTTCTCGACGCGGCCCACGCACGAAGCGCAGGTCATGCCTCCGATCGCCAGCTCGATGGTGCCCTGAGGCACGTCGTACCCTACCTTCTCGATCGCCTGGATCAGCGCCATGCGATCGACAGGACGGTTCAGGCGAATGTCCGCTCGCTCGGTGGCGAGATTGACAGACACGCTTGCCACGCCCTCGACCTTGGCAAGGGCGGCCTCGACTCGGCCGACACAGCTTGCGCAGGTCATGCCCTCGATGGGCAGGCTGATTGCCGCTGCTTGGGCGCCAGCACTACTCGTTGTTGCCATGCTCATGGTGTGCTTCCCATAGTTGAAATTCGACATGGAGGGAGCTTAGGGTTTACCATCGTGGGAAGGTCAAGCGCTTTTTCGGATGCTGTCAGGTTTCAGAAATGACCCGGTGCACGGGGAACGGAGGCCTTGCCTGCCAGGCTCGCACTGGTTCTTTGCTGCGCGCGCCTAAGCGGCCGCTGCCTTGTTAATTCTGAAGGGCGAAAACAGCCATTCGAGGTTAGGAAATATTTTAAAAATGAATACAAGTAAGCCATTCAGTACCCCACCGAAGGGTCCCAGCGCCGATTTGGAATCGCTGTCACAGAATGACGTGACCATCTTGGCTGAGACATTCCGCCTCCTGGGTGACCCGTCCCGGCTGAGAATCATGCTGTGCTGCATGAAAGGCTCTTCCTCGGTCGGGGACATCGCTGAAACCCTCGAACTCTCGCAGTCGCTGGTGAGCCACCACCTGCGGCTGCTGCGCGGTGCTCGCCTGGTCAAGGGCGTGCGCCAAGCCAAACAGATCTTCTATGAGGTGGCGGACAAGCACGTGAACCAGGTGCTGCTGGATATGGCCACCCACATCGCGGAAGACCACAACGACGAGTAACTGTTGGGCATAGCATGCCGTTGCGGCGTGGCCTACGTTCCATGGCGATATGCGCCCCACCGCCCGCAGCTGCGTTCGGTGAGGTGGTTTGGATGCCGCTTCCGATCAATCAGAAGTTGAGCGCGCGCTTGTCCACGGCCAGCGAGGCCTCTTTGAACGTCTCGGAGAGGGTCGGATGGGCAAAGCAGATGCGGGCGATGTCTTCGCTGCTGGCCTTGAACGCCATGGCGATCACGGCCTCGGCCACCAGTTCACTGGCCTGCGGGCCGACCACATGCACGCCGAGTATCTCATCAGTGGCAGGATCGGCGATCACCTTGACGAGGCCCGGCGTGTCGCCCAGCGCACGCGCGCGGCCATTGGCCATGAACGGGAAGGAACCGATTCGATAGGCGGTGCCCTGCTCTTTGAGCTGCTGCTCGGTGCGGCCTACCCAGGCAATCTCTGGGCTGGTGTAGATGACGTTGGGGATCGTATTGAAATCGACGTGACCGTGCTGGCCGGCAATGCGCTCGGCCACTGCGACACCTTCCTCTTCCGCCTTGTGCGCCAACATCGGGCCACGCACCACGTCACCGATGGCCCAGATGCCGGGCACACTGGTGCGGCATTCATCGTCCACCAGCACGGCGCCGCGCTCATCCAGTTGGAGTCCCACGGCGGCCGGATTCAGGCCTTCGGTGTTGGGCACACGGCCGATAGCCACGATCACTTTGTCTGCCTGCAAGGACTGCGTCTGGCCCTGGCTGTCGGTGTAGTGAATAGTCACGCCAGCCTCGGTTGCATTGACTTCGCGAACCTTCGCACCTAGTTCGATCTTCAGGCCTTGCTTGTCGAACGCCTTCTTCGCCTCCTTGGCGATGGCTTGGTCGACGATTGGCAGGAAGCTGGGCAAGCCTTCGAGGATCGTGACATCCGCCCCCAGGCGGCGCCAAACGGAGCCCAGCTCCAGGCCGATCACGCCGGCACCGATGACGGCCAACCGATCGGGCACGGCCGCGATGTCCAGCGCGCCGTCGTTGGAGAGCACGACCCGCTCATCGAACGGTAGGTTGGGGAGTGGCCGCACGTTGGAGCCTGTGGCAACGATGATCTGCTTGCCCACCAAGGTAACAGCCTCATCGGCGGCGACGCTCACCTCGAAGCCACCATCGACAGTCCTGGTGAAAGACGCCAGGCCGTTGAAAAACTGGACCTTGTTTTTGCGGAACAGATAAAGGATGCCTTCGTTGCTGGACTTCACGACCTGATTCTTACGTTCCAACATCGTGGTCACATCCATGCGCAGATCACCCGTGGAGATGCCGTGCGTGCCAAAGTGGTGCTTGGCTTGTTCAAAGTTCTCTGACGACTGCAGTAGCGCTTTCGAAGGGATACAACCGATGTTGTTGCAGGTGCCGCCAGGTGCTGGCTTTCCGTCCTTGTTCTTCCAGGCATCTACACAAGCGACCTTCATGCCTAATTGGGCAGCGCGAATGGCCGCGATGTATCCGCCTGGGCCGGCACCGATAACAATGACGTCGAAATGCATTTCCATGATTTACATCTCCAAAGTTTTTGAGGAAATAGTGAGCGCCTATGTCGCGCCTTTTGTCAGGTGGTCGCCAGATTACAGCTCGTTCCCTGACGATCACGTTGAACACTACGGCAGAACGAACCGGGCGCTCGCGGTATTGCCCCCACGTTCGACTTGGACGACGGCCTTCGTGCCCTTGGCTGCGGCGAAGGTCCCGCTGCCTTCGAGGCGGCTTCCGTCCGCGGCAGGCGTGAGTTGCACCTCCTGCTTTTGTGAGCCGGTCAACAGTGTGAGCTTGGCTTTGGTGTTGCTTACATTGACCTGCTTGCCGTGGTCGCGCAGGTAGAGTTGCGCTGCTGCGGGCTGAACGACCAACTCGTAGTCCACGTCCCGGACTTCGGTCACGACGCCACCATGCAGCGGCTTGTGGTCATGCGCGTGGTCATGGTCGCCTGCGGCGAAGGCGGTGACGGATGCCAGGGCGAGGGCGGTGCCGGCCGTGAGGGAACGAAATCGAACAGACATGAAAGCTCCTATAGGGTTACGGTGGTTGAAATCGGGTGACAGAAGGCGTTGCATCAGAATGCCTCCGCGTCGCGGTCGTCCAGCAGGCGTTCGGCAGGCTTGCGGCCGAACAGCCAGAACATGGCGGGTGTAAGGAAGGTGTCTAGCAGCGTGGAGCTGACCAGCCCCGAGAAGATCACCACCGCGACGGGGTGCAGGATCTCAGTACCGGGTCGGGACGCCTCGAACAGCAGCGGGGCCAGCGCGAAGGCCGTGACCAGCGCGGTCATCAGAACCGGGGAAAGCCGTTCGAGCGAGCCACGCACGATCATCTTCTGGTCGAAGTCCTCGCCCTCCATGCGCATGAGGTTGAGGTAGTGGCTCACCTTCAGGATGCCGTTGCGCACAGAAATACCCGCGAGCGTGATGAAGCCGACCAGGGCGGCCACGGACAACGGCTGGCCAGACAGCCACAGCCCCAACACGGCGCCGACCAGGGCCAATGGAATGTTCACCATGATGAGCGCTGATAGGACGACCGACTTGTAGCGCGTGTACAACACCACGAACATGAGCGTCAGGGAGACGATGGACAGCAGGCCCACCAGTCGCGAGGCTTCCTCTTGTGCCTGGAACTGGCCGCCCAGCGTGATGAAGTAGCCTTCGGGCAAGCGCACTTCTTGGACGACGCTGCGTATGTCGGCCACTACTTCGGACAGCGGCCGTCCCTGAGCGTTGGCCGACAAAACTATGCGTCGACGGCCATCGTCGCGGCTGACCTGGTTGGGGCCGTCGCTGTCTTCGATGGTGGCAAGGCGCGACAACGGGACCCGACCCATGGGCGTGTCGATGAGGATGCGGCTCAAGCCCTCAATCGACCGCGCCTGCTCGGGCAGGCGAACCACCAGCGCGAAGCGGCGGTTGCCCTCGATGACCTCGGTGATCTTTTCGCCTTCGACCAGGCTTTGCAGCGTGGACAGAATTTGCGGTGCGGCCACGCCGTAGCGTCCCGCCGCCGCATAATCCACGCGGATTTTGATCTGCGGCGCTAGGACCTGCTTTTCGATCTCCAGGTCAGCAAGCCCCGGAATTCCGGCCAGCTTGGCGCGCAGCAGATCCGCCTGCCCGCGCAGGACGTCCAGGTCCTCGCCGAACACCTTGATGGCGATCTGCGAGCGCACCCCCGACAACATGTGGTCGATGCGGTGCGAGATCGGCTGGCCAATGCCGATGGAGCCGGGCAAGTGAGCCAGACGCGAACGGATGTCGGCGGTGATCTCCTCCATGGAGCGCTTTAGCTCCGAGGCGGGCAGCAGGCCCACGTCCAGCTCGCTGACATGCACGCCTTCGGCATGCTCGTCCAGCTCGGCCCGTCCGCTGCGCCGGCCCACGTGCTGCACCTCTGGCACCTGCGCGACCAGCAGCTCGGCTTGCTGGGCAAGCGCCGAAGATTCGGCCAGCGTCACACCGGGATTCAGGCGCAGGCCCACCAGCAACGTTCCTTCATTGAACGGGGGCAGGAACGTGGTCGGGAAGAATGGCACCGCGGCGACAGCCAGTGTGACAGCCACAGCGGCCATGCCAAGGGCGGCACGCGGCCGCTGCAAGACCCGCTGCAGGCCGCCCTGATAGCGCGTCTTCAACCAGGCTAGAAGCCGAGTGTCGCCATGGTCCAGCGTCCTCATCTTGGGCAGCAGGTAGTACGAAAGCACCGGAGTGACCGTCACAGAGACCAGCAGCGAGGCCAGCGTGGAGACGATGAAGGCGATGCCCAGCGGCACGAACAAGCGCCCCTCCATCCCCGGCAGCGCGAACAGGGGCAGGAACACCAGCACAATGATCATCGTGGCGTAGAGAATCGCCGAGCGAACCTCCATCGAGGCCCTGGCAACGATGACCAGGGGCGTCAGCCGGTTCTCAGGGTGGCGGGTGCGGTCCTCCTTGAGCCGCCGCATGATGTTCTCCACATCGACCACAGCATCGTCCACGAGACCGCCGATGGCGATCGCCAGCCCACCGAGCGTCATGGTGTTGATTGATAGGCCGAAATAGTGGAACACCAGCCCGGTCACGAAGATCGAGGCAGGAATCGCGGTCAACGCGATCACCAGGGGGCGCAAAGTGCCCAGGAAGAAGAACAGGATCACCGCCACGAAGACCGATGCGCCGATGAGCTTGCCTTGCAGCGTGCTGATGGACGCCTCGATGAAGTTGGCTTGTCGGAAGGTCACCTGTGGCTCGGCCATGCCAGCCGGCAGTGAGCCCTTCATGTCCGCCAACGCTGACTCGATCGAGCGGGTCAGTGCAATCGTATCGGCCGTGGGCTGCTTTTGGATGCCCAGGATCACGGCTGGCAGGCCCTCGAAGCCCGCATCGCCGCGCTTGATGGCTGGCGCAAACTGAACATCGGCGACCTGGTGGAGCAGGATGGGTTGGCCCGCACGCACCGCGAGAGGCAGGTTACGCAGGTCGTCGAGTCGGGACGTGCGGCCCAGGTTGCGGATCAGGTACTCGCGGCCATTGATCTCCAGGAAGCCGCCGGAAGTGTTCGCGGAGAAGCCCTTGAGAGCCGCATCCAGATCGGACGCAGTCACGCCCAGCTCTGACATTCGCGTGGTGTTGGGCTGGACCTGGAACTGACGGACCTCGCCTCCGATCGGGATGACTTGGGCAACACCAGGTATGGCCATCAGCCGGGGGCGTAGCACCCAGTCCGCGTACTCGCGAGTGTCCATGGCCGACAGCGGCGGGGCTGCGTTCTTCTGCCCTGAGGGCTTGGCACCGATGGGGATTGCAATCTGCATGATCTCGCCCATCACTGAGCTGATTGGCCCCATAGTGGGCGTCACGCCCGGGGCTAGCCCTTCCTCCATGGACGTCAGGCGTTCGGAGACCATCTGGCGCGCCCGGAAGATGTCGGTCTTCCAGTCAAATGTCACGTAGATGAAGGAAAGCCCGGCGCTGGAGACCGAGCGCACGCTTTCGACGCTGGGCAGGCCGTTCATGGCCGTTTCGAGCGGGAACGTGATGAGTTGCTCGACTTCTTCGGCAGCCATGCCGCCAGCCTCCGTCATGAGAGTGACGGTCGGCTTGTTGAGATCGGGAAAGACATCTACCGGCGTGCGCGTCAGGGTGAACGCGCCATACGCCATCAGCACCAGCGCCCCGATGATGACCAGGAGCCGGTTTCGTAAGCTATTTTCGAGAAGCCACTTGAACATGGAATGGTGCCCCTCAACGAACTTGATTGATCAGGGACGCGCCCTCGACAACCACGCGGTCGCCGTCCGCCAGGCCCGAAGTGACAGCGATGGATGCACCATCCAAAGGAGTGATGTTCACGACACGCGGCTCGAAGCGCTCGGCCTGGTCTTTGACCCAGACGATGTTCTGGTTGGCAGGGTTCTTCATCAGCGCACCGGAAGGCACGCGGTAGCCAGGTACCGTCGTCGCCTCTTGCACGAAGACCACCACCGGCATACCGACCGCCAAGCGCGAGAGGCTTTCGCTGGTGCCCTTGAACAGCATGGGCAGGGCCTGCTCGCGCAGGCTGCTGGCGGCACCGACGAAGCTCAGCGGCACCTTCTGACCGCCTACTGCGAGTGCAGCACCGGCCAGGTTCTGTGCCATTGCCGGATCGTAGGCAAGCGCCTCGATGCGCAGTTGGGTCGGATCGACCACCTCAAACACCAGTTCGCGCGCATCCACGACCTGCCCGGCAACTGCGGGGCTGGATGCGATGACGCCGCTGACTGGGGCCTTCAGTACGTCCCTGCCGGCGAGGCCCCCGCTCAAGGCGCGGGCGCGTTCGGTCAGGCTGTTCACTTCGCTTTCGGCTGCTTCGATCTCCTTGCGGGGCACGGTCTCCGACAGCTCGCGCAGCCGGGCCAAGCGCTTCTGCGCGAGCGCTTGGCCCGCACGCAGCTCGGCAACCTGGGCCATCTGGCCTGAGCGCTCCAGCACACCGCTGGCCGGTTCGATGTAAGCCAGCACCTGGCCCTTGCGCACGGATTGGCCGATCTGCGGCAGACCATCCGGCCCGGGCACCAGCCGGCCCATTACCATTGCCTGGACCTTGCCGCCTGTCGTCGGGTCCATGATTACTTTGCCAGCCAGTTCATGGCTGCGGGCCAAGGGCTCCTGCTTGATCAGCTGGGTGCGTACACCGATCTGACGTTGCGACGGTTTCGGAAGAAACACGCTGCCATCAGGCTGGCGCTGGGGGCCATTGGAAGACGCAGCCGGCGCTTCGTCGCCGTGGTCATGGCCGTCGTGAGCGAACGCGGGAGCAGCCAGAGCCAATGCAGCCGCCATGGCCGTCGTCATTAGGAAACGGAAGTTGCGCTTCATGCTGCACCTCGCAGTGCACCGTTGGTGCGTGTACGTCTGCGCAGCGCCCACGCTAGGACACCGACGCCGAGGACTGCGGCACCGCCACCTAGTACGACCACACGGCCGGATGCGACGGCATGCTCGTGTTCGGCGTCTTCGCTATGAACATCGAGAACGCCCGTCAACAGGTCCGATTGGCCCTGCGCAGTAATAGTGGCCATGATTGAGGTCTCGCCATCGGATAGCGGCTCAGTCAGATCGGCCTCGAACTCTCCAACCCCGTGTGAGCTGACCTTTACCTGTTGACCACCCAGCTCGAGGGTCAGCTCGCCATCGGTCACCGGCCGGTTGTCGGCAGCATGGTCGAGGTAGAGTGTGAGACGCTGGCCGTTCAGCACACCCACCAGTTCGAAGTCATCGGAAACTGCGGCAAAGCGCGGAAGCGCGGCCGCTGCGGGGGCAGGAGCGGCTTCGCCATGGTCATGGCCGTCGCCGGCCCACGTTGCGCTACTGCCAAGCAGGAGGCTGGACAAGGCAGCTGCACGCCAGAAAGAGGATTGCGACATTTCTAAGGTTCCAGGATGGTTGAGCGCGCGCCGATCAGCGCGTGCCGGAGATGTCAGTGAAAGTCTCGGTCGGCTGCGGCAGCGTGCCTTGTGCCTGCAACAGGGACGAGATGGCCGCGGCATGCTCCACCTTGGCGAGCAGCGCCGCGCGCTCGGCCTCGGTGGCCTCCTGCTCGATGCGAAGGCGTGTCGGCATGTCCGTCTCGCCCATCGCGAACGACTTTTGGTAGAAGGTGCGCGTTTGTTGGGCTAGTCGCTGGCGCTCCGAAGCGGCCTGCATCTGGGTGCTGGTTGCCAGTTCGCGCGATTGGGCAGTTCGAATTTCCGAGAGTAGCCGGGTGCGCTGGGCCGCGAGTGCCGACTCAGCCTCCAGTGCCTGCGCATTGGCGCTGGACAATTGCTCGGTATGACGGCTACCCGTACCGAAGGGAATGCGCACACCCACCGTGATCGTCTGGTTGTAGCGTTCGCCGTAGCCGCCCCGATCCCGCGTGGTCGCCAGGGTCAGTTCGGGGTTGGCGTACTTCTGATGGGACACCAGTTCCGCAGAGCGGCGGGCCGCCAGCGCCTTGTGCTGCAGTTCCAGCAGCGCAGGGTGGTTACCCAACAACGCGCCGGACGGCTGTGCCGATGCCGGTTGAACTCGGACACCTGACTGCTCCGGCTGCGCGGAATCGGCCTGCGACGGGATACTCTCGATGCCGGTCAGTGCCAACAACGCCTCGCGCTGCGTGATTTCTTCGGCCTGAGCAATGGCCAGGGCACTACGAGCCGACGCCAAGGCGCCATCGGCCTGGTTTCTGTCGGCTTGCGCCAGGTCGCCCGCGCGAACCCGGCGAGCCACATCTTGCGCCAACTCGTCCGCGCTGCGGGTGCGATCCTGCGCCGCCACCAATTCGGCCTGGGCACGCTGCCATGCCCACCATGCCTGGCGAACCTGTCCGGCCGTGCGTAGCTTGGCGGCCAGCATCCGGCTGGATAGCGCGAGGCTTTCCGCGTCCGCCCAGCGTGCCGACGAGGCGCGCTCACCAGGCATCCAAAGGGGAATAGCCACCCCGACTTCATATTCGCGCTGTCCGTTGCGGTTGTTGAACCGATCAGTTTTGGTGGAGGCTTCCAGCGCCATCGGACCTGCCACCCAACTGCCGGCCGTCTCTTGGCGTGCTTGGGCGGCCTGCTGCCAGGCGCCTTCTCCAGCGGCTTCTGGCTGCCGCTGCCAAGCTGACTCCCACAATTGGGCGACCATGTGGCTGTCTGGTCTGGATGGGACGTGAGGGGCGGCTACTGGCTGGGCTAGCACGGTGCCGGCCCAAAGCGTGGATACCGCCCATATCCATCCCTTGCGTATGTCTTTGCGAAGCATTCAATTCTCCATCGGTGTTGCATCAGTACTTACCCCCGGCTGGGTGTTCTCTTTCCGAGCAAGTGCTTGTCGTTGAAAAGCCACTGTTCACTGGCTTAGATATGAACAATTGTATATCTATTCATATGAATGGGAAAGAAAACCTTACATCCTTTGAGCACCAATCGCCTTAGAGAGGGCGTCGGGCGCAAGACATCGAGAGGCGAGGTGGGGCTAATCCACTGCGCAAACAGCTATGCAGACTCCTTGAGCATATCCCCCGGGGGGGGATATGATTGCTGCATGAAAGAGATGCACAAGCACACCAGCCACCCAGATCTCGTGAAACGGCTCAAGCGCGCCGAGGGTCATCTGCGACACGTCATCGGGATGATCGAAGGAGAAGAAACCTGCCTGGACATCGCTCGCCAGCTCGCTGCGGTGGAGAGCGCCGTCACAGCGGCCAAGCGCGTCCTGATCCATGACCACATCGACCACTGCCTATCTCATGATGAGGACTCCGTTCTAGCCGAAATGAAGGCGCTAACCAGACTGCTCTGAGGTCTCTCGATGCTCTCCGTCCTAAAGAACCGCACCTACCGCCACCTGTTCACCGCGCAGGTGATCGCACTCGTCGGCACAGGCCTGATGACGGTAGCGCTCGGCCTACTTGCCTACGAGCTGGCCGGGGCCGATGCAGGTGCGGTGCTCGGGTCGGCGCTGGCTATCAAGATGCTGGCCTATGTGGGAGTCGCTCCAGTCGCACAGGCCTTCGCCGACCAGTTCCCGCGACGGTCATTGCTCGTAGCGCTGGACCTGGTACGAGCGGTTGTCGCGATCTGTTTGCCCTTTGTCACCGAGGTCTGGCAGATCTATCTGCTGATCTTTGTCCTGCAAGCGGCATCCGCCGGCTTCACGCCGACTTTCCAAGCCACTATCCCGGACATCCTTCCCGATGAAGAGGACTACACGAAGGCGCTGTCGCTGTCCCGGCTGGCCTATGACCTGGAAAGCCTGATTTCCCCGATGCTGGCTGCTGCGCTGCTGACCGTCATCAGCTTTCACAACCTGTTCGCGGGAACAGTGCTCGGTTTCCTCGTTTCAGCCGCGCTCGTGGTCAGCGTGCGGTTGCCCACAACTATTCCCGGACCGCGCCGCGGCATTTGGGATCGCACGACCCGCGGCACACGCATCTATCTCGCTACGCCACGCCTGCGGGGCCTGCTGGCGATCAGCTTGGCCGTCTCGGCGGCGGGCGCCATGGTGATCGTGAACACGGTGGTTCTCGTGAAGGCGCGCTTTGGCCTAGGCGAGGTCGAAGTGGCGTCGGCACTGGCGGCATTCGGAGGCGGTTCGATGGTGGCAGCCTTCGTTCTGCCATCCTTACTGGAAAAGGTGGCCGACCGAACCGCGATGCTCACCGGCGCTACCGTACTGGTCGTGGGCACGGGGATCGGCGCACTGCTGCCGAGCTATGCATTGTTGCTGCCGCTGTGGTTGATCATCGGCTTTGGCTACAGCGTGGCGCAAACGCCATCCGGCCGTCTTCTGCGCCGCTCGGCCCATGCCGAGGACCGTCCTGCGATCTTCGCGGCACACTTCGCGCTGTCGCACGCCTGTTGGCTCATCTGCTACCCACTTGCCGGCCGCTTCGGCGCGGTCATGGGCTTGCCATCGACCTTCATTGTCATGTCCCTGGTCGGCTTGGCCGGCGTGGCGCTGACGCTCTGGCTGTGGCCGGCCAGCGACCCTTCTGACGTGGCGCATGACCACCCCAGCTTGCCGCCGGATCACCCTCATTTACGCACACACGCAGACCAAGGCAGGCACCATCACCAGCTGATTCTGGATGACCTGCACCGTATCTGGCCGAAAGGATAGGCACATTTTCTCGTTGCGGCATCACAACGCATGGCTTCGGAGGCTGAGAAGGGTGAGCGAAAATATATCACATGAACACATATTCATGTGTTATATTTCGCCATAGTCAAACACTCAACCAGCAGAGGCGCCCATGTCCCAATCCAATGCACATGACCATGGTCACGACCATGATCACGACCACACCCCCACAGTGACGAGCGCCAACGAGCGCAAGGTTCTGGTTTCCTTCTTCCTGATCTTCGGCTTCATGCTCGTGGAAGCTGTCGGCGGCGTGCTGTCGGGCTCGCTAGCCCTACTTGCCGATGCTGGCCACATGCTGACCGACGCCGTGGCACTTGCCCTGGCTTACGCTGCCTTCCGATTCGGTCGCCGCGCAGCCGACAGCAAACGCACATTCGGTTACCTGCGCTTCGAGGTCATCGCCGGCTTCCTGAACGCCGTGACCCTGTTCGCGATCGTCGCATGGATCGCCTACGAGGCGTGGGAGCGGCTGCAGGCGCCGCCCGTCATCCTCGCCGGCCCGATGATGATCGTCGCCGTGCTCGGCTTACTGATCAACGTCCTCGTGCTGTGGATCATGACCCGCGGCGAAACCGATCACGTCAATGTGAAAGGTGCCATCCTCCACGTGATGGGTGACCTGCTCGGCTCTGTCGGCGCCATCGTTGCAGCGATCGTCATCTACTTCACCGGCTGGACTCCGATCGACCCCATCCTGTCGGTTCTAGTAGCGGCGTTGATTCTGCGCAGCGCCTGGAAGCTCCTGGCCAAGTCGATCCATATCCTGTTGGAGGGTGCGCCAGAGGACGCTTCGCCGGAAAAGGTGGAACAAGGCCTGATGAGCACTGTGCCCGGCCTGGCGGCTGTCAGCCATGTTCACGTGTGGCAACTCACTTCCGGTCGCACGATGGCCACGCTACACGTTCGACCCAACGTGGACGAGGAGGCGCGAGCTGTGGTCAAGCGCGTCGAGGCGGTGCTGCGAGAGCAGTTCAGCATCGAACACGCCACAGTCGGAATCGACTGGAACTCGGAGGCTGACGAGAACATCTGCAGCCTGCAACCCACGACAGGCCGTCAGGACCACAGCGGCCACGACCACAGTGAGCACAATCATGACCATGACCACTCCGCTCCCGGTCACAAGCATTGAGGCCGTGCTAGACGGTTCGCAGTTCACTTGAGGGTTTGAATCCATGACATCCCGCAAAACCACCAGCGCCGCTATTGTGCAATGTTCGACCTCTAACCACGGCACGACCACTGATGTCCTCGCACTATCGCAAAGTGACGTCGCTGTTCTGGCAGAGACCTTCCGCCTGCTGGGCGACCAATCGCGATTGAAAATCCTGTTGCAGTGCATGCGCGGATCGGTCGCAGTGGGCGACATTGCTGGCTCGCTAGACCTGTCGCAGTCCTTGGTCAGCCATCACCTGCGCCTGTTGCGCGGCGCGCGCCTCGTGCGCGGCGAGCGCCAAGCCAAGCACATCTTCTACGGCATTGCCGACCAGCACGTCAGCCAGGTACTCCAGGACATGGCGGTTCACATTTCGGAGGACGGACACGACGATTGACTGAACATGTGAGTGCGCGCCGGCCTACGCCTTCAAGGGGTAGGCTTTTTTTGGCTATTAATCTAGAGAGACACCGGCGCGCCTTGCTGAATGCCTAGAAGACCCCAAGCAAAAAGCACTCTAAAAATAAACACTTGAACATATCTTCATGTGTGTTATTATTTGTCTACGGGGTATCCGAAAGGCGTAAGGACCACGCCATTATTTTTAACGTCAAGGAGTATTGACCATGTCCAAGAAAATTCGCTTTGCTGTTCTGCTTTCCGCACTTTTTGCTGCTGGAGTAAACGCTCAACCGTTCGCCGCAGATATGACACGGCAACAGGTCCAGGAGGATCTGGCTGCTTGGAGGCAATCTGGGTTGGAAGCGTTGTCTCGCGGCGAAAGCGGCCCGGATACGTTCAGCCCTCAATACCAGGCTGCCTTTCAGCGCTACTTGCAATTGACCCAAGGTGATATGTATCAGGCGCCCTCAGCAGGAAAGACTCGTGCTGAAGTGATGGCTGATTTGGAACTGTGGAAAATCTCCGGCATGCACGCGTTCACCTCGCGCGGAATCACCACCGCTTCGCACACCCAAGCCTACCAACAAGCCTACGAGAGCTATCTCCAGCTCAAGCTGGGTGCGGCTTACAAGGCTCCGGTGGCATTGACTCGTGCTCAAGTAAAGAGTGATTTGGCAGATTGGCAGGTTGCGGGAATGGCTGGATTCTGGGCTGGTGAGCAGACGCCTGATACCTATAGTGATGCCTACCGCACCGCATTTGAAACCTACCAGATGCTGCGCAACAAAAAATGACTTAATGGCAGCTGCATAAAGCAGCGGTCGGATGGTTCAGCCAGAAAGAGATTCTTTCTTTTTTTTGAATAAACATACAAACAAGTGTTCATTTGTTTGCATAACATTCCGATCGCTGATTTGTGCGTCCTGCCACGGCGATTACTCAGAGAACCAGGAGATTGATATGTCTTTGGAAACATTGGACGGCACAGGAGCGCAGGACGAACAACTGGGCTTTCGGGTCGAAGGTATGGATTGCGCCAGTTGCGTCGGCAAGATTGAAACAGCGCTTGGTCGAATTGATGGCGTATCAAATGTACAGGTTAATTTTACAAATGAGACGCTGACGTTGACGCGCAGCACAAGTAGCCGAAATACTGCACGCGACATTGCCAAGAAAATCCGGTCCCTGGGCTTCGACGTGCAGGCACTGCCCGCGTCCGAAATGTCCGCAGCACCTGCACCGTGCCATGCGGCCCACGCGCATGACCACGCCGGCTGCGGCGGCCACCATGACCATGGGCATGCCCACGACCACGGGCACGATCATTCGCACGGCAAAGCGTGCGGTGATGACCATGGGCATGGCCATGCTCACGGCCATGCCCATGCCCATGACCACGGTCACGATCACGGGGCCTGCAGCGGGCATGACCATGCGCCGGCCTCTGCCTCCCGTGGAGCACCCAGCACGCCCCCCAACGTGTCCATGCGCGTCGAGGGCATGGACTGCGCCAGTTGCGTCGGCAAGATCGAAACGGCGCTCGCTCGCATGGATGGCGTGTCCGATGCCCGCATAAACTTCACCGCAGAAACGCTGGAATTGACGCTCGCGTCTGGCGGCCCCACGCAGCTCGGCCACATCGAGAAGACCATCAAGAGCCTGGGCTTCGGCGTCTCCGACGTGCGCCGCCATGATGGCTCAGCACCCGCGGCCCCAGCAGCAGCATCGACGGCGCGCCATCAGCGCTGGTGGCAGACGAAGAAAGGCAAGCACGTGCTGGGCCTGGGCGGCCTGATGGGCTCGGCCTACGCGATCGCGCAGTTCGTTCCTGGCTACGCTGAATGGATCTTCGCCGCTGCGGTGATCGCGGGCGTGCTGCCGTTCGCTCGCAAAGCCTTCGCGCTGGCTGTGTCAGGCTCGCCGTTCTCTATCGAAACGCTGATGGTCGTCGCCTCGCTGGGCGCGCTCGTGATAGGCGAGGCCGAGGAAGCTGCTGCCGTGGTGTTCCTGTTCGCGATCGGCGAGCTGCTGGAAAGCGTGGCCGCCGGCCGCGCGCGCGCCGGCATCAAGGCGCTGGCCTCCCTGGTGCCTAAGACGGCGGTACTGCTCGATGCCGCGGGCGGGCAGCGCGAAGTGCCCGCCGCTTCCCTGCGCGTGAGCGACCGCGTGCTGGTGCGCCCTGGTGACCGGGTGCCTGCGGACGGCAAGATCCTCCGCGGTGAAAGCAGCCTGGACGAGTCGCCTATCACCGGCGAGTCCGTACCGCGTCAAAAGGCTATCGGTGCCGACGTGTTCGCCGGCTCCATCAACGTCGATGGCGTGCTCGAAGTACAAGTCGAGAAGACGGCATCGGACAACACCATTTCTCGCATCATCCAACTGGTGGAGCAGGCGCAGTCCTCCAAGGCGCCCACGGCTCGCTTCATCGAAAAGTTCAGCCGCTACTACACCCCTGCCGTCATGGCCATCGCGGCGTTGATCGTGGTGGTTCCGCCACTTGCCATGGGTGGCGACTGGGGTACCTGGCTGTACCGCGGCCTCGCACTGCTGTTGATTGCCTGCCCATGTGCGCTGGTGCTCTCCACACCGGCGGCCATCGCCTCGGGCCTTGCGGTGGCCACGCGACGGGGCCTGCTGATCAAGGGTGGCAACGCGTTGGAAACCATCGGCCGCGTGCGCGCCATTGCCTTCGACAAGACTGGCACGCTGACCGAGGGCAAGCCGCGCATCACCGAGGTCCTGCCCTTCGGGCTGTTCAAGCATCAACAGGTCCTTGCGCTTGCCGCCGCTGTCGAGTCCGGCTCAAACCATCCCTTGGCGAAGGCCATTGTCGCCCATGCCAAGAGCCTGGACGTGGCGATTCCCCAGGCCACGGGCGCATCGGCCATTGCCGGCAAGGCGGTGCGCGCCACCGTGAACGGCAGTGCGCTCGCTGTCGGATCGCCCGCCCATGCGGAACAGACGGCCACGCTGACAGCCGCGCACCGCAGGGAAATCGACAAGCTGGAGGATGGCGGCAAGACCGTGGTGGTCCTGTTCGACGAAGCCAGCAAGAACGTTCTGGGCCTGCTGGCCCTGCGCGACGAGCCCCGCCGCGACGCGCGCGAAGGCGTGGCCCAGCTCAACGCCATGGGCGTGCGCTCGGTCATGCTGACCGGCGACAACCGCCGCACCGCGCAGGCGATCGCCGGCAAGCTGGGCATCGAGTGGGAGGCCGAGCTGCTGCCGCAGGACAAGCTGCGCTTGGTCAACGAGATGAAGCGTGATGCCAAGGTGGCGATGGTCGGCGACGGCATCAACGACGCGCCGGCCCTGGCGACCGCCGACGTGGGTATCGCCATGGGCGGCGGCACGGACGTGGCGCTGGAAACCGCCGATGCCGCGCTGCTCAAGAGCCGCGTCACGGACGTGGCCCACCTGGTGGCCCTGTCGCGGGCGACGATGGCCAACATTCACCAAAACGTCGTATTCGCCATTGGCCTCAAGGGCTTGTTCCTGGTCACCACCGTGTTGGGTATCACCGGCTTGTGGGTTGCCGTGCTGGCCGACACCGGCGCCACGGCCCTGGTCACGCTGAACGCACTGCGCCTGCTGCGCTTCAAGGGCGCGCCGGAGGCCAACCACGGCGACGACGCCGGGCGTCCCACCACCTTGCCCGTGCCGTCTGCCCGCTGAGGCAACAAGAGGGCTTGACCTTGCCGTCGTTGTAACGCCTAGCCTCCACACAAATGTCTGCAGAGCGCTTCGGAAGGGCCGGAGTCCTGCATCCAAGAAAGGGTCACTTCCATGCGTAAAAAAATCAGAATCATTGTGGTGGCAGGCGTCATCGCAGCCGTCGGGGGGATAGCGATCGCTGCCCGCGACGCCAAGGACGAGGGCAAGGCCGCGGCGCCCCCGGCGGGCGCGCCGATGGCGCCGCAGGTGCCCGTGGCCGAGGTCATTACCCGCACGGTCGCGCCATCGGCCGAGTACACCGGCTTCCTGGCCGCGCCCAAGACCGTCGAGCTGCGCTCGCGGGTCGGCGGCGCCGTCGATGCGGTGAGCGTTCCCGAAGGTAGCCTCGTGCGCAAGGGCCAACTGCTGTTCCAGATCGACCCGAGGCCGTTCCAGGTTGCGCTCGACACGGCCGTGGCGCAACTGCGTCAGGCCGAGGTGCTGGCCAGCCAGGCCC
Organism: Comamonas sp. SY3; assembly: GCF_041730275.1. Taxonomy (NCBI): domain Bacteria; kingdom Pseudomonadati; phylum Pseudomonadota; class Betaproteobacteria; order Burkholderiales; family Comamonadaceae; genus Comamonas; species Comamonas sp. SY3. The sequence goes on along the minus strand of NZ_JBGTYN010000032.1, from coordinate 6,569 downwards.
AGGCCGACTTTGACCGCGCCGAGCGCCTGGTGGCGACCGGCGCCGTCGCGCGCAAGACCTATGACGATGCCGCCTCCGCACGCAACGCGCGCCAGGCTCAGGTGCAGGCGGCTAAGGCCGCCGTTGCTGCGGCTCAGCTGGACCTGTCCTACGCCCGCGTCACTGCGCCCATCGCCGGGCGCGTCGACCGCGTGCTCGTGACCGAGGGCAACTTGGTCAGCGGTGGCGGCGCCGGCGCGGCCACGCTGCTGACCACGATCGTATCCATCGACCCGTTGCACGTGTACTTCGACATTGATGAGGCCACCTATCTCAACGTCGTCAGCCGCTCGCGGCCCGCTGCGGGCGCCGGTAGCAAGGCTTCGCTGCCCGTGCAGCTCGGGCTGACCACGGACAAGGGTTTCCCGCACAAGGGCGCGCTTGACTTCGTCGGCAACACCATTGACCGAAGCACCGGCACGATCCGCGCGCGCGCCGTTGTGCCCAACCCGGATGGGCGCATGGCACCCGGCATGTTCGCCCGGGCCAAGCTGTCCACCGGCGCGGCGCGCGAGGCCGTCCTGATCGACGATCAGGCCGTGGGCACCGACCAAGGGCGCAACTACGTGCTGGTTGTGGGCGAGAACAACCAGGCCCAGTACCGGCCCATCGAACTGGGGCCGGTGGTGGACGGGCTGCGCGTCATCAACGGCGGCCTGCAGGCCGGTGAGAAGATCATCATCAAGGGCCTCGTGCGCCCCGGCATGGCGGTCACGCCGCGCATGGTGCCCATGCAGGCGCCCGCGGCACCGGCCGCCGGCGCGGCCGGCGCGACCAAGGCTGCGGCAAACGCTCCGGCTCCCGCTGCGGCGCCTGCCAAGGCCGGTGGCGCGGACCCCGCCAAGGCTGACGGCGCGGCCGGCTCGGCGGAGGCCCGCAAATGAATTTCCCCCGCTTCTTCATCAACCGGCCGATCTTCGCCATCGTCCTGTCGGTGCTGATGCTGATCGCAGGCGCGATCAGCTACTTCCAGCTGCCGCTGAGCGAATACCCGCAGGTCACGCCTCCCACGGTGCAGGTCACCGCTAGCTATCCCGGTGCCAACCCGCAAGTGATCGCCGATACCGTGGCATCACCGCTGGAGCAGGCGATCAACGGCGTAGAAGGCATGATGTACATGCAGTCTCAGATGTCCACCGACGGGAAAATGGTGCTCACCGTCTCCTTCGAGCAGCATATCAACGCCGACATTGCGCAGATCCAGGTGCAAAACCGGGTCTCGCGGGCGTTGCCGCGCCTACCGCCTGAAGTTCAGCGCATCGGTGTTGTCACCGAGAAAACGTCGCCGGACGTTCTCATGGTGGTGCATTTGCTTTCGCCTGGAGGTCGATATGATCCGCTGTACGTCTCCAACTACGCCACACTTCATGTGAAGGATGAGCTGGCTCGTACGCCAGGCGTCGGCGATGTCCTAGTCTGGGGCGCCGGGGAGTATTCGATGCGGGTCTGGCTCGAACCCGCCAAGGTCGCTGCTCGTGGGCTGATCGCGAGCGACGTGGTTGCCGCCATCCGCGAGCAGAACATACAGGTTGCCGCTGGTTCGGTTGGTCAGCAGCCGGATGCCTCGGCGGCGTTCCAGGTCACGGTCAACACTCTGGGCCGACTGTCGAGCGAGGAGCAATTCGGCGAGATCGTCGTGAAGACGGGCGCCGACGGCCAGGTAACTCGCCTGCGGGATGTCGCCCGCATCTCGATGGGGGCCGATTCCTACTCTTTGCGCAGCCTGCTCAATGGCGAGCCGGCGGTGGGGATACAGATCATCCAGAGCCCGGGCGCGAACGCGCTGGATGTGTCTAGCGCGGTGCGCGCGGCAATGGACCGACTTCAAGCCAAGTTCCCCGACGGCATTGAGTATAGCGTCGCCTACGACCCCACGGTCTTCGTGCGCGCCTCGCTCCAGTCCGTCGCCGTCACGCTGCTGGAGGCCATCTTCCTGGTGGTGATCGTGGTGGTGCTGTTCCTGCAATCTTGGCGCGCGTCGATCATTCCACTGATCGCCGTGCCGGTCTCGCTGGTCGGCACGTTCGCGGTGATGCACATGTTCGGCTTCTCGCTGAACACGCTGTCGCTGTTTGGCCTCGTGCTCTCCATCGGCATCGTGGTGGATGACGCCATCGTGGTGGTGGAGAACGTGGAGCGCCACATAGCGCTGGGCGAATCACCCAAGGACGCGGCGCGCAAGGCGATGGATGAAGTGACTGGCCCGATCCTGGCCATCACCTCGGTGCTGGCAGCGGTCTTCATCCCCTCGGCGTTCCTGTCGGGGCTGCAGGGCGAGTTCTATCGCCAATTCGCGCTAACCATCGCGTTCTCGACCATCCTGTCGGCGATCAACTCGCTTACGCTGTCGCCAGCGCTGGCCGCCATCCTGCTCAAGCCGCACCACGGCGCGGCCAAGCCCGATCGTCTCACGCGCATCATCGACGGCGTGTTCGGCGGCTTCTTCCGCCGCTTCAACCGCTTCTTCGATCGCGCCTCGAATTCCTACGTCGGGGGCGTGCGCCGCGCGGTGCGCGGCAGCGCCATCGTGCTGCTGCTCTACGTCGGCTTCCTGGGCCTGACCTGGCTGGGCTTCCACAAGGTGCCTGCGGGCTTCGTGCCGGCCCAGGACAAGTACTATCTCGTGGGCATCGCCCAGCTTCCGACCGGCGCCTCGCTGGATCGCACCGAGGCGGTCGTCAAGGAGATGACCAAGATCGCACTGGCTGAGCCGGGCGTCGAGAGCGTGGTGGCCTTCCCGGGCCTGTCGGTCAATGGACCGGTGAACCAGCCGAACACCGCGCTGATGTTCGCCATGCTCAAGCCCTTCGATGAGCGCAAGGACCCGTCGCTGTCGGCCTTCGCCATCCAGGGCAAGCTCATGGGCAAGTTCAGCCAGATCCCGGACGGCTTCGTTGGCATCTTCCCGCCGCCGCCGGTGCCGGGCCTGGGTTCGATGGGCGGCTTCAAGCTGCAGATCGAGGACCGGGCGGGCCTGGGTCCCGAGGCGCTTGCGCAGGCACAGGGCCAGATCATGGGCAAGGCCATGCAGGCGCCCGAGCTGGCGAACATGCTCGCCAGCTTCCAGACCAATGCGCCGCAGTTGCAGGTGGACATCGACCGGGTGAAGGCCAAGTCGCAGGGCGTATCGCTGACCGAGGTGTTCGACACCCTGCAGGTCAACCTTGGCTCGCTCTACGTCAACGACTTCAACCGCTTCGGTCGCACCTACCGGGTCATGGCCCAGGCCGATGCGCAGTTCCGCATGCAGGCTGAGGACATAGGCATGCTCAAGGTGCGCAATGCAGCGGGCGACATGATCCCGCTGAGCGCGATCGCGACCATCGAGCGCAGTTCCGGCCCCGACCGGGTGATGCATTACAACGGCTTTCCCTCGGCCGACATCAGCGGCGGGCCAGCGCCGGGCTACTCGTCCGGCCAGGCCACCGCCGCGATTGAGAAGATCGTGAGCGAATCGCTGCCGGACGGTATGACCTACGAATGGACGGACCTGACTTTCCAGGAAAAACGGGTTGGCAACACGGCGATCTACATCTTCGCGCTGGCGGTGCTGCTCGCCTTCCTGTTCCTGGCGGCCCAGTACAACAGTTGGTCGCTGCCGTTCGCTGTGCTGCTGATTGCACCCATGGCGCTGCTCTCGGCGATCGCCGGCGTCTGGCTCTCTGGGGGCGACAACAACATCTTCACGCAGATCGGTTTCGTGGTGCTGGTCGGCCTGGCTGCCAAGAACGCGATCCTGATCGTGGAGTTCGCCCGCGCGAAGGAAAGCGAAGGGGCCGATCCGCTGGCAGCCGTGCTCGAAGCCGCGCGCTTGCGGCTGCGCCCGATCTTGATGACGTCGTTCGCCTTCATCGCTGGCGTGGTGCCGCTGGTGCTGGCCAGCGGTGCGGGCGCCGAGATGCGCCACGCCATGGGCATCGCGGTGTTCGCCGGCATGCTGGGCGTGACGGTATTCGGCCTGGTGCTGACGCCGGTGTTCTACGTTGTGGTGCGCAAGCTGGCGCTGCGCCGCGAAGCGCGCCATGCCCGTGGCGGCATGACCGACCAGCACGCATGACGGCCAGGAGGACATACGACATGAAAACATCTTTCGCATTCACACGACCCGCCAGGACGCTGGCGCCGCTCGCCCTCGCGGCGGCGCTGGCTGGCTGCTCCATGGCACCGAAGTATGACCGGCCCGCAGCGCCGATCGACACGGCCTATCCCTCGGGCGCGGCCTATGTGGAACTGGCGGCCGCGACGCCCGACGACGCGATCACGGCCGAGATCGGTTGGCGGGACTTCTTCCGCGACCCGCTGCTGCAGCAGTTGATCGGCATTTCGCTGGAGAACAACCGCGACATGCACAAAGCCGCGCTCAACGTGGAGGCGGCTCAGGCGCTGTACCGTATCCAGCGTGCCGAGATGCTGCCGAACCTGGGCGTTTCCGCCCGCGGCGCGTCAGAGCGCGTACCGGCCGACCTCAGTACCACGGGGCAAAGCGACGTGCTCCGGCGCTACGACGTGGCCGGGGTGACGGCCGCCTGGGAGCTGGACCTGTGGGGCCGCATCCGCAGCCTCAACGACCGGGCGCTGGCGTCCTACCTGGCCCTCGACGAGACCCGCATCGCCACGCAGATGAGCCTGGTGTCCGAGGTGGCCAGCGCCTACCTCACGCTGCGCGCCGACCAGGAACTGCTGCGCCTGACGAGCGACACCCTCGCCACACAGAAGCGCTCCTATGACCTGACCACCCAACTGGTGGAAGCGGGAAATTCCACGCAGCTCGACCTGCGCCGCGCGGAGATCGCGCTGCGCACCGCCGAGGCCAACCGCGCCGCCTACACGCGGCAGGCGGCCAAGGACCGCAACGCGCTGGTGCTGCTGCTGGGCCAGCCGCTGACGCCGGAGCTGTCCCGGCAGCTTGACGAGGCCGTGGCGCTGCCGGACGACATCGTGCCGACCGACCTGCCGAGCGGCCTGCCGTCCGAACTGCTCGCGCGTCGGCCGGACATCCGCGCCGCCGAGCAGATGCTGATCGGCGCCAACGCCAACATCGGCGCGGCGCGGGCCGCGTTCTTCCCGACGATTAGCCTCACGGGCTCGGCGGGCACGGCCAGCGCTTCGCTGGACGGCCTGTTCGATTCGGGCTCGCGGGCCTGGAGCTTCCTGCCGCAGATCACGCTGCCCATCTTCCGCGGCGGCGCGTTGCGAGCCAATCTGGACGTGGCACAGGTACAAAAGAGGATCGAAATCGCCAACTACGAGAAGTCTATCCAGGCGGCCTTTGCTGAGGTGGCTGACGGCTTGGCGGGCAAGCGCACGCTTGATGAGCAGATCCGCTCGGAGCAGCTCCTGGTAGCGGCTAGCCAGAAAGCCTACCAACTAGCCGAGCAACGCTTCCAGGAAGGCGTGGACGACAACCTCACCTTGCTCGATGCGCAACGCACACAGTACGGTGCGCAGCAGACCCTGGTGCGCACGCGCCTGACGCGGCTGAACAACCTCATCCACCTCTACAAGGCGCTGGGTGGCGGCTGGACTGAGCACACGGTGCAATCGGGCGCCACCGGGCAACCATCCGCCCGGTCGCCGGGATAAGGGCTATGCGCAACGGCGGCGTTCCCCATCGTTGCGCACGGAGAACCGGATGAGGATCGGTGAACTTGCGCGCTTGACGGGCACCCCCCCGGAGAACATTCGGTTCTACGAGCGGGAGGGCCTGTTGCAAGCCCCGGAGCGGTCACGCAACAACTATCGGCGCTATGGCCCGGCCCATGTCGAACGGCTTCACCTGATTCGCAACTACCGTGCCTCGGGAATCGGCCTGGATGACGTGCGCCGCCTACTGGGTTGGGCACATGAGGGGTTCCTGGAACCTGAGCTGCTAAGGCAGGCTGTCCAAGGCCATCTCGCCTGTGTTGAGGAACGCATGGAGCAACTGATCCAGGTGAAAGAGCACCTGCTCGCATTGGCCCTGCACGGTGCTGCTTCCGCCGGGGCTTCCGAGGATGGACCGGCTCGCGATGGTTCGTGAGCATCGCATGTCCATATAACTGAATATATATTCATGCGTGTAATATTTCCGGCCAGACAAACGAATAAGAAAGACGCCCATGACCGACCAGAGCATCACGCGCCGAAACATCGGCGTTCTCACCGCCGCGCAGGCGCTCGGCGGCGCCAGCGCGCCCATCGTGATGTCGCTGGGTGGGCTGGTCGGCCAGCAGCTTGCCAAGAATTCGGCCTGGATCACCTTGCCCGTGAGTCTGTTCGGCCTGGGTCTTGCCATCGGCACCTTGCCTGCCGCCTTCATCATGCGGCACCATGGCCGCCGCAACGGATACGTGGTGGGGGTCGGCTTCGGCGTGGCCTCGGGCCTGATCGCCGCGTTGGGCATCATGCTGGCCTCGTTCTGGATCTTCTGCGCCGGCACCTTCCTGGCGGGCTTCTACGGCGCGTATGTGCAGAGCTACCGCTTCGCAGCCGCCGACACCGCCGAGGACGCGCTTAAGGCCAAGGCCATTTCCTGGGTCATGGTGGGCGGT